>NZ_JBJQKY010000032.1:0-55301 GCF_046486595.1 Escherichia sp. WS3063
CGCACCACTCCGTCAGTAGCTGAACAGGAGGGACAGCTGATAGAAACAGAAGCCACTGGAGCACCTCAAAAACACCATCATACACTAAATCAGTAAGTTGGCAGCATCACCCAGATCACCGCCATTAAAATAGCGATATTCACCATTAACCATGGTGAGAATATATTTATGTCTTGCGTACGCAATTAGACAATTACCATGTAGTGGTTGCATAGTTGACTTAATATTACATAAACATATTACTGTTTATTAATGTAGCACGCCGCCCTCTTAAGTCAAATTGATTGATAAATAAATTTAAACGAAGCGGGAGAACAGGATGATAATGTGTGATGTTCTACGGGCAGGATGACTGGATTTATAATACAAAAACGTGTTTAAGAACGCAGGGAAATTAATAGTAAGCAAATAATCCCTTTTCGTTACATTAAATATAATCGCTACATTTAATAAACATTCATATAACATATATCTTATCAACACGATGAATAGACAGCCAATATATTATTGCGATTAATAAGCAACCGAATGCCCAGCTGTTTTTTAAAGGTTGGGCATTCGGTTTTTACAACGTTATGTTATCAGGTATGTTTAAAGCTGTTCTGCTGGGCAATACCCTGCAGTTTCGGGTGGTCGCTGAGATATTTCAGGGAGGCTTTGTAGTCTTCCAGCAACAGTTCAGCAAAGTCCATTTCGAAGCCGCGACGACACATAATGCGCATCACCACGATGTCAGTGGCTTCACCGCCGAGAGTGAAGGCCGGAACCTGCCAGCCGCGCAGGCGCAGACGTTCAGAGAGGTCGTAGAGGGTGTATCCCGGGTCTTCACCATCTTTCAGTTTGAAGCAAACCGCCGGGATGCCTTCGTCCGGGCGACCGGTACAGATGAACTCATACGGCCCCAGTTTGGCGATTTCATCCGCCAGATAAGCAGCAACCTGGTAGGAAGCGTTCTGTACTTTGGTATAGCCTTCACGACCGAGGCGCAGGAATTCATAGTACTGTGCAATCACCTGACCCGCCGGGCGGGAGAAGTTGATGGCGAAAGTCCCAATCTGACCACCGAGGTAGTCAACGTTGAACACCAGTTCCTGCGGCAGCGCTTCTTCATCACGCCAGATAACCCAGCCGCAGCCCAGCGGAGCCAGACCGAATTTATGGCCTGAAGCACTGATCGATTTCACACGCGGCAGGCGGAAGTCCCAGACGATATCCGGGGCGACGAACGGTGCCAGGAAGCCACCGCTGGCGGCGTCGATGTGCATGTCGATGTTGATACCGGTGTCGGCCTGGAATTTATCCAGCGCATCGTGCAGCGGTTGCGGGAACTCATAGTTACCGGTGTAGGTCACGCCGAAAGTCGGCACCACGCCGATGGTGTTTTCGTCGCAGGCTTCAATCATGCGTTTCGGGTCCATAAACAACTGACCGGGGCGCATAGGGATCTCACGCAGCTCCACATCCCAGTAGCGGGCGAATTTATGCCAGCAGATTTGTACCGGACCGCACACCAGGTTTGGTTTGTTGGTCGGCTTACCTGCGGCTTCCATACGCTTGCGCCAACGCCATTTCATCGCCATCCCGCCGAGCATACAGGCCTCGGAAGAACCAATGGTGTTGGTGCCAACGGCCTGACCATTTTTCGGCGCAGGCGCATGCCACAAGTCAGCAACCATGTTTACGCAACGCAGGTCGATGGCTGCAGATTGCGGATATTCTTCTTTGTCGATCCAGTTTTTGTTAATGGATAAATCCATCAACTTGTGGACATTTTCGTCGTCCCAGGTCTGGCAGAAAGTGGCCAGGTTCTGACGAGCGTTGCCATCAAGATATAATTCATCATTGATAATCTGGAATGCGACATCATCGCGCATTTCGTGCAGCGGAAATCGTTTTGACTCCGCGATAGTAGAAATGGCCTTTGCGCCAAAACGTGAATCGAGTAGTTCTGAGCGGAAATCCGTTAACAGCTTCTGGTCCATTTCGAACTCCTTAAATTTATTTGAAGGCAATAAAAAAGTAGGATTTATCCGCAATGGAAGCAAGGTATTACAGGCTTAATTTAAATAACAAAATCCTAAGCAGAAAAACGACTTTTTATAATATAAACATTTAACATGATAATATTAAAAACAGACTTTATTATCGTAATAAAAATCGCCCAAACATTCCTGTTCGGGCGATTAAATTAATTATTGTTTATCCTGCATATACGGCGTGTAAACCCCGTTCAGACTGTGCAGGAAAGCTACGATATCATCCACATCCTCCTGCGGCAGCTCTTTGCCTACCTGATAGCGCAGCATCAGTTTCACCGCCCCGTCCAGCGTCGGCACGTCACCGCGATGGAAGTACGGTGCCGTTAAAGCAACGTTACGTAAACCGGGTACTTTCTGACGCAATTTATCACGCTCTTCTTTAGTCACATTCATACGACCAATATCCGCCGCCGTAATTTCACCAAAGTTAAAGTCTTTTTTCAGCCCCAACGGTTCGAAGGAACGTCCGCCGAGAATAATACCACCATGACAAGTTGCACATTTATTATCTTTAAATAATTGATAGCCTTTTTTCTGTTGTGCCGTCAGCGCATTCTCATCTCCACGCAACCATTTATCAAATGGGGAATCCGGCGTAATTAATGTTTTTTCAAATTCAGCAATGGCATCAGTAATATTTTCACCGCTGAAACCTTGCGGATAGACTTCGAGGAACTGCGCTTTAAGCTGCGGATCTTTTTCCAGCTTAGCAATAATTTCGTCCCAGGATTTCGACGCCATTTCAATCGGGTTCAACGGCGGTCCACCAGCCTGATCCTGCAATGTTGCCGCACGACCATCCCAAAACTGCTCAACGTTAAATACTGAGTTAAATACCGTCGGCGCGTTAATCGGCCCAACTGCGCCACCAACACCAATCGATGTTTTTCTGCCATCGACGCCCCCCGCATTCAACGCATGGCAATGAGCGCATGAAATGGTGCTATCAGCCGATAAACGGGGATCGTGATACAGCGCAAAGCCCAACGCCACTTTTTGCGCATCGGTAGGCAGTTTTTGCGGGATGGGCTGCACCGGTTCATTGCGATGCTCCGGAGCAGTATCATTACTGGCGTAATATTCTGCGCGTTGTTTTGCAATCCAGGCGAGTATTTCCGCCCGCTCTTCATCACTCACCTTACCCGCCCAGTGTAGCGCGGTATAACGCGTTGGTGGCATGGTTTCATACTGCATTACCCATTCAATCTTATTCAGATCGCTTTGCGAAACGGGTTTATCAGCCAGCAGAGCCGCACGCACGGCCTCGAGGTTAAAAGATTTATATCCAAGCTTAATGTCGTAATCCATCAACTGTTTCGCGCCAGGAATATAATAATAGGCGGGTAATTCTGCCGAAGGCGTATGGCAATAGTCGCATCCTTTTTCGCGAAGAAAACCTAAAACCTGATTATTTTCACTGACAGCAGATGCCTGAACATCGGCCTGTTTACTGCGTTTATTATCGTGGTACCACACATAACCAGATAACCCTAAATAGCAAATCGCGACGCCAGCCAGGCCGATCGCGGTAATACGTGAGACCATTTTCATTATTCTTCCCTCACGGTGGTGAGTTATTGTGACCCAGAAAATTTTCCAGAATGCTGCAAACGTCTCTGCGAGACAAAGCCATCATAAAAAACAGGGAAATACGCTTTTTGATAGGAATCAATCAATTACATGAATATAAACTATCAATAAGATAGCCTGTGCCTATTACCCAGATCAGGAATGGCATATCATGATTGCGGCGAGAGCAGGATTGAATGTTCTGAAAATGAAAAACAACACGAAATCCGTATTTTTATAAATTCCATTGATATTAGTGCGTTATATTTTTTGGCAGGTTAATAAACGTGATCCACCGCACGCTTTGTCGCCCACCAGGCGGAGCGAATGACTACCCTTAAAGAAAAGCCCGATAATTAGCGACGAATTTCGGAGGTCGGATCCTTATGCTCAATCAGAAAATTCAAAACCCTAATCCAGACGAACTGATGATCGAGGTCGATCTCTGCTATGAGCTGGACCCGTATGAATTAAAACTGGATGAGATGATCGAGGCAGAACCGGAACCCGAGATGATTGAAGGGCTGCCCGCCTCTGATGCGCTGACGCCTGCCGATCGCTATCTCGAACTGTTCGAGCATGTTCAGTCGGCGAAAATTTTCCCCGACAGTAAAACCTTTCCCGACTGCGCACCTAAAATGGACCCGCTGGATATCTTAATCCGCTACCGTAAAGTGCGCCGTCATCGTGATTTTGACTTGCGCAAGTTTGTTGAAAACCACTTCTGGCTGCCGGAGGTCTACTCCAGCGAGTATGTATCGGACCCGCAAAATTCCCTGAAAGAGCATATCGACCAGCTGTGGCCGGTGCTAACCCGTGAACCACAGGATCACATTCCGTGGTCTTCTCTGCTGGCGCTGCCGCAGTCATATATTGTCCCGGGCGGCCGTTTTAGCGAAACCTACTATTGGGATTCCTATTTCACCATGCTGGGGCTGGCGGAAAGTGGTCGGGAAGATTTGCTGAAATGCATGGCCGATAACTTCGCCTGGATGATCGAAAACTACGGTCACATCCCCAACGGCAACCGCACCTATTATTTGAGCCGCTCGCAACCACCGGTTTTTGCGCTGATGGTGGAGTTGTTTGAAGAAGATGGTGTACGCGGCGCGCGCCGCTATCTCGACCACCTGAAAATGGAATATGCCTTCTGGATGGACGGTGCAGAATCGTTGATCCCTAATCAGGCCTATCGCCATGTTGTGCGGATGCCGGACGGATCGCTGCTCAACCGTTACTGGGACGATCGCGACACGCCGCGTGACGAATCCTGGCTTGAAGACGTTGAAACCGCGAAACATTCTGGTCGCCCGCCTAACGAGGTGTACCGCGATTTACGTGCGGGGGCGGCCTCCGGTTGGGATTACTCTTCCCGTTGGCTGCGTGATACTGGTCGTCTGGCGAGCATTCGTACCACCCAGTTCATCCCCATCGATCTGAATGCCTTCCTGTTTAAACTGGAGAGCGCCATCGCCAACATCTCGGCGCTGAAAGGCGAGAAAGAGACAGAAGCACTGTTCCGCCAGAAGGCCAGTGCCCGTCGCGATGCGGTAAACCGTTACCTCTGGGATGATGAAAACGGCATCTACCGCGATTACGACTGGCGACGCGAACAACTGGCGCTGTTTTCCGCTGCCGCCATTGTGCCGCTCTATGTCGGCATGGCGAACCATGAACAGGCCGATCGTCTGGCAAACGCCGTACGCAGCCGGTTACTGACACCTGGCGGGATTCTGGCAAGCGAGTACGAAACCGGTGAACAGTGGGATAAACCCAATGGCTGGGCACCGTTACAATGGATGGCAATTCAGGGATTTAAAATGTATGGCGATGACCTTCTGGGTGATGAAATCGCGCGCAGCTGGCTGAAAACGGTGAATCAGTTCTATCTGGAACAGCACAAAATGATCGAGAAATACCATATTGCCGATGGTGTTCCCCGCGAAGGCGGCGGTGGCGAGTATCCGTTGCAGGATGGGTTTGGCTGGACTAACGGTGTGGTACGCCGTTTAATTGGTTTGTACGGCGAACCATAATATTTTTACAGCCAGCCGCTAACTTCCTGCTGGCTGTAAAATTATCCTCTTCAGGAGGAGATATTTAACATCATTGCCGCCTGGGTGCGATTTTTCACTTCCAGACGGCGATACAGGGATTCCAGATGCGCTTTTACCGTTCCGGTACTGATATTCAGCGCTCTGCCGATCTCCTTATTTGATTCGCCCGCCGCTAACATGGTTAAAATCTCCCGCTGGCGGGCGCTTAACGATTTGAGATCTTTAATGTCCTTTTCCGGCGTCGTCCGCCAGTCTCCAGGCAGAAACATCATCCCCATCGCCGCACTATTTACCGCCAACGCAAATGTCTCGACGGTTGAATCACGAGGCACAATGGCCAGCACATTAAAATGGATAACTTCCTGTAACCACCGTTTATTGCAATCCGTCGCCGTGATTAACACCTTAACCTCAGGAAACTGCACCACGGTTTTTTGCAGCAACCAGTAGCAAAACTCACCATCCTGATCGCCATCGAGCATAACTAAGGCTTCAGGGTAACTTTCCAGCTTTTGCCATAACTCGTCTGCCTGACTGGCCCCCTGAATACTCACTCCTGGAATACGCTGCTGTAAACTGATTTTCATTCCATGAATAAATATTGACTGCCTGTCAAACATGACTATTTGCATAACTGAATCTCCACCTGAATACGTTAAAAAGACTTAAGTAGTGGAAGGGTATTACCCGCGAGAAAAAATAAGAATTCGCCATTTGGCGGTGGCCATTCTACAGAGATGACGCGTAGAAAATAGTTACCGATATAAATAGTTACAGCTAAACGCCTGAAATTACATGTCGAGGGCACTATTTAAAACAATTTTGAGGATTTCCTTATATTGGTGGTTAGTACGCATGCAATTAAAAATGAAACTCCGCGACCACAAGCAAAAATAACAAACGGCAATGAGACAAAAATAAGCACAAATAGCCAACACGTCCTCTATTCACTTTAAAGGGAATCGCTGAAAAATACGCTCTGTTTAGGGGGATTCACCTTTCTCAGAAAGCTATTCCGCCCTTTTCCTGCTGAGAAATCGCCACATTCGTCATGACAACATTGTGAAACCCGGCATTAGATGTTAGAAAAAACAATAAACAATGCGATATGCGCGTTACTGTTTCGCTGTGAACAACAATCGGTCAAAGAAATGGATAAAATTCACGCAATGCAGTTGTTCATCAAAGTCGCGGAGCTGGAAAGTTTTTCCCGCGCGGCGGATTTCTTTGCTTTGCCAAAAGGAAGTGTTTCGCGCCAGATACAGGCACTGGAACATCAACTTGGCACCCAGCTTCTCCAGCGCACCACGCGACGGGTCAAACTCACGCCAGAAGGCATGACCTATTATCAACGAGCAAAAGATGTGTTGAGTAATCTCAGCGAACTGGACGGTCTGTTTCAACAGGATGCCACCAGTATCAGCGGTAAATTACGCATCGACATCCCGCCAGGAATCGCGAAAAGCCTGTTACTGCCGCGCCTGTCGGAATTTCTCTATCTGCATCCGGGAATTGAGCTGGAACTGAGTAGCCATGACCGTCCGGTAGATATTCTTCATGATGGTTTTGATTGCGTGATACGCACTGGCGCGTTACCGGAAGATGGCGTTATCGCCCGTCCCCTCGGCAAACTGACCATGGTCAACTGTGCCAGTCCGCACTATCTGACGCGCTTTGGTTATCCGCAAAGCCCCGATGATCTGACTTCACACGCAATAGTGCGTTATACACCGCACCTGGGTGTACATCCGTTAGGTTTTGAGGTTGCCAGCGTTAATGGCGTCCAGTGGTTTAAGTCTGGCGGCATGTTGACGGTAAACAGTAGCGAAAACTATCTCGCCGCCGGTCTTGCCGGTCTGGGGATTATTCAGATCCCGCGCATTGCCGTGCGCGAAGCCCTGCGTGCCGGGCGGCTTATTGAAGTGTTGCCAGGCTACCGTGCCGAGCCGCTCTCCCTTTCGCTGGTTTACCCGCAGCGTCGGGAGCTTTCCCGGCGTGTAAACCTGTTTATGCAGTGGCTGGCTGGCGTAATGAAAGAGCACCTGGACTGACCGACTATACTTTTTAAGAATGACCACGACAGAAGGACAAAAGAGCGGATGACGCAGGAAAACGAGATCAAACGTCCCACCCAGGATCAGGAGCACGAGCCGATTAAGCAGTTGGATAATAGCGAGAAAGGCGGCAAAGTTAGCCAGGCGCTGGAAACCGTCACCACCACTGCCGAAAAAGTCCAACGCCAACCGGTTATTGCGCACCTGATTCGCGCGACAGAACGCTTTAACGATCGGCTGGGTAACCAGTTTGGTGCGGCTATCACCTATTTCTCATTTTTATCGATGATCCCGATTTTGATGGTGTCGTTTGCCGCAGGGGGCTTTGTGCTGGCCTCCCATCCGATGTTGCTACAGGATATCTTCGACAAAATTCTGCAAAACATCAGCGATCCGACGCTAGCCGCCACGTTGAAAAACACCATCAACACCGCCGTTCAGCAGCGTACGACTGTAGGGCTTGTCGGCCTGGCGGTGGCGCTTTATTCCGGCATCAACTGGATGGGTAACCTGCGTGAAGCGATTCGTGCCCAGTCGCGCGATGTCTGGGAACGCTCGCCGCAAGATCAGGAGAAGTTCTGGGTAAAATATCTGCGTGATTTTATTTCACTGATTGGTTTGTTAATTGCGCTGATTGTGACGCTGTCGATCACCTCGGTTGCCGGTTCGGCGCAGCAAATGATTATTAGCGCCCTGCACCTGAACAGCATTGAGTGGCTGAAACCGACGTGGCGGTTGATTGGCCTGGCGATTTCCATCTTCGCCAACTATCTGCTTTTCTTCTGGATCTTCTGGCGGTTGCCGCGCCACCGTCCGCGCAAAAAAGCCCTGATTCGCGGAACATTTCTGGCTGCTATTGGTTTTGAAGTGATTAAAATCGTGATGACCTACACCTTGCCATCGCTGATGAAATCCCCCTCTGGCGCAGCATTTGGTTCCGTGCTGGGGCTGATGGCATTTTTCTACTTCTTCGCCCGTTTGACGCTGTTTTGCGCGGCGTGGATTGCCACCGCCGAATATAAAGACGACCCGCGAATGCCAGGGAAAACGCAGCCTTAAAATAGGCCGGATGCGGCGTAAACGCCTTATCCGGCATACGATTTTATTCGGCCTGGCTCCCCGTAGGCCGGATAAGATGCGCCAGCATCGCATCCGGCTATAATGCGCACATAACCTCTTGAAACTCGTCCCCAGAGCCTCTTCAGCCATCTATTTGGGAGCAAACAATTTCATTCCAACTCATAACCCCAGCATATAAATCCAGTTGGTAACTTTTATTTAACCTGAAACCAGTTTTATCCACTATTTATAAAATTATGTGAAGCATTTCATAGAAGAAAAATCACTGGCCTAAACATTATCCCCTTTTTGCCTGGTTTTTGACCATTTCCGCGATTTGTTACACATTGAAATATCACTTTTGCTGTGCGTAATATGGCTATTCGTTAGCCAAAAAATAAGAAAAGATTATGCAAGCAACAGCCACAACACTCGACCACGAGCAAGAATACACGCCGATCAACTCGCGTAATAAAGTCCTTGTCGCCTCTCTCATTGGCACGGCCATTGAGTTCTTCGACTTTTACATTTACGCCACTGCGGCCGTTATTGTGTTTCCGCATATCTTCTTCCCACAGGGCGATCCAACGGCAGCAACGCTACAGTCGCTCGCCACCTTCGCCATCGCCTTCGTCGCGCGCCCCATTGGCTCTGCCGTTTTTGGTCATTTTGGCGATCGCGTTGGGCGTAAAGCGACGCTGGTCGCCTCGTTGCTAACGATGGGGATTTCGACCGTGGTGATTGGTCTGCTGCCGGGCTATGCCACGATTGGTATTTTCGCCCCACTGCTGCTGGCGCTGGCTCGATTTGGTCAGGGTCTGGGCTTAGGCGGTGAATGGGGCGGCGCGGCGCTGCTGGCGACTGAAAACGCCCCACCGCGCAAACGTGCACTGTATGGCTCCTTCCCACAGCTGGGCGCACCGATTGGCTTCTTCTTTGCCAACGGCACTTTCTTGCTGCTTTCCTGGCTACTGACCGATGAGCAGTTTATGAGCTGGGGCTGGCGTGTGCCATTTATCTTCTCGGCGGTGCTGGTCATTATCGGCCTGTATGTTCGCGTGTCGCTGCATGAGTCGCCGGTGTTTGAGAAAGTCGCTAAAGCGAAAAAACAGGTGAAGATCCCGCTGGGTACGCTGCTGACCAAACATGTTCGCGTAACCGTACTGGGTACGTTCATCATGCTGGCAACATATACGCTGTTTTACATCATGACGGTCTACTCTATGACCTTCAGTACCGCCGCCGCGCCAGTTGGGCTTGGCCTGCCACGTAACGAAGTGTTGTGGATGCTGATGATGGCAGTTATTGGTTTTGGCGTGATGGTGCCAGTCGCCGGATTACTGGCTGATGCCTTTGGTCGCCGTAAAAGCATGGTAATTATCACCACGCTGATCATCCTGTTCGCGCTGTTCGCCTTTAACCCGCTGCTCGGTTCTGGCAACCCGATTCTGGTTTTTGCCTTCCTGCTGCTGGGGTTAAGTCTGATGGGGCTGACCTTCGGGCCAATGGGCGCGCTGTTACCAGAGCTGTTCCCAACAGAAGTGCGTTACACCGGAGCATCGTTCTCTTACAACGTAGCGTCGATTCTCGGGGCTTCCGTTGCGCCGTATATCGCAGCCTGGTTGCAGACTAACTACGGGTTAGGTGCGGTGGGGTTATATCTGGCGGCGATGGCTGGCTTGACGTTAATCGCCCTGCTGCTGACCCATGAGACGCGACATCAGTCGTTGTAATAAGAGTGAAAAGCCTGATGCGCTACGCTTATCAGGCCTGAATTCCCATACAATATATTGAATTAGCAAGGATTTGTAAGTCGGAGGCGTTCACGCCGCATCCGGCATGAACAAAGCACACTTTGCCAACAATCTAAATCTGTTTAATTGCCGGATGTCAGACATCCGGCAATTATCATCACTTCTTCATCTGCGACAAAATCGTCCGACACTGATTAGCCTCCCCTTCGGAAGGAGAGATCAGCGCCAGTAACGCCGCCGCCGGTGTTACCAGCGTTGCCAGTGCCGCCGCGACGGCTCCGCGAGCAATCAACGGCCCGGCTTTCACCCCAGCCTGCGGATTTTTAAACGTCCCACGCACATACAGCGGCGAACGCAGTGTGATAATCCGAATTCCTTTACTCTCCGGATCAATAGTCAAATCCAGCTGTTCCGAAGCAAAACTTGCCGTGCCGGTAACGTTAATCAACGCGTTCTCAGTATCGAAAGCAAAGATCTGCGGGCGCGCCACGCCGTTGGCAATATCAAGATTCGCCGCCGCGCAGTTCACCCGCACCTCATCGTCACCAAATATCGCACCGACAATGTAGTTGCCGACATTCAGCCCGACAATCTCCATCAGGTTGCGGCTCACCAGCCCGTCATTCATCAACAGTTTCAGGTTGCCGTTACTGTTGCCTAAAAGCGCCGCCACCGAGTTACCGCTACCGCGTAGTTCCGCGTCACCGTTCATTTCCCCCAGCGTCTTCTGCATCAGTTCCACATCGGGCATCAGTTCTTTCAGTTTCAGTCGACGAGCCTGAATATCTGCCCGCCCTTGCATCGGTTTTTTATCACCTTCCAGATGAATATTCGCCGCAATGCTGCCGCCCGCCATGCCAAATTTCAGCGGTTGCAGGCGCAGGTCAGCATTTTTGAGGATGATATGAGTAGAAAGATCGCTAATCGGCAGGCTACTGCCATGCTCAATGCGCCGCCCTTTGAAGCGAACATCGGCATCCATAACGTCCCATTTATCGGTTTCGAAGCGGTCATAAGGCAGCACTTTGCCCGCAGGCTGAACGCTTTTTTCACCCTTCTTCTGTTCAGACCGTGTCGACTTTTCAGCTCCTTTCCCGGAATCAACGCCAATCAACGGTCCCAGGTCCGCCAGCCGCAATTGCCGCGACTCGACATCACCTTCCAGTTTTGGTCGTGGCTTGCCGGTGGTGTAGACCAGAGAACCGTGGATATCGCTATCGCCAATGCGCCCATTAAAGCCGCGATAATCAAAGACCGACGATTTTTCAGTGTCGATTTTCGCTACCAGCCGACCATCCGTTTCAAACGGCGGGGTATCGGGCAGCAGAACGCCCGTCAGTTCATAGAGATCACCCAGCGAATCGCCAGAAAATTTAAGCCGTAAATCGACACCACCCATCTTCATTGGGTCATTCACAACGCCATCAAAAGCAACACGGGTGTTACCAGAGCGGAAATCAGCCTGTACCGGAAACGGCGTCCCTTCGCCACGCAGCGCCAGCATACCGCCTATTTTTCCCGTACCAGTGAGCGGCTCTCCCTTATAACGTCCCTGCGCCTTCAGGCCAAAAACGTAATCGCCCACCTTTTCTTTATCCGCTTTACCTTTCGATCCAGTAACTTCGCTGAACGGCAGCGGCTTGCCTAACGGATCGACAAAAATTTCTAGATCCGCTTTGCTTACTTTGTCATCAATGGCGATCCGCCCTTGATCGAACAGAATATTATCCAGCCGAAACGACCATGCCGACGGCTTTGCATTCGTGTCTTTGTTGTCATCGCTGGCGAGATTAAAGGTCCAGTTATTGTTCTTTTCAGAGAGGCGAATCAGGCATGCGTCGGGCTTTTCCAGTTTGATCCACGGTAGCCAGACCGTTTTGGTCAGCAGCGCCAACGGTGCCAGCGTTGCCTCTACGCGTGGCAAATGCACCATTGTGACTTCGGGAATATCTGGTGGGTTGCCAAGAATAATGTCTTCCGCGTGTACATGGGGCCACGGCACCCAGCTGCGCCAGCCAGTTTCTTGCTTTTGCCGCTCCCACACCACGCCCAGATCGCCACGGATAGCGAACGGACGATTCAACTCCGCAGAGACTTTCTGGTTGATGGTCGGTTTTAGTCGATTCCAGTCAAAAGTTGCAATCAAAATGATCGCCACGACAATCAACAACAAGAAAGCCCCTGAAATCGCAGCGGTTATTTTGCCTGCCTTGCTCATCGTTCGCTTCCTCATATTCTTCCTGTGCCAGTCCTAAAGATAGTCCAGCCAGGCGGAAAATGAGGCAGCTTATAGCGCCAGAACCGCCGTATTCAGCGTTTCTATCGGTGACGGGCGTGAAAGAAACCAGCCTTGTGCGGCGAATGCGGGCGAGTTCTGAACATCACGCCACTCTTCCGGCGTTTCTACGCCCTCGACAATCACCCCGCGACAATAGCGATTCATTAGATGTAAAAGCTGAGAAAAGAGTGTGCGTCCTTCCGGCGACTGACGCAGCATCACAAACAGTTCTCGCGCGATTTTGATGTAGTCATAACGCACTTCACTTAGTGCAGAGAAATTTGCCATCCCGGTACCAAAATCATCCAGCCACAGCGGGCCAAATTCACACATCGAGGCAAAGGTTGAATCTTTCGGCAGGCGGATGTGTTCCACCAGTTCGAAACGCAGCCAGGGAAGATCCTCAATCTGGCGCAGGATTTTTGGTTGCTGACGCAGGGCGATGAGCGTAGGGCCATCAATATTGACCGATGCCAGCAGGCCGTGCTCTACAAAGAAGTCGGCTTTTTGCGCCAGCAAATCAATCTGCTCTTTCACAACCTCCATCCGATGGCTAACGGTGATTTCAGTAAAATAGCGATCCGGCGGCAGGCGTTGCGAAGGGTTCAAGGGATGCGTGACCACCGTTAATAGCTCCACGGCCATTAACCGCCCGCATGTTTGATAGATCGGCTGCCAGGTGTAAGCACGCTCACACTGCAACCAAAAACGCCGTTCCTGCAAGCTCTCGATGCTTGCTTCAGGGTTGCTTATTCGCTGGATAACCTGCCTTATCATCAAAGATGTCCTGTGTTTAAAAGTGATGCTGCCCGGACTCGACAAAGATTATCGGCGCGCAAGGGCAGAACTTTACCGCCTGGCCGGGGTAAATTTCCCCACTCCACAACGGAATCTTTCAGGAATACGTTCTGGCTCAAAAAAATAATGGAACACTGTTTTAATATGGTTGACCAGCAAACCACCACAGCGCAAACTAACGCTAATTTTTTACAGATCAGGTTCACGACTATGTCCAAAAAGATTGCCGTGATTGGCGAATGCATGATTGAGCTTTCCGAGAAAGGCGCGGACGTTAAGCGCGGTTTCGGCGGAGATACCCTGAACACTTCCGTCTATATCGCCCGTCAGGTCGATCCTGCGGCATTAACCGTTCATTACGTAACGGCGCTGGGAACGGACAGTTTTAGCCAGCAGATGCTGGACGCCTGGCACGGCGAGAACGTTGATACTTCCCTGACCCAACGGATGGAAAACCGTCTGCCGGGCCTTTACTACATTGAAACCGACAGCACCGGCGAACGTACGTTCTACTACTGGCGTAACGAAGCCGCCGCCAAATTCTGGCTGGAGAGTGAGCAATCCGCGGCGATTTGCGAAGAGCTGGCGAATTTCGATTATCTCTACCTGAGCGGGATTAGCCTGGCGATCTTAAGCCCGACCAGCCGCGAAAAGCTGCTTTCCCTGCTGCGCGAATGCCGCGCCAACGGCGGAAAAGTGATTTTCGACAATAACTATCGTCCGCGCCTGTGGGCCAGCAAAGAAGAGACACAGCAGGTGTACCAACAAATGCTGGAATGCACGGATATCGCCTTCCTGACGCTGGACGATGAAGACGCGCTGTGGGGTCAACAGCCGGTGGAAGACGTCATTGCGCGCACCCATAACGCGGGCGTGAAAGAAGTGGTGGTGAAACGCGGGGCGGATTCTTGCCTGGTGTCCATTGCTGGCGAAGGGTTAGTGGATGTTCCGGCGGTAAAACTGCCGAAAGAAAAAGTGATCGATACCACCGCAGCTGGCGACTCTTTCAGTGCCGGTTATCTGGCGGTACGTTTGACGGGCGGCAGTGCGGAAGACGCAGCGAAACGCGGGCACCTGACCGCAAGTACCGTTATTCAGTATCGCGGCGCGATTATCCCGCGTGAAGCGATGCCAGCGTAAAAGCAGCATATGCAAAAGGCTGGATAGAGTGTTACCCCCTATCCAGCTCATCCATAAATACCTGATGGTTGTGCTAACTCATCACCATCAGGCATTACTGTACAGGTGGAATATCCGTCACTTCAGGATGTACGTCATCCGTGGCGACAGATGTGGCGGCAGCCGCAGTCGATGGGGCCATGATTTGATCCCAGGCCGCCTGCAACGCTTTCATGTTAAATTCCGGCTCGCCTTTCGGCTGCAGCAGTATTAACGCCATATCGTTCGACAACTGCTGGCGCAGATCCTGATTTAACATCTCTACCGTCAGACTATTAAGGAAATCCTGCCGCAATTTCTGATACTGCTCCGGCGCGATATCGACAACCTGATTTTGCAACGAACGCATCCGCTGCCCCATCAAAATATCGGTATCAGCTCGCGCATAGGCGGCAAACAGTTTCTGCAGCTCCAGTTTCTTTTGCGCCACTAACGCATTGAACTCTTCTTCCGGCAGACCTTTATCGCGAACCTTCGCCAGTTCACGCGCCACCAGATTAAGGTTGCTGTTCAGCTTGTCGTTTGGTGATTCGATGTTGATGGCACACTGCGCACGCAGATACAGCACACGACAGTCAAATCCAAGACCGATGTCTTTACTGTTGCTGGCGCTTAACGCTTGCTGAACATGCCAGAACAGCGCCTCACGGGCCAGGTCCGCACGCCAGTAGCGCAGCAGTGCGGCTGATTCACGAATCGGCTGCCACGGCGTATCCCACATGATAGATAGCCGGTCCTGACGCACCGCGTCGGTCATAATACTCACCGCTTCCGCACGCAGCGGAGAAAGCGTCGGCACCGGAGCCGGTGTTTCACGTTTGCCTTTCAGTTCGCCAAACGTTTTATTGATTTGGTCGACGACCGAGCGCGCATCCACGTTTCCCACCACCAGCAGCGTCATTGCATCCGGGGTGTACCATTTCTGATAGAAATCTTTAATCTTTTCCGCTTCAACGGGTTGTTTCAGCGGATCGGCAGGATCGTGACCTAACAAGGTTGATCCTTTCAGACGATAGCGCCACCAGCCCTCTTTAGTATCGGCAGGCCAGGTTGCCACCATGTCCTGACTTTGCAGCGCGTGGTTGATGGTTTCTGGCGTGATAGTCAGTTTGCCAGTGGCATTTGCCAGATAAGAGAGCGCTTCTTTCAGCAAGTCGTTACGGTTATTGGGCAAACTCAGATTAAACAGCGTGGTGTCATAAGAGACAATTACCGGCGGCATCGGGCGTTTAGGGTCGATCCCCTGCTGCCACAATGAACGCGCCTGCGCTGCGTCAAGGCCACCGCTTTGCGTTAACGCAATACGAGGGATGGCGTGGCTGTAACCGCTCTGTTGTGTACTTTCGGCGAGCGAACCGGTATTAACCAGCAGGCGAATTTCAACACGATCGCTGGGACGCTGGGGTGTAGTCAGCACTTGCCACTGTAAACCGTTGGAAAGCGTCCCCTGTTGCCATGCTGGATCAGGCTGGAGCGCATCTGCCTGCACATAGCCAGCAGTGGCCATCATCAGCAAACCGCCCGCTAAAAGTCGAATTTTTGTGCCCTGCATGTGAACCCCTGATCAACTATCCTGGTAATAAAAAACTGGCCGTTGTCGGTCAGTCTAAATGACGTTAAAAACACTTCGTGTTAGACCGCAAGAACATGAAAATGTCACGGAAGAAGTGAAATAAACCTGAACTCACCCAGGTGGTAAGTTCAGGCACAGGGGTCAATTATGCGCAAACACCCGCACTCGGGGAAGGGAGTGCGGGCATAAGTGGTGAGATTAAGAGGATAATTCGTGCGTTTTGCCATCCGGCGCACGATTATTCAGCACATCGTCCAGTTTTTTGTGGTCCAGTTCTTTCACCCACTTAGCAACGACAATGGTCGCTACGCCATTACCGACCAGGTTAGTCAGCGCACGAGCTTCTGACATAAAGCGGTCAATACCGAGGATCAGCGCCAGACCCGCTACCGGCAAATGGCCCACCGCAGAGAGCGTCGCTGCCAGCACGATAAAGCCACTGCCCGTTACCCCTGCAGCCCCTTTGGAAGAAAGCAGCAACACAATTAATAGTGTGATTTGGTGGACGATATCCATCTGACTGTTAGTGGCCTGGGCGATAAACACCGCCGCCATTGTCAGGTATATCGATGTGCCATCAAGGTTAAACGAGTAGCCTGTCGGGATGACCAGCCCCACCACCGATTTGCGGCAGCCGAGTTTCTCCATCTTGTCGAGCATACGCGGCAGCGCCGACTCGGAAGATGAAGTCCCCAGTACAATCAGCAGTTCTTCACGGATGTAGCGGATAAATTTGAAGATACTGAAACCAGTCGCTTTAGCGATTGAACCCAGTACCAGCACCACAAACAGGATACAGGTGATGTAGAAGCAGATAATCAGCTGCCCCAGTTGCACCAGTGTGCCGACGCCGTATTTACCGATGGTAAACGCCATTGCCCCGAACGCACCAATAGGTGCCAGACGCATGATCATATTGATGATGCCGAAGATGACCTGCGAGAAACTTTCGATGACGTTAAAAATCAGTTGGCCTTTGCTGCCCAGACGGTGGAGCGCAAAACCAAACAGTACGGCAAACAGCAGCACCTGCAGAATGTTACCGCTGGCAAATGCGCCAATGACGCTCGCCGGGATGACATCCATAATGAAGGCGACAATGCCCTGGTCTTTCGCCTGATCGGCGTAAACCGCTACCGCTTTCGCATCAAGCGTTGCCGGATCGACGTTCATTCCGGCACCAGGCTGCACGACGTTAACGATGATAAGACCAATAATCAGCGCGATGGTACTGACAATTTCAAAGTAAAGCAGTGCGACTGCGCCGGTACGACCGACCGCCTTCATGCTTTCCATGCCCGCAATGCCCGTTACGACGGTACAAAAGATGACAGGAGCGATGATCATCTTAATGAGCTTAACGAACCCGTCGCCAAGCGGTTTCATTTGCTCGCCTATTTCAGGGTAGAAATGGCCAAGGAGAATACCAATGGCTATCGCTGTCAGGACCTGAAAGTAAAGGCTTTTAAACAGAGAGGTTTTCATAGGGTGTCCTTTAGTAAAACCACAGGTCTTGTAAGGTTATGGGGTACCTGCGGCCTTAAAATAACACCCAGACAACATCACAGAAATGTACCTGGATCATAATTGAAACAAAAAGGTTAAAAAGTTTGAGCTGGCTCGCACAAACCAGCACTTTTTAAAGTTTTGTAATCAGTTTGGGGTAGCTACTTTTCTTCCAGGTAACTCTCTTCGAAGATTTCAATAGGGAGTGGGCGAGCAAAAAGGAAGCCCTGGGCAATACCAACGCCCGCTTTTGCCAGCCAGTCGCGTTGTGCTTCAGTCTCCACGCCTTCGGCAATCATTTGTAAGTTCAGGCTTTGCGCCAACATGATAATTGCAGCAATCATGCTGCTATCTTCCGGCAAGCCTTCAACAAACATTTTGTCGATTTTCAGTACGTCGATTGGCAACGATTTCATATGCTGCAGCTGACGCAGCCCTGCATAGCCCATGCCGAAATCATCCAGCGCCACCCGAACTCCGGCATTGCGCAGCGGACGGAGGATTGCCACCGCAGCATGAGGGTCGTCAATACGTCGGCTTTCTGTCACTTCCAGAATCAGTGTTCCCGGCTGAATGCGATAGCGGGTTAACAGTTCCAGCATATCCGCCACCATATTCGGGTGCATCAGTTGCAGCGCTGAGAGGTTTACCGACAAGGGCAGCATAATGCCGCGCTCTTGCCAGGCAGCAAGCAGTCGACAGGACTCTTCCAGCACCCAGTGACCAACGGTAACCATCAGCCCACAGCATTCAATGCGATCGATTAAGCCATCCGGCAGATCCCAACTGCCATCCGGTTGCTGGATACGCAGTAACACTTCCGCACTGACCAGTTTACCGCTGGTCATCTCGACCTGTGGCTGTAACCAAATCGCAAACTGATGATTTTCCAGTGCATTAAGGATATCGCTCTCTTCCGTCAACCGCTGTTGGGCGGCTTCCATCTGCTGCGGATCAAAGAACTGAATCTGATTCTTGCCTTTATGGCGAGCGGTAAATGCCGCAGAAATAGCGCGACTGTAAAGCTGTTCGGCGGTGAGATCGCCGTAGAACATCGCCACGCCAATGCTACAGTGCGGACGGAGTTGAATACGTTCAATCGGCAGGCGCTCGCTCATGATAGTGAGCACTTGCTGACCCAAAGTGATTGCGTGCCACGGTTCCTGTACACCGTTGGCAATGACAGCAAAGTCATAACCGCTAATCTGCGCGAGGATCATACGTGGCGACAGTACCGATTTGAGTTTTTCCACCAGCGTCAGCAGCAGAATTTCTCGTTGCGCCTCTTTCAGCACACCCGCAGTATCACGCAGGGTTTCACAGGTGATGATCATCAGCGCGGTGGTTTGTTTACGCGCCACCACCTGCTCCAGCATCTCCATCAGCAAGGCTTTGTTCGGCAAATCCGACACCGGGAAGCGCATCGCATTTTCGTTCTGTTCTTCATAATGGCGCTGCAGCAATTGCTGGTTGAGGTTGTAACTGCGCACCAACATACCGATTTCATCGTCCTGATGCAGACGCGGTAATGCCAGTTGGTGACCAACAAGCTCCTGGGCTGGGATGGCGTTAAGTTCGCGAGCAATATTGCGTAATGGATGCAAAATCAGGCGGTTAATGCACCAGCTAATCGCCACCGTCAATATTAACGACAAAAGTAAGTAAATGGTCACTAACGTTGAGAGGGTGCTCATCACGAACTTATACATGCGGAAGGAATCCGCCTGTAGCACCAGATAGGCAATTGGCTGCGGGTTTGCCGGACGTTCCAGCGAGTAAACGCCCAGCGAGATTTGCACCGGTAGCTCAAACAGGCGAGTAACCATTACCGGCACCGGACGCTCTGGAATAAAACTTTTACGCAGCGCCTGGAACTGGTTAGGCAGCACCACATCGGCACGGCTGACCACGCCTGCCGGTTTAATGCTGGCAAGAATAGCTTCCGCTTCGGGAATATCGCCTTTCAAAATGGCAGAAGATAAGGGTTCGCGGACAGAGCGAGCAATGCTTTCCAGTTGCGTAGCCGTGTTATAGCGATTCTGCTGGACCAGATGGAACAGCAAAACGGTGCAAAAAATAAAAACGAACACCAGGACAACGGCTGCCACCATTGCCATCTGCTTGATTGTTAACGAGCGACTTACGCGCAAATTGTCTCCCCCCGGAAATCCCAGATTGCCGCCCGAGTATACCCGATCGCAGCGGCATTAAGAGAGGCGCTATCTGAAAACTTACCAGTCGGCGTAAGGTATCAGCGGCTGCGGCGGTAAATCCATGTCACCCTGCCATCCGGCGGCGGAATAACGTACGTAGAGCAGGAAATGGCTGGGTGCGTAATCTTTTGCCTGCTGGATATCAATTGCCGTGCCGACAAACCAGTTGGAGGTAACACGTCGTTCAAGTAATGCCCGCGCCGTGTAGCCAAAGCCCTGACTGCTGCCGCCATCGTTGGATTGTTGTGCGGCTTCTTCCTGCCAGTCGCTCGGGATCAGATTCATCAGCGGATAACGCGGCATGGTTTTGGTGCGTGAATGCGACCACGATCCAGACGCCCCCAGCTCCCACGACCAGTTTTCCGTGCGCTCCCGCCACATCACCGGTATGGCAAACGACAGGTATTCCTGCGGACTGTAGTAACCGCCCTGACCGAGTGAGTAGCCACTCAGGTCTTTGTCGTAATGCCAGATCATGTTGTTCAGGCCGATTGTGACGCGGCGATTGTTCTGGTTAATGACCTTATAGTAATAGCCCGTCATCCAGCGCACACGCCAGTTATCTTCGACATTTTTACCGGTTAACTGGTCGCCACTAAGCGATGCCCAGACGCCGTTTGCTTCACCTTTATCGTAGCTCAGGCTTAGCCCCACGCCGTCGGCACGCACGCCGCCCCATTTTTTCCCGGTATTGCTCGGAGAGTCTTTTTGCCCACCAAAGGCCAGCAAAGAACTGGAGATGGGCCGACGGTGGGCGTTAACGGTGTAACCCAGCGGCCCGATATCATCGCTGTAACTGATGCCGCCGACCACATCCACCACGTTGAAGCCCATCGGCGTGGTGCCGATATCCCAGCTCCAGACGTCATTTCGCCAGCCAACCGCCACGCTGGCACCGGAATCCGACTGGCTGCGGTTGCCGCTACAGTCCTGTAATGTACAGGTGCCCCAGTTGTCATCCCATTTGCCATCGGCATTAGTGGAGAAACTGCCGACGTTCATATTGACGAAATCACTGCGAAAGAACATCCGCCCGTCAGAATACGGCGCGTCCACCTGCAACATAGTGGTGTGCGCTTTCAGATCGGAGTAACCACCGGTGCCGCTCGATCCCCAATAATCGTGCTCAAGGGTGACGTTAAGATCCTGCTGGCGATAGAGGTCCGCTGCATCGCTGCGCACGCCGCGTTTCAGCCAGTCATCTTTCTCGTCGTTACGGGTCAGCCGGGTAAAGGTGTCGTTATCCTGCGGACGCGTCGTGGTCACACCGGATGCAACCATGGCGTCTTTGTAGGTTTCCAGCGCCTGCGTTGGATCGCCCGCCTGCGCTTCAAACTTCGCACCGTCGCGCAGCACCATCGCGCTTTCCATCGACGGTGGCTGAGATTTTGCCTGCGGGATCAACTTATTAAACGTCTGCTGCGCCGCTGCGGTATCGCCAAGCTGCGCCTGCGCCAGCGCCACGCGCCGCTGAGTGTTCAGCGAGGCGTTATCGGTGGCAGGCAGTTTCGCCAGCTGGCTACGTGCCGCCGCTTTGTCACCAGCAGCAATATCCACTTCCGTCAGACCAAGAATGGCGTCGGCGTTAGTTGGCTCCCGCGTCAGGACATTCTGATATGCAGCGCGAGCGGCGGTGTAATCACGTCGTTGTTGCGCCCAGTCAGCCAGCGTGAGGTCTATGCGCGTGGAAGGTGGTTGCTGGCGCAGCATCGCTTCCGCTTCAGCTTCTTTGCCGTTTTCTCGCAGGCGATTAGCGGTTTCCAGCACCTGATCGCTTTGCAGGCGATTAACCAGTTCCTGAATATTGCTGTTCCATTGCGCGCGCGGCAGGCTGTTGATATGCGCCAGCGCCGCTCTGTCCTGGTCATGACCAGAGAGATACAGCCCGTAAGCGTAAACCTGCTCCGGGTCGTTCGGCTTCTGCTGTGCCAGATTGCGCATTAATGTATCAGCCTGGCTGCGTTGTCCGGCCTGCCAGAGATCCTGCGAAAGTCGGTAAGTAATCCATACGCTGCCGGGATCCAGCGCCAGTCGTTGCCGCTGAAGTGCTGCCGCCTGCGCCCATTTGCCCTGGTTTTCCAGTGCCTCTGCCTGCTGTGCCAGACGGTCGTTTTGTAGGCTGCGTTCGATATCATCAATGCTACGCCGCTGACTGGCAGAGAGCGAGGCGATAAACGCTTCAGCTTTTTCTGGCGATTGCTGGCGGTAAATATTCGCCAGCCCGCGCACGGCGTTAGTGTTGCCGCTGTCCATACGCAGCGTCTGCTGGTAATAGCGTTCAGCGGCGGGGTAATCTTTGCGCGCCATCGCCACATCGCCCAGCCCCAGCACTGCATAGCTGTCGGTGTTATCGACATTACGCGCCTGCTGGAACAGGCGTTCTGCCCGGTCAGGATTATTGGCTTTCAGCGCAGCATCGCCCTGCTGGATTGCCAGCCAGTAGCGGTTTACTTTCAGGAGACTGTTCCATTTGTCGTTGTTGCTGCTGTGCGGGTCCAGTGCGAGGGCTTTTTCCAGATTCGCCACCGCATTGGCGCGATCGCCTTTCTGAGAATACGCCTGGCCCAGCGCCCCCAGAGCCTCACTGTCTTTCGGGTTTGCCCGCACCGCCTGTTGTAGTTCGGGAATGGCTTTACCCGCCATGCCAGAGTCCACCGCCGCTAACCCTTGCGCACGAGCGCGGAAAGCAGGATCGGCCAGCTGTTTTTGCTGTTCTGCCAGTTGCGATTGCGCAGCCGCCACGCTATCGCCATCACTAAAGATCGAGAGATATTTTTTCAGCGCCGACACACTGGCATCGCTGACGGGCATGTCTTTAATCTGCCCGTACCAGATTTTAGAGGCCCCTTCGCGCCCGGCGTTTGATTTCGCCATCTGTTCCAGGACGGCAAAACCTTCGTCACGGCGATCGCTACTAAACAGCAATAGCGCCAGATTGTTTTGCAGGCCCGTATTGCCCGGCGTATCCGCATTAATGCGTTTTAGCTGATTAATCGCTTCGCCACGGCGAGCCGGAATTTTCGCCACCGTACTCCAGTACTCGACGGCAATGTCACCTTCCGGCGGCGCACCGTTGAACAGTTTGTTGTAACTCGCCACAGCTTCTTCTGCATGACCAGTAGTCGCCTGCAATCTTGCCTGTTGCAGTGCCTGACGACCATCCGGCGTGGAAAGCAACATTGTGGTCCGCGACGATTTATACGCATTTGAACTCGGCGCTAACTGCGACAGCCGATCGAGCTGTTTTTGCGCGCCATCAATATCGCCCTGACGTAACAGAGAACGGAAACGGGCGGCAACGACGTCCGGGTTATTCGGATCAATAAGTTCCAGACGATACAACGACTGTTGCACCAGGTCTTCACGATGGGTCGCTTCGCCTAACCGAACTTGCTCCAGCAACTGTTGCTGAGCGGTTGGTGCTGCCTCGACCATCGGCATGACGGCCAGACCGAGGGAAAGCGTGAATATGTTTAGTGCGAATTTGCGCATTCCTGGCCCCAGTCAGGTAATAACTCACCTTTTGTCGAGAAGCGGAAACGGTGTTGATCCCAGCCTTGTCCAAACAGGGTCAGCACATAGTTGTAATAGGCATCGCTGCCGGGAAAGTTATCGGCCACGCGCTGGCGCTGAACGGCCTGTGCATCGCGGTTTTGTAAAAAGGGCAGCATGGCGGCAGAAAAACCGACCGGTCCTTTACCCTGCGCTTTCCCCGTAGCCACATCCACTTTTTCTGGCGGATAGCCGTTTTTCTCGGTGAATGTCGCCATCGGTTTAAACCGGTTGAGCATCCGCGCTTTTTGCGGATCGCTGTCAGGCATCATGCCTACCCACATGTAAACGCGGATCGCGTCGTAGCTGCTGATCAATGTTTTTTCGGCTTTTAGCTGCCAGCCTTTGTCTTTCTCATAGCGCACCCAGTCTGGCGAAAAGCCTTTCGGGGCGGTTTCCAGCAATAAACGTTGATTGGTTTCGCGCAGCGTAGTCCACGGCGCGCCAAAGCGGGTGAAATACTGCGCCAGCGTCGGCGGCAGGTAGCTGGGGTTAAAACGCCAGCTGTTATCCTCTGCAAATCCCACTTTGCCCGGCAACAACATGGAACCCAGCCCAGGCACCGTCACCACTTCCTCCCGCGCAATACGTTTTAACAACGCGCTGCCGATGTCGGTATAACGCTGCTCTTTCCACAAACGCCCCGCCTCCAGCAACGACCAGGCCATCCAGACATCACCATCGGAGGCCGAATTGCTGTCCAGCACTTCCCACTTACTGTTCTCTTTCTTGCCCCACAGCCATGCGGGCAAACGTTCTTTTAAAGAACCCTGAGCGAGATTGTTCTGCGTCCAGTCGAGAATATTATCGAAAGCTGCACGGTCGTTAGCCGCCAGGGCAAAGAACATGCCGTAACTTTGCCCTTCGGAAGTGGTGATTTTACGCGCGTCGCTGGGGTCAATGACGCGCCCTTCCTGACTGATGTAATCCTTTTTGAACTGCTCCCAGGCAGGCCAGTTGCAGGCTGCCTGAACACTAAAGGCAGCCAGCAGCAGCATCGTCACGAGTCCACTACGCAACACATTCATCTTCAATTACTCGTTATCCGGGTTAAGACGACGACGGCTGATAATACGCAGCAAACGCCACAGTACCCATGCCAGCAGCACGACGCTGATTGCCGCCAGCACCGCCAGCAGAATCGGATGGTTTGCCAGCGCATACCATAAGCGTTCGAACCACGGCAGATGGCCAACGTAATAGACGTCGCCAACGCGTAGGCTATTGATACCGGACTCGCGGATCACCGCGACCGAACCGAACATGGTGGCGCGTTTGCCGCTATCGTTCACCGCATCGTTAAGCATTTCATAACCGCGTGGGCTATCTGCCAGCAGCGCAATCACGCTACGCTGGTCGTTATACGGCGACTGGAAGCCAATCACCGCTGCCATCGCACCGGAAGAGGTCAGCGTTGACTGAGTTTCTGCCGCGCGATCGCTCTCGTCCGGTACAATGCCGGGGAACGGGGTCTGGCGCATCGGCGTTTTCACCCAGCTTTCGGTCGCCTGCACCAACAGGTCGATCTGCTTGTCGTCTTTCAGTTTGTCCGGGATACCACCGACGATCATGATGTCGGCATCTTTGCCCTGAATAGTGCTGCCATCATCGGTCACCGTCAGGTTAATCGCCGGGAAGCCCGTCTGCGCACCGATAAAGCCAACAGTATTCAGCAAGGTTTCCATCTGTGCTTCGTTAGGCGCTTTCGGCATCACGGTGATGGTTTGTGACAGATCCGCCATCCGGCTGAACGGGAAGCCCGCGTTAGCAAAGGCGCGTAGATCCGGCATCGGGATGAAGTGGTAATACTTCGAGAAGTCGATGGTGGAGTCGTCACCAATCACCACATGATTCTGCACCGGCTGGAAGGTAATACAGTTATCCACCGAACCGCCCGGCATCGGGTTCATATACTCAAAGTCGAACCGCAACTGGTTGGTCGCGCCCAGTTTCAGCGCCGGAATAGAGACATCCGTTTTGCCATCCAGCAAACCTTGTAATACCGGAATACGCAGCAGCAGGCGGTTCGCCTCCTGTTTACTGCTCAGGTTGAAGGATTGCAGGAACTGGTTATTCAGGCTGATATCCATCCGCGAACTGTCTTTCACCGGCGGCATGGTGTAGCGATAGTTGATATCCATATCAATGCCGGTACTGCGCATCAGGTAGAGATCCGGCGGCAGATTTAGCGAAACGTTAATCGCTGCTGGCTCAAGACCGCTGGATTGTAACTGTTCTTCATAGGTTTTCAGTTCACCAAAGGTGACCGGACGATCGGTACGCACCCAGTTCGGCGCATCGTACGGCTTACGCGGTAGCAGCGGTTTCACTTCATTCACTACCACGCTTTCACCACGGAACAGAATGTTACCCTGAGCGATACCTTTCGCTGCCTGCAACAGGTCTTTGTCGTCACGACCAAAGACCACCAGCAGTTTGACGTAAGGATTCTGTGGATGGTTGATCATTTCAATCACCGGGGCTTTTACCGCCGGATGATCGCGCAGGAAGTCCGGCCGTTTGTCATTAGTGGCAAAAACAATGGCATTGCGATCCGGCAGTTGGTTATAGAGCACCGGGAAGTTCTGCCCACGCCAGCCAGAACGCGAACCAAACCACGAGGCGACAATGGCAGATGCTTGTTGGAGCCCAACATCCGGGGCACCCGCAAAGACCATCGGCAAGGTGTTGGTGCGGTTATCACGCGGGTCAAAGAATGGTACCGGGAAGTGTGACAGGTCATTCTTCACATTCAGGGTCTGATAGGTCAAATCCAGTCCACTGCTCCGCCCAACATCCAGCCAAAGCGTGGTGCTGGCCGGGTTTTCGCACACGTCCTGATAATGGCCGACAAACTCCAGCCGCACACGGTTGAAGTCGGTAATAAACAGTGGGTTAATGGGCATTTGCGCCAGCGTTTTTTTACCCAACTGTTCTTTGGTCACTGGCAGCACGCCCATCAGCTCATCATTGAGATAAACCTTTAACTGCGACTGGACAGGCAGTAACGATGGCGATGGCGTGTATTCGAGGTTGAGCATCGCCTTCGTCACCACTTCATCGCTGCGCATACCAAACTCAATGCTGCCGTTCGGGTTAATGCCACGTAGCACCATGCTGCCCGGCGGCGGCGCAATTTGCGCAAAGGTCAGCTTCACATCACGCGAAGGACCGTTCTGCGCCACGATGGGGGCATCAGCGCCCTGCACGCCTGGCATCACTTGCCCCACCTGCGGATTTTGTTCCGTCTGGGCGGCTACAGCTGGCTCAGCATTGATCAGTGGTTGCGTTGCTGGCGTCGCCTGCGTCATGAAAGAGGGGAACGCACTCATCCCCATAGCCACTGCACAAATCCAGAATAGTTTTCTTTTCATCGCGTTATCATCATTGTTGAGCCAAAGCCTGATCCGATGGTTGTGCCGTTTCGCTCCGCTCCGGGCGGCGCGGAATAAACGATACAACCCAGGAAACCAGAGAAGTCAGCACACGGAATATGCCCTTCACCGAAGAAGGCGCAAACTCCGCCAGATGGCGGTAGCCACGGAAGCCGAGCTTCAGAATATCCAGCAGACTTTCCAGCGGCTTATCTTCCGGATAGCTGTCCTGCCAGAGCGCCCATGTATCCGCACGGGCAAACGTACACTGCACAAAATCGATATGTTGCTGGGTGGTGAGCGGCATTAATTTCAGCCCAACTTCATTACCCATCACGCGCGCCACCTGGGTCGGGAAGACGTATTCCTGCTGACCGCGTTTAAGCAACAGATTCACTTTCTGCCCTTCCAGAATCTGCGCCTGACCGTTGATCTTGATCCCCAAACCACCGTCGGAGAAATCCTGAACGGTACATGAAAAGAGGTGACCATCTTCGCGGGCAATTGCCGCGGGCATCGTCATCTCCACGCGGTGCGATCGGCGTACCTGTTTGCTTTCTACCGATACCGCAACTGCGCCGCCAAGAACAATCAGGTTGTAGAATACCCACACCATACTGACGACCACGGTGAGCATCTCGGTTGGCGGGCCATAGAAGTAGCGCCAGATGCCTACCGCAACGCCCACCAGGTTGAGCAGAACAAGGAAGATGTAGGGCCGCGAGATCACCCAGTCGACGTACTCTTCTTCCACCAGTCCACCTTTGGCGGTGACGTTAAATTTGCCTTTGTGCGGGTTAATCAGCGCCACCAGCGTCGGTGGTGCGATATACCACGCCAGCACCGTTTCGTAGATTTCACTCCAGAAAGAGTGGCGATATTTGCCCTGGATCTTCGAGTTGGTCAGGCTGGCATGAATCATATGCGGCAGCACGAACAGGGCAATCATCAACGCTGGCGCATAGATGATGTAGGCATGCAGCAGCAGGAACGCCAGCGGCGCAGTCAGGAAGATCAGTCGTGGAATGCCCGACAAGAAGTGGAACATGGCGTTGACATAGCACAGCCGCTGAGCAAACTTCAGCCCTTTACCGGTGAGCGGGTTATCGAGACGGAAGATTTGCACCATCCCGCGCGCCCAGCGAATACGCTGACCGATATGCGCCGACAGACTTTCGGTCGCCAGCCCCGCCGCCTGCGGAATACGCATATACGCGGAGGTATAGCCACGACGGTGCAAACGCAGAGAAGTATGCGCATCTTCAGTTACCGTTTCGACAGCAATGCCGCCAATTTCATCCAGCGGTTTACGGCGAATCACCGCACATGAACCGCAGAAGAAGGTGGCGTCCCACATATCGTTGCCGTCCTGCACCAGACCATAGAACAGCGTGCCTTCGTTCGGTGTTTTACGGAAACGTCCCAGGTTGCGTTCAAACGGGTCCGGTGAGAAGAAGTGGTGCGGCGTCTGCATCATCGCCAGCTGTTTTTCTTTCAGGAACCAGCCCATGGTCATTTGCAGGAACGATCGCGTTGGTACGTGGTCGCAGTCGAAAATCGACACGAACTCGCCTTTGGCATATTTCAGCGCATTGTTGATGTTGCCCGCTTTCGCATGTTCATGAGTGGTACGGGCGATATATTTCACCCCCACGTTTTGCGCAAACTGGCGAAACTCTTCCCTGCCGCCGTCATCAAGGATCCAGATGTTCAGCTTGTCTTTCGGCCAGTCGATACCCAGCGAGGCGTAAATCGTATTTTTCACCACGTTGAGATCTTCGTTGTAAGTCGGGACAAAGATATCCACCGACGGCCACAGCGACATATCTTTCGGCAATGGCACCGGCTGACGATTCAGCGGCCATACCACCTGGAAGTAACCGAGCACCAGCACAATCCACGCGTACGTTTCGGCGAACAGCAGAATAAGCCCGCACACCAGGCTGACCGGATCGTCCCAGTTCAGCGTAGAGGTGTAGCGCCACCAGATATAACGGCAAGAAACGGTCAGCGACAGCACAATCAACATTAGCGCCGAGAAGCGCCCCGGCATCCGCCGTACGATCAGCGCTACACCCCACAGCAGCATCAGGAAGATAAACTGCGCCAGCGGGTTAAACGGCTGGGTAACGCAGATTAACGCCAGAATCAGCGAGAAGGTGACGATGATACCGAGGATCAACCGCCGCGCCCCGGCGCTCAAATGGCCGAGTTCTTTTTTCTCATCGAGATGCTGTGTTTTATGGCTAACGCGCTCAGGCAGCTCGTTCATCCATTGATGGTAACGTCCACGAATATTCTGCAGACCTGAAAATGTCCGCCTGCGCGGTTTCGGCGTTTCTTTGCGCGATGTACCGATCAGTAACCAGCATGTTTGAATGAGATAACGGACCGGGTCCAGCGGACGCGGACGCGAGGCGTTGATATGCGGATACAGGTTTTTATGTTCTGCGCGAATACGCTGCCAGCGCGGGTGCTCCAGCGGAATAAAAATCCAGGCCAGGATCAACCAAAAACAGCCGAGCGTCGCGCTGAAAGCCGACGCACCGTGACGACGATAATCGCGATAACGCCCGATAAGCCGCGCGTTGACCGGCGGGATAAGCAACCACCGGGTCAGGATACTCATGATGCACTCCCGACTGGCGTTTTCAGCCCGGAATAGTTCAACAGGCACCAGTTAGCCAGCGTCAGTATCTCTTCAGCCGCCAGCGCATCACTGCGGTATTCACCGACTGGTTGCTTAGCCGCCAGGCATTGAGCCATCGCTTCATCACGATGAATGAGTATTGGCAGTAATCGGCGCTGGCTTTGCAACCAAAGCTGGTAAATATCGTCCTGAACCTGACTGCCGATACGGAAGTCATTAATCAAAATATGCGCGCCATCCGGCAGCGCTTGCTGATGCAGTCGGATATGGCAGTTGGCATCCACATTGACGATTGCCAGCGAGTGATCGCACAAACTCAGCAGCTGGTGGGTTATCTGTGAGGCATCACGCGGTAAGTCAATTAAAATCCACTGGTAACGCCCGCTGGCTTTTAGTTGCTGTAAGCCGGAGCAAATATCGCTCAGCCGGGTTTGCCAGTGCTGTGGATTTTCTTGTTCTTCAATGGATAACTGACCAAAAGGCAGCAAATCGAGTTGCGAGGTATAGCGCAACCCAGCGTCACGCCAGTCCTGGCCATCCAGCATAGCTCTGGCCCAGCCCTGACGGTGGGTAAAATCAACGTTAAATGACAGGCGCAACAAGTTGTCCGGGCAGGCATCGACCACCAGGACATTTTCTCCCAACATTTGTAATGACCAGGCTAATGCGGCGGTGATGGTTGTTGTCCCCACGCCTCCCCGCACCCCCTGCAATCCCAGTACGGCCATTCACCAATCCCCTACTTTTGTTGCGCAAACTCTGCCAGCAACGGCCAGCGTTTTAATGCCGCGGCCAACTGTTCGCGTTGGGAAATATCGGCATAATCAATATCAGGCAGTGAAAATGCCTGCTTTAACGCCAAAATATCATTCTGGAAGATATAGCCTATCGCGGGATCAGGCAGAGTATCTGGTTCATTGTTATTCATTTGCTTGATCCCTATGAAATAACCGCACCGTTCATGAGACAATTCTAACCGTGAGCATTTCGCCGGTTTATTGTTTACGGCGAGACGGGAATTTGCTCACTTTTTGACTTTCCGTTACGCAACAAAAAAAGTTAAAAACGAAAAGACTAAAATCACACGTCTTGTGACCTGCTAAATTGATTCACATGCTAAATCTGATAAGTTTTAATTTCAATGGTAGGTTTATTTCTTAGCTTTCGCTAGTAAACTGATAATCAGACAAAATGTTGACATGAGGGACATTGTGGACCCTGTATTCTCTATCGGTATCTCATCATTATGGGATGAGCTGCGACATATGCCAGCAGGCGGCGTCTGGTGGTTTAACGTCGATCGCCATGAAGATGCTATCAGTCTGGCGAATCAAACAATTGCATCCCAGGCTGAAACCGCACACGTCGCGGTCATTAGCATGGACAGCGATCCGGCGAAAATCTTTCAATTAGATGATTCTCAAGGGCCGGAAAAAATAACATTATTTTCGATGCTAAATCATGAAAAAGGTCTATACTATTTGGCCCGTGATTTGCAGTGTTCTATTGATCCCCATAATTACCTTTTTATTCTTGTTTGCGCAAATAATGCATGGCAAAACATTCCTGCCGAGCGGCTTCGCTCATGGTTGGATAAAATGAATAAATGGAGCCGGCTAAACCATTGTTCGCTTTTGGTAATTAATTCCGGAAATAATAACGATAAACAATTTTCATTGTTACTTGAGGAATACCGGTCACTTTTTGGTCTTGCCAGTTTGCGTTTTCAGGGCGACCAACATTTGCTGGATATTGCTTTCTGGTGCAACGAAAAAGGGGTCAGCGCCCGTCAGCAGCTTAGCGTTCAGCAACAAAATGGTTGCTGGACATTAGTTCAACACCAAGAGGCGGAAATCCAACCACGCAGCGACGAAAAACGCATTCTGAGTAATGTTTCTGTACTTGAAGGTGCGCCGCCGCTATCGGAACACTGGCAACTGTTCAACAATAACGAAGTCCTGTTTAATGAAGCCCGTACCGCTCAGGCGGCGACGGTGGTCTTTTCTTTACAACAAAATGCGCAAATCGAGCCACTGGCCCGCAGCATTCATACTCTGCGTCGCCAGCGCGGTAGTGCGATGAAAATCCTCGTACGGGAAAATACCGCTAGCCTGCGCGCCACCGATGAACGTTTGTTATTGGCCTGCGGTGCAAATATGGTTATCCCATGGAATGCCCCACTCTCCCGCTGTCTGACGATGATCGAAAGCGTGCAAGGGCAGAAGTTTAGTCGCTATGTGCCGGAAGATATCACTACCTTGCTGTCAATGACCCAGCCGCTCAAACTGCGTGGTTTCCAGAAGTGGGATGTGTTCTGTAATGCCGTCAACAACATGATGAATAACCCTCTATTACCTGCCCACGGTAAAGGCGTTCTGGTTGCCCTACGTCCGGTACCGGGTATCCGCGTTGAGCAAGCCCTGACGCTATGTCGCCCTAATCGCACCGGCGATATCATGACCATTGGCGGTAATCGGCTGGTGCTGTTTCTCTCATTCTGTCGGATTAACGATCTGGATACCGCGTTGAATCATATTTTCCCATTGCCTACTGGCGACATTTTCTCAAACCGTATGGTCTGGTTTGAAGATGATCAAATCAGTGCCGAGCTGGTGCAGATGCGCCTGCTTGCCCCAGAACAATGGGGCATGCCGCTGCCTTTAACGCAAAGTTCTAAACCGGTCATCAATGCCGAGCACGATGGTCGCCACTGGCGACGAATACCAGAACCAATGCGACTGTTAGATGATGCTGTGGAGCGCTCATCATGATGACCATCAGCGATATCATTGAAATTATTGTCGTTTGCGCACTGATATTTTTCCCGCTGGGCTATCTGGCGCGGCACTCTTTGCGACGCATTCGCGACACCTTACGTTTGTTCTTTGCTAAACCTCGTTATGTTAAACCGGCCGGGACGTTACGCCGCACGGAAAAAGCCAGGGCAACCAAAAAATGACTCAATTTACGCAAAATACCGCCATGCCTTCTTCCCTCTGGCAATACTGGCGCGGCCTTTCCGGCTGGAACTTCTATTTTCTGGTTAAGTTCGGCCTGTTGTGGGCGGGATATCTTAACTTCCATCCGCTCCTCAATCTGGTGTTTGCCGCGTTTCTGCTGATGCCCATTCCGCGCTACAGCCTGCATCGCTTACGCCACTGGATTGCCCTGCCGATCGGCTTTGCTTTGTTCTGGCATGACACCTGGTTGCCTGGCCCGGAAAGCATAATGAGCCAGGGTTCGCAGGTGGCGGGGTTCAGTACCGATTATTTAATCGACCTTGTCACACGCTTTATTAACTGGCAGATGATTGGGGCCATTTTTGTTTTATTAGTGGCCTGGTTATTCCTGTCACAATGGATTCGCATTACCGTTTTTGTGGTTGCCATTCTGCTATGGCTGAACGTACTTACCCTGGCGGGACCAAGTTTCTCCTTGTGGCCAGCCGGTCAACCAACGACCACTGTAACAACGACGGGCGGTAACGCAGCGGCAACCGTTGCGGCGACGGGTGGCGCACCGGTAGTGGGTGATATGCCCGCACAAACTGCACCGCCAACAACGGCGAACCTTAACGCCTGGCTGAATAATTTCTATAACGCGGAGGCGAAACGTAAATCAATCTTCCCGTCTTCGCTGCCCGCTGATGCTCAGCCATTTGAACTACTGGTGATTAATATCTGTTCGCTTTCCTGGTCGGATATTGAAGCCGCCGGGTTGATGTCGCATCCGCTGTGGTCGCATTTCGATATTGAGTTCAAGAACTTTAACTCCGCCACCTCCTACAGTGGCCCGGCGGCGATCCGTTTACTGCGCGCCAGCTGCGGGCAGACTTCGCACACTAATCTGTATCAACCGGCAAATAACGACTGCTATCTGTTTGATAACCTGTCGAAACTGGGCTTTACCCAGCACCTGATGATGGGACATAACGGCCAGTTCGGCGGTTTTTTGAAAGAAGTTCGCGAAAATGGCGGCATGCAGACCGAATTGATGGATCAAACAAATCTGCCGGTTGTTTTGCTGGGCTTTGATGGTTCGCCGGTTTATGACGATACTGCCGTGCTTAACCGCTGGCTGGACGTTACCGAAAAAGATAAAAACAGCCGTAGTGCCACGTTCTACAACACGCTTCCACTGCATGACGGCAACCATTATCCGGGCGTCAGCAAAACAGCGGATTACAAAGCGCGGGCGCAGAAATTCTTTGATGAACTGGACGCCTTCTTTACTGAACTGGAGAAATCGGGTCGTAAAGTGATGGTGGTCGTGGTGCCGGAACACGGCGGCGCGCTGAAGGGCGACAGAATGCAGGTATCTGGCCTACGTGATATCCCTAGCCCGTCTATCACAGACGTCCCCGTTGGGGTGAAATTCTTCGGCATGAAGGCACCACATCAGGGGGCACCGATTGTCATCGACCAACCGAGCAGCTTCTTGGCTATCTCCGATCTGGTGGTTCGCGTTCTTGATGGCAAGATTTTCTCCGAAGACAATGTTGACTGGAAAAAACTCACCAGTGGGTTGCCACAAACAGCACCGGTCTCCGAGAACTCAAATGCAGTAGTTATTCAATACCAGGATAAACCGTACGTTCGCCTGAACGGCGGCGACTGGGTGCCTTACCCGCAATAAGAACGAAAAAGGCCGCAGAGTTTCACCCCTGCGGCCTGATCCGGGCGCAACTTGCCATTACGGCAGCCTGACGCCCGTCTGACACGTTACTTCCGCTTGTTCAGCCAGTTCACGATCATGCTGGCAAGAATGCCAGCAATGACCGGAGCCGCTAAATCATGCCAGAAGGCCATGCCCAGCTCTGCGAGCGTCATATAGCCGCCTGAGTTGTAATGACAACGTTTCGCGGCTATTCTTGAGTGGTCTAGAGTCAAGATTAGCCCCCGTGGTGTTGTCAGGTGCATAACTGCAACGTGCGGGGGTTTTCTCTCTCCAGCAACCAATGCCACCAGGGATAAAGCCCCCGCAACATTGCGCCTCACCGGAACCTTTCCGGCTTGCCGCTGATTCTACGACTGTTTTTCTGTTCCGGAATCCGTCACTTCTTCACTCTGTGCTGTCCATTCCGCAGAATATTATCCGCTTGCAACCGTTGCCTTTTTCTTACGAAAAAGGCCGCAGAGTTTTATCCCTGCGGCCTGGTCCGGGCGCAAATTGCCATTACCGCAGCCTGACGCCCGTCTGACACGTTACTTCCGCTTGTTCAGCCAGTTCACGATCATGCTGGCAAGAATGCCAGCAATGACCGGAGCCGCTAAATCATGCCAGAAGGCCATGCCCAGTTCTGCGAGCGTCATATAGCCGCCTGTGTTGTAATGACAACGTTTCGCGGCTATTCTTGAGTGGTCTAGGTTCAAGATTAGCCCCCGTGATGTTGTCAGGTGCATACCTGCAACGTGCGGGGGTTTTCTCTCTCCAGCAACCAATGCCACCAGGGATTAAGCCCCCGCAACATTGCGCCTCACCGGAACCTTTCCGGCTTGCCGCTGATTCTACGATTGCTTTTTACCGTCAGCACCCGGCAATCTTCCTCATTGCGTGATGCATTCCAGCTTAATTTCTTTATTTGCAATAGTTGCAGTTCATATCCGGGCTGACTCCAGACTGGTAGTGAAATGCGCAATTTTGTAGAATTGCGCCTCCTCGCGACCTCCCCAGTGAATCTGTTGCCTCATTTTTTACATACTGCGTATTCGACTTCTCCACCTGTTGCGCAAGAGAAACTGGGTTTATTCATTTTTGCGAGGCCGACTTCTTTCTGGACAGGACTTTATGCAGCACAACACACTACCGAAACACGATCAGAAATTGCCGTTTACACGCTACGACTTCGGCTGGGTTTTATTATGCATAGGCATGGCGATTGGTGCCGGAACCGTGCTGATGCCAGTACAAATTGGCTTGAAGGGAATTTGGGTATTTATTACCGCAGCGATCATTGCTTATCCTGCCACCTGGGTAGTGCAGGACATTTATTTAAAAACCCTTTCTAAAAGCGATTCCTGTAATGACTATACCGATATTATCAGTCATTACCTGGGGAAGAACTGGGGAATTTTCCTCGGGGTTATCTACTTTTTGATGATTATCCACGGGATTTTTATCTACTCTCTCTCCGTGGTTTTCGACAGCGCCTCGTACCTGAAAACCTTCGGTTTAACCGATGCCGATCTTTCACAATCTCTACTTTATAAAGTCGCCATTTTCGCCGTACTGGTGGCAATTGCGTCTGGTGGTGAACGATTACTGTTTAAGATTTCCGGGCCAATGGTGGTGGTCAAAGTAGGGATTATCGTCGTGTTCGGTTTTGCGATGATCCCGCACTGGAATTTCGCCAATATAACCGCCTTCCCGCAAGCCTCCGTCTTTTTCCGCGATGTCCTGCTTACCATTCCCTTTTGCTTCTTTTCTGCGGTATTTATTCAGGTACTTAACCCAATGAATATTGCCTATCGTAAACGGGAAGCGGATAAAGTACTGGCAACCCGGCTCGCGCTGCGTACCCACCGAATTAGTTATGTCACGCTCATCGCGGTGATCCTGTTTTTTGCCTTTTCGTTTACCTTCTCAATTAGCCACGAAGAAGCCGTTTCTGCCTTTGAACAAAATATCTCGGCACTGGCACTGGCCGCGCAGGTGATCCCTGGGCATATCATTCATATCACCTCTACGGTGCTGAATATCTTTGCCGTACTGACCGCATTCTTTGGCATTTATCTCGGTTTCCACGAGGCCATTAAAGGCATTATTCTCAATCTGTTAAGCCGAATTATTGATACCAGGAAAATTAATTCACGCGTGCTGACTCTGGCGATCTGCGCTTTTATCGTCATTACGTTGACGATTTGGGTTTCGTTTCGTGTATCGGTGCTGGTGTTCTTTCAGTTGGGAAGCCCGTTATATGGCATTGTGTCGTGCCTCATTCCGTTTTTCCTGATCTATAAAGTCGCACAACTGGAAAAACTTCGCGGATTTAAAGCCTGGCTGATTCTGCTTTACGGCATTTTGCTATGCTTGTCGCCACTGTTGAAGCTGATTGAGTAAACCGGAGCGCACGGCCCCGGTTTTGTGAGTTAACGCTGCGGATTTTCATCCTGATCAACAGCAAAACAAGCTACCAGTTGACCGCCGTAGTCTTTTAGCTGCGGCTGCAACTGGGTGCAGGGGCCGAAGCGCCGACGACAGCGGGCGTTAAACGCGCAGCCCGGCGGTGGATTGAGCGGGCTTGGCAGTTCACCGGTGAGCTTGATGCGCTCGCGGCGATCGTCCGGGTTCAGGCGCGGCGTCGCGGAGAGTAGCGCCTGAGTGTACGGATGACGCGGGTTATTGAAGATTTGGTCCTTCGTTCCCTTCTCCACGCAGCGGCCCAGGTACATCACCATCACTTCATCGGCAATGTGCTCAACCACTGACAGGTCGTGGGAGATAAAGACATAAGACAGCCCCAACTCCTGCTGCAAATCCATCATCAGATTCAGCACCTGCGCACGCACTGAGACGTCCAGCGCGGAAACCGGCTCATCGGCAATCACCACATCCGGGTCGAGCATCAGACCACGGGCAATGGCGATACGCTGACGCTGACCGCCGGAGAACATATGCGGATAGCGGTCGTAATGCTCGGTTTTCAGGCCGACTTTCGCCATCATCGACAGGGCTTTTTCCCGACGCTGATCTTTGCTTAAGCTGGTATTAATAAGCAGCGGCTCTTCAAGAATTTGCCCAACTTTTTTACGCGGATTTAGCGAACCATAGGGATTCTGAAAGACGATCTGGATTTTCTGCCGACGCAACTTCTGCGCCTGCGGATCGTGCTTGAGCAGATCCTGCCCCTGGTAATACAGCTCACCACCGGTGGGCGTTTCGATCATCGTCAGTAACCGACCGAGGGTCGATTTACCGCAGCCAGATTCACCTACTACTGCCAGCGTTTTGCCACGTTCAAGGTTAAACGAAACGCCATCCAGCGCCTTCACCAGACGTTCCGGCGCGAACATGCCTTTCTTCACCGGATAATGTTTTTTCAGGTCGATAGCCTGCAACAGCGGTTGTTGCGAGGTGGCCTCATGCGTACTCATAGTGTCGGCCTCCCGGCATCATCAAGTGGGTAATGGCATTTGGACTGACGCCCGTCAGCGAGCATATTCAGCGCCGGTTCTTCAGCGCGGCATTTGTCAGTGGCGTAGGGGCAGCGCGGGTTAAGCAGGCAGCCGTTCGGACGGTCGTACTTGCCGGGAACAACACCTGGCAACGACGCCAGACGTTCTTTGTCCTGGGCAAATTCCGGCAGCGCACGCAGCAATGCCTGAGTATACGGGTGACGCGGCGCATGGAAGATGGCGTGCGCATCGCCCGTTTCCACCACCTGACCTGCATACATCACGATGATTTTATGTGCCGCTTCCGCCACCAGCGCCAGGTCATGGGTAATTAACACCAGCGCCATGTTCTCTTTCTGCTGTAGCTCCAGCAGTAGTTCAATGATTTGCGCCTGAATGGTCACGTCCAGCGCAGTGGTTGGTTCATCGGCAATCAGCAGTTTTGGCCGACAGGCAATCGCCATGGCGATCATCACGCGCTGGCTCATGCCGCCGGAAAGCTGATGCGGGTAAACATCCAGACGCGATGCCGGATCGGGAATACCGACCTGATTCAGCAGGTCAATCGCCCGCTGACGGCGGGTACTTTTGTTGCCGCCCTGATGCACCTTAATCGCTTCCATAATCTGGAAACCCACGGTGTAGCACGGGTTAAGGCTGGTCATCGGGTCCTGGAAGATCATCGCCACTTCGGCACCCACCAGGTTGCGGCGCTCTTTTTCTGAGATACGCTGTAAATCCTGACCGTTAAACTCCAGCTTTTCCGCCATCACGCGGCCCGGATAATCAATCAGCCCCATAATCGCCAGTGAACTGACCGACTTACCAGAGCCGGACTCACCCACAATCCCGACCACTTCGCCCTGTTTTACGCTGTAGCTGATGCGGTCTACGGCGCGGAACGGTGCGCTTTCGTCGCCGAAATGCACCGATAATTTATCTATATTTAATAACGCCATCTCGAACCTCTTACTGCTTCAGTTTGGGATCGAGCGCGTCACGCAGACCGTCACCCATCAGGTTAAATGCCAGCACCGTCAGCAGGATCGCCAGACCCGGGAAGGTCACGACCCACCAGGCGCTTTGCGCGAACTGCAACACGTCAGAGAGCATGGTGCCCCACTCCGGCGTTGGCGGCTGCGCCCCCATGCCGAGGAAGCCAAGGGCGGCCATATCGAGAATAGCGTTAGAGAAACCGAGCGACGCCTGAACAATCAGCGGCGCAAGGCAGTTCGGGAAGATGTTAATAAACATCTGGCGCATTGCCCCGGCACCCGCCACGCGAGACGCGGTGACGTAATCGCGGTTAACTTCCACCAGCACGGCGGCGCGGGTTAAGCGCACATAATGCGGCAGCGCAACGAAGGTTAGCGCCAGCGCGGCGTTACCAATCGACGGGCCGAAAATCGCCACCAGCACCAGTGCCAGCAGTAGACTTGGCAGCGCCAGCATGATATCGACCACGCGCATGATGATGTTATCGACCAGACCGCCAAAGTAACCAGCGATCAGGCCGAGAATAACGCCCATAATCAGCGATAACACCACTACCAGACAGCCAACCAGCAGCGACAAGCGCGCGCCGTACATCAGCCGCGACAGCACATCACGCCCCACGTCATCAGTGCCCAGCAAGTGCGCCATGCTGCCGCCTTCCTGCCAGGCTGGCGGGGCGAGCAGTGCATCGCGGAACTGTTCCGCTGGGTTATAGGGTGCAATCCAGTTGGCAAAGATCGCGATAAACAGCACGATGACGACGTAAACCAGCCCGACAACCGCGCCTTTGTTGCGTTTAAAATAGTGCCAGAACTCCTGTAACGGGGTCATCGGCACCGGTGCGCTAATCACTTTATTTTCAGTAACCTGTGACATGATGTCCCCTTACTTCTTATGACGAATACGCGGGTTCACCACGCCGTACAGCAGATCGACCAGCAGGTTGACGAGGATAATCATCGTCGCCACCAGCAATACGCCGCCCTGCACTACCGGATAATCGCGGCGTTGCAGTGCGTCAATCAACCAGCGCCCCAGACCGGGCCACGAGAAGATGGTTTCAGTCAGAATCGCCCCCGCCAGCAATGTTCCCACCTGCAGGCCGATAACGGTCACCACCGGCAGCATCGCGTTACGCAGCGCATGGACGATAATCACCCGCATCCGGGTAAGACCTTTGGCACGCGCGGTGCGGATATAATCTTCGCCCAGCACTTCCAGCATCGAGGAGCGCGTCATACGCACAATGACCGCCAGCGGGATGGTACCCAGCACAATGGCGGGCAGGATCATATGGGCGACGGCATCGATAAAGTTACCGTCTTCACCCCAGATGGCGGTGTCGATCAGCATAAAACCGGTTAACGGATTTGAATCATCGAGGAACACCATGTCGCTCACACGACCGGAGACAGGCGTCAGGTTCCAGTGCACCGAAACCAGCATGATCAGCATCATGCCCCACCAGAAAATTGGCATCGAGTAGCCGGTCAGCGCCAGGCCAACCGCTGTGTGATCGAAAATGGAACCGCGTTTAACCGCAGCCAGCACACCAACCGGAATACCGACTGCCGTCGCAAAAATCATCGCGCAGACGCCAAGTTCCAGCGTGGCCTGAAAGCGCGGCACGAACTCTTCCCATACCGGGATGCGGCTTTTCATGGAAATGCCTAAATCACCGTGCATTACGCCCCAAATGTAATGGAGATACTGCTGCCACATCGGTTTATCTAAGCCGAGTTCAGCCAGCAATTGCGCGTGACGCTCTGGGGAGATCCCACGTTCGCCCGCCATGATCATCACCGGATCGCCCGGGATCATGTGGACAAAGGCAAATGTGAGAAGGGTAATACCGATAAACGTGGGGATGACGAGTCCCAAACGTCGGAGAATAAACTGCAACATAACCCGGATTCTCTATAATGACCCGCAGCCTGGAACTGCGTGTCTGTATTGCTCACAAATCAATTCCCGCCCTTGTGGGACAGGGAATGAAGTATTGCTGCCGGATGGCGCTGCACGCAGAGGCACAGCGCCACCGGGTATGGCTTTTAATTATTCGATAGAGACATTTTCGAAGTGATGTTTGCCTAATGGATCAACCACATAGCCTTTAACTTCTTTGCGTACCGGTTCAAACACGGTGGAGTGAGCGATGATCAGTGCCGGAGCCTGATCGTGCATCACGACCTGTGCTTGTTTGTACAGTTCAACACGTTTATTGTGGTCGTCGGTAGCACGCGCCGGTTGAATCAGATCTTCAAACGGTTTGTAGCACCATTTTGAGTAGTTGGAGCCTTGTTCAGAGGCGGCGCAGCTGAACAGGGTGGCAAAGAAGTTATCCGGATCCCCGTTATCGCCAGTCCAGCCCATCATTACCGTCTGATGCTCGCCATCTTTCGCACGCTTGAGGTACTCACCCCATTCGTAGGTAACGATTTTCGCTTGTACGCCGACTTTCGCCCAGTCTGCCTGAATCATCTCCGCCATGCGGCGAGCGTTCGGGTTATACGGACGTTGTACCGGCATTGCCCACAAGTCGATGGAGAAACCTTTTTCCAGACCCGCTTCTTTCAGCAAGGCTTTCGCTTTTTCAGGATCGTAGGTGTAGTCCTGAACGTCGTCGTTATAGCCCCACATGGTTGGCGGGATCAGGTTTTTCGCTGATATGCCCGCGCCCTGATAAACTGCTTTGATGATGGCGTCTTTGTTCACCGCGTAGGTCAGAGCCTGGCGAACTTTCACGTCATCGAGTGGTTTTTTCTGCACGTTATACGAGAGATAACCGACATTCAGCCCCGGCATTTCCATCAGGTTGATGGATTTATCCTGCTTCATGCGGGCGATATCTGCCGGGTTCGGGTACGGCATCACCTGGCATTCGTTCTTCTGCAATTTCGCATAACGCACGGAAGCGTCAGGAGTAATAGAGAAGACCAGCGTATCGATCTTCGGTTTGGTGCCCCAGTAGCCATCAAACGCTTTATAGCGAATACGGGAATCTTTCTGGTACTGCTGTAACTGGAACGGGCCGGTACCGATTGGGTTGAGGTCCAGTTTTTCCGGTGTACCGGCTTTCATCATCGCGTCAGCATATTCTTTTGACAGAATAGAGGCGAAGTCCATTGCCAGGTCAGCGAGGAACGGCGCTTCCGGGCGAGTCAGCACAAACTGAACGGTGTTGTCGTCCACCTTTTTCACTTCGCTGATCAGCTCCGGCAAGCCCATGCCTTCAAAGTATTCGTAGCTGCCGCCAGAAACTTTATGGTACGGGTTTTGCGCGTTTTTCTGACGATCGAACGAGAACACCACGTCATCGGCGTTCAGTTCGCGCGTCGGTTTGAATTCTTTGTTGTTATGCCACTTCACACCTTTACGCAGATGGAAGGTATAGGTTTTACCGTCTTCGCTGACTTCCCACTTTTCAGCGAGGCCCGGAATCACTTCAGTGGTGCCGATTTTAAATTCAACCAGGCGGTTATAAAGCGGTACGGAAGAGGCGTCATAGGTGGTGCCGGAGGTAAACAGCTGCGGGTTAAACCCTTCCGGAGATCCTTCTGAGCAATAAACCAGAGTTTTAGCCTGAACACTTGCTGCGACGGTCATAGCCACCAGGCTGAGACCAAGCTTCAGCATCCCTGACTTTTTCAAGGAAATACGCATTATTCTGCTCCAATTGTGATGTTTGTTGTTTTAACCCTTTGCAGTGGGTTGTCGCTGCCTGACCTTTTTTGTTTTTTGCCCGGTCGGGTCAACGTTATGAGGTGGGGATGCCGTACTAATTAACATCAGTGTAACAGTGCGGATCCTCCATAAAATGCCCCTCGTGACCTACAATCTGTCAACAGAATGTGAAAACGTCAATACAGCCAACCGGGATTTACACCAACGGTGAGAATCCACAAACAAAGATTAAAAAAACTTCAAACAGCTATTTGCAGCAGAGAAATTTGTGCTACGCCAACACAACCAGAACAATCAGCTTAATATTTAGCAACATTTGGTGATTAAGTTTTATGCATTTAATGAAAAAAATCTGAGGTAAAGGTGGATATCTGAGCGATTAATACCATGAACGCTAAAACGCACAGCGGAAAATGCCAGCGCCAGCCATAAGTAACGCAAAAAAAGATTTAAGCAAATATAAAAAAAGACAATGGTTTCTGTCACAAATCCGTTAATGGATAGTGAGATATGGGGCGCAAATTTGGCAGGGAAATGTGTGGTGTGTAGATCGGATAAGGCGGTCGCGCCGCATCCGACAATGGGCCGGTACATTTGCCTGATGCGACGCTGGCGCGTCTTATCAGGCCTACGTCGAGTCGAACCTCCCCGCCCCCGGAGGTTCTCTTCCTCATGAGTTACAGATGCAAAAAAGCCTGCTCGTTGAGCAGGCTTTTCGAATTTGGTCGGTGATAGAGGATTCGAACCTCCGACCCCTTCGTCCCGAACGAAGTGCGCTACCAGGCTGCGCCAATCACCGAATGCGGGGCGCATCTTACTGCGCAGATACGCCCTCGTCAATCCCTTAATAGCAAAATGCCTTTTGATCGGCGAGAAAGTCAGCAGACCTCTTAGTTAGCCGCTGCCTCTTTTGCCTGCGGGATGTGACACCAGTTGTTGTTTTCGTTAATTCCACCATCAGGTGAAGTATAGCCAAGACACCCCATGATGGTGTCGTACAGCTCTACGTGACGGCGTGGCACTTTCATGTCGGCTTCTTTTTTCAGCTGCGCAAATGCCTGCGCATTGACCGGATTTTCCAGATATTTATCCGACATCCAGACCATCATCGGCACACGGAACTGTTCCGGCGGTGCCAGTTCACGCGGCGTGCCGTGCAGGTGCTCGCGTTCATTAATTGACTCACCGTGGTCAGCTGCATAGAACACAATCGCTTTCTTATTGCGAACCTGATCAATCACGCTGGAAATAAAGTGATCCACATAGGTCACCGAGTTGTCGTATGAGTTGATCATCTGCGCTTTGGTACAGCCGCTATCAACACCAATACATTCCGGCTTCCACTGCGCAAAGCTGCGCGGGTAACGCTGGGTGTAGTTAAAGTGTGAGCCTTTGGTATGCAGAATGATCAGATGCTTACCATCCGGGTTGCGCCCCAGCGACTGCTGCATTTCGTCTACCAGCAACATATCATCTACCGGTTTGCCACGGTTACGTGGCTCCGCACCAATCTGCTCACGATAAGCAATGTTGTCCGCCATCGTATTGCTGTAGAACCACATTTCGCTTTGCATAGCGTAGAGATCAGAACTGAATCCTAACTGCTTCAATACCGCGAAAATGTTCTGTTCTTTTAATGTGCGCTGCGGATTATCTTCTGCTCCACCCTGACGTACAAACATGCAACGCAGTGAGAGTTTGGTTGCAGTATCACAGGAGTAACCACGGAACGCCGCCAGATTTTTCTCCTGAGCCAGTTTCGGTGTGGTATTGCGTTCATAGCCGAAAATGCCCATATGATCCCAGCGCGTGGTTTCACCAATAATGAAAACGACATATGTATCATCAACGTTTTGTGGAGCCTGGTACGTAAACTTCTTCGCAGGGTTAAGGAGAGAATTGTTATCGGAAGATTCATCGACCCGCGCCCAGGCATAAAGACCTAATGCCGAAAGCCAGTTTGATGGCAGATAAGAGTTCGCGACGACGCCGCCATAACTCGGCAAATCAACACCTGTCGCCCTCTCCACTTTCTTCTGCTGGATATCCAGCAAACGAATCGGTGCCCAAACCATAATACCTGCCAGTACGACGACCGCCAGGCTGCGAATACGCTGCCCTGGGGTTCGCAGTTGTCGGAGCAAGGTGTAACGACAGCGGTTATTCCAGATAAGGATAAGAGGCAACGCGCTTACGGCGATTAACCAGAGAATAAAGTTCAGACCAACAACTTCTTTTGACAGGTCGATATCGGTGGTCATGACGGATGCGATGATGCCATAACCAATGACTACATTAAGGAAGGTCATGTAATAGCTGGCACCTGCGGAAAAGAGCACCACCAGCGATGCCAGAATACGCCAGCTGCGGCGGCCAAACAGCGAAAGAAGACGCAGTAAAAAGAAGGTCACCAGTACGGTGGCGGCCAGTTCAACAACAGCAGAAATACCTTTCCAGACGGTAAAATCGTGCGCATAGCTGCCGAAGCGGCGGTAAAAAACCGCGCCATTCATAAAAAGGCCAATATAGATTGCAAGCAAAAAGCTCAGCTTCTGCTGTGTAATCGATTTGATGTATCTCATGCAAACAAACCCTGGACAAACAGGTGATAACACCCTGCTTAGCGGCTTTTCAGGCCCGGCAGGGGAAAAGTGCGGAGGTAGTCAGATAAGTAAAATCTACACGCGCGAATAAGTAGACCACAGCAAAGGGAAAAAGTGTGGGGAAAGAGTGTGCATGAAGCACAAATTTACAAAAATGCAAGTTTGAAAAGAGACTTTAGCGTTACAAAAAGCAGTAAAAAGGGCCAGTTAACTGGCCCAAATTTTACGCGTCATTGTTTATACATTGCGTTGAAGCGTTTGATTCACACTAAGGTTAAAGCCCAGTAGCTCGCGGCAGATGATTAAAGGGAGCCATGCGCTTCACGCAATACTTTCTGCTCTGGCTGACGAATCGTCGTAGAGAGCGCCAGTGACAGAATCAGCAGGGCGAAAATCACGTAGAAGGTCACATAGAAGCCGCCAAACAGTGAGGCGATAATCGACCCACAAATGCTGCCGATACCGAAACCGAGATAAATCACACCGTAGTTTTTCGCCAGGTTATTGAGGCCGAAGAACTCACTGACCAGTGACGGGAACACCGTGATAGTGCCGCCAAAGTTAAACGCCACGCAGGCAATCGCTGCAAAGAACGTCACTGCATTCAATGGTGCAAACAGCAGGGCCGCCATACCCACCAGCGATATCACCTGACCAATGGTGATAACACGGATACGGGCGATTTTGTCAGACAGAATACCCAGCACCAGACGACCAGAAAGGTTGGCGATGGAAATAACCGTCACAGCATTGGCTGCGGAAATTGCATCAAGATGCGCCAGACTTTGAGCGATATCTTTCGCTACACCAATCACATACAGACCACTCATGCACGCAGTCAGGAACATAACCGCTAACATCCAGTACTGCGGTTTACGCATCGACTCTGCCAGCGTGTAGTCCTTCTCCACCACACCATTGCTGGTTTTCACTTCCTGTTTCGGCGCATCTTTCATTAACGTTGCGCCAAAGACAATCATCACCAGTACAATCGCGCCCCAAATAACAAAGGTTTTTTCCAGACCCACCGTTTCGAGCAGGTGCGTGTCGATAAATTTAAAACCCAGGCTGCCCAGACCATAAGAACCGATAGCAAAAGCAGAGATAAGTCCCTTACGCTCCGGAAACCACTTCACGCAGTTAGAGAGCGTCAACAGGTAACCCGCACCATCCGCCAGACCAACCAACACACCGGCGCTTAACCACAGCATCATCAGGTTGTTGGAATGTGCTGTCAGGAAGAAACCTAATCCCAGCAAAATGCCGGAAGCCATAGTGACGCGTTTAACACCAAAACGTTCCTGCAATTTGCCCGCAACAGAAGATGAAATTGCCAGCCCCAGACTTAACAAGCCGAAAGAGAAAGCAACCTGGCTTACAGGAGCCCCCAGCTTGGCAGAAAGCGCACCGTTAAACAGACTCCAGGTATAAACCGACCCCAGAGCAAACTGGGTAATGATAGTACCGATGAGTGTCAGCCAGCGAGTACGCTGATAATTTGAAGGTGTCATGGCAGTATTCCTGCAGTAATAAAAAGGAAAAATCTCTGCTGACAACCATAACGAAGTGCGCTTTATGCCTGGGGAAAAACGGCATGAAATGCCATCAGAACGGAATGAAATGCATTAGTTCAGGAATGAATGACTCGACAATTATTCGCCAAATTTATTATTTAGTAAGTTAGTCCCCACTATCGCCACATTAGTTGTTATTTATGGGTTTCAATTGTATCTATAACGTTAAAATCTGGCACTAACCCCCATCGTATACAGATAGTCGCTATTGTTAGTGGTATTTTCTGCCTGAGATAGCGCCGCATAGGCAGCAATATTTTGATTGAGCAACATATCAGCGCCTACGGTGACATCCAGCCAGTTGCCGTTCTGGTTTGTCGCCGTCATCCGGCTCAGGCCTGATTGCGCCTTCCAGATATTCTCGCCAAATTGCTGGTTATAGCTGATTTGCGCCCAGGGTCGGAGATCGCCAAGCCGGGAGTCAACACGCCAGCCTAAAGTACTCACGCTGGCATGCCATAACGGATCGGTCAGCGTGGTAGTACTGTCGCCAAACTCGTTATACATCGAGGTGGTTGTGCCATCGTAATGTAATGCCGCGACCGGGCCGGTTGTAACCTGCTCATATAAAGGAAAATTCCAGCCCATACTCATACTGCTGGTCACATCCACAGGGGTTTCTTCCGCCAGATTGACTTCCAGTCCCAGCACCCTTTGGCTACTTTGAATACGTTGCGACAAAATATCGTTGTAATCAGGTTGATGATCACTATCCCAGGTGTAACGCTCTGTGGAATGTCCGGGTTGCGTATCAACGATATATTCTTGTTGCCAGGCGTAAGCTGTGTTGAGAAAAAAGGCACTGATTACCACACTCGCCAGCAGGCTTAGCTGCCAGCGACCACCGCTTTTTTTTATGATCATTAACACGACTCCAGGGAAGAGCCGAATTCGGCAATATTATTGTCATTGTATGAAGGATATCGGGCATAGTAGCCCTGTATTAAATATTGACTTTTTCACCGATGCGTCAAGAAAAGCGGCTGAAATTTTTACGATCGGGTACATAGCGAGGGAAAGTATGGAACGTTGCGGCTGGGTGAGTCAGGATCCGCTTTATATTGCCTACCATGATAATGAATGGGGCGTGCCTGAAACTGACAGTAAAAAACTGTTCGAAATGATCTGCCTTGAAGGGCAGCAGGCTGGATTATCGTGGATCACCGTCCTCAAAAAACGCGAAAACTATCGCGCCAGCTTTCATCAGTTCGATCCGGTGAAGGTGGCAGCAATGCAGGAAGAGGATGTCGAAAGACTGGTACAGGACGCCGGGATTATCCGCCATCGCGGGAAAATTCAGGCAATTATTGGTAATGCGCGGGCGTACCTGCAAATGGAACAGAACGGCGAACCGTTTGCCGACTTTGTCTGGTCGTTTGTCAATCATCAACCACAGGTGACACAAGCCACAACGTTGAGCGAAATCCCTACATCTACGCCCGCCTCCGACGCTCTATCTAAAGCCCTGAAAAAGCGTGGTTTTAAGTTTGTTGGTACCACAATCTGTTACTCCTTTATGCAGGCATGTGGGCTGGTGAATGATCATGTGGTTGGCTGCTGTTGCTATCCGGGAAATAAACCATGATTCGGGAAGCGCAACGTTCAGAACTCCCCGCGATCCTCGAACTGTGGCTGGAAAGTACAACCTGGGGGCATCCCTTTATAAAAGCGAATTACTGGCGTGATTGCATTCCGCTGGTGCGGGATGCCTATCTTGCCAACGCGCAAAACTGGGTCTGGGAAGAAGACGGTAAGCTTCTCGGTTTTGTCAGCATTATGGAAGGCCGATTTCTGGCTGCAATGTTTGTCGCACCGAAGGCCGTCAGACGCGGTATTGGTAAGGCGCTAATGCAGTATGTGCAGCAGCGCCATCCCCATCTGATGCTGGAGGTTTATCAAAAAAATCAACCGGCGATAGATTTTTACCAGGCGCAGGGTTTTCACATTGTCGATTGCGCATGGCAGGATGAAACCCAACTACCCACCTGGATTATGAGCTGGCCGGTGGTTCAAACGCTGTAAGTGTCAGTTCCGGACCGTTGTATTTTTCCAGCCATGCCAGCGCCGTATTACCCGCACAGCCATTCCCCAGCCGCGAGCTGGGGAGATCTTTGGTCAGAACGTTCACCGCGCCGTTTTTACAAATACCGTCAGCGGTTAAATCCAGATCCGGCCATGCCCCTTCATGAATGCAAATCACGCCAGGTTTAATTCCCTCGCTAATGACCGCGCCGGCAAGAATTTGCCCGCGTGCGTTCCACAACCGAACAGTATCGCCATCTTGTATGCCGCGCGCCTGGGCATCGTCAGGATGAATGGTGACAGGCTCACGATTTGCCACCGCGTACAATTCGCGCAGAGAACTGTAATTCAGCTGGCTGTGCAGACGATGTGCCGGATGAGCAGAAAGTACCTGCAACTGTTCCGGTTCGGCATTGCCCTGCCATTCGTCCGGCTCCAGCCACATTGGATGCCCAGGGCAATCCGGATAAGCGTAATCGGCAATACGCTGCGAGAAGATTTCAATCTTGCCGCTGGCGGTTTTTAATGGATGCGCCTGCGGATCGCGGCGAAAATCGGCGAAGCGAATAAACCGCTCGCTGTCCGGGTTTTCCGGCATCTCAATTAACTGGTTGGCTTCCCAGAACTCAGCAAATGGCGGCAATTCAACCTGCTGGCTTGCCCCGCGCTGCCGGGCAACGTTATAAAACGTTTCCAGCCATTGCAGCTCACTTTTTCCTTCCGTAAACCGCGCATAGCCGCCCTTCTCCCAACGTTCACTCAACTCGGCAAAGACATCAAAATCATTACGCGCTTCATAACGTGGAGGCACCACTTGCTTCATCGGCACCAGATGCTGATTACTGTAATCGCCGGTCATGGTGAGATCATTACGCTCAAACGAAGTGGTCGCAGGCAGAACGATATCCGCGTGTTTCGCCGCAGCCGTCCAGAAGCATTCAGAGATCACCACCAGCTCCGGTTTTTGCCAGGCACGGATCAGGCGATTGGTATCCTGATGATGAGTAAAGTTGGCACCGCCCGCCCACCAGATAAAACGAATATCCGGGAAATGTCGGTCCATACCGTTATGTTGATATGCGCCACCGGGGTTTTCCAGTGCTTCAACAATGCGGGCGACAGGGATTTTATCTACCGCATCGGTGCCACCCGGCAAGCTGCCCTGCATGGAAGAGAGCACCGCAGCGCGGCGCGTGGGGTTACCACCATTGGCAAAATGGTAAGAAAGACCAAAACCGCCGCCGGGTGTGCCGATTTGCCCCAACATTGCCGCCAGCGTGACGATCATCCAGTGCTTTTGCTCGCCAAACTGTTGACGTTGCATTCCCCAGCCTGCCATCAGCATGGTGGTATTTTGGTGGAAAATAGCCGCCAGCTCGCGGATTTTCGCTGCGCCAACACCACAAATCTCTGCCGCCCATTCGGCGTTTTTCGCTATTCCGTCACTCTCGCCCAGCAAATAAGAGGCGAAGACGGCATAACCTGTGGTGCAACGCGCCAGAAACGCTTCGTCGTGCCAACCATTTTCCACCAGCGTATAGGCGATCCCCAGCATCAGCGCAACATCGGTGCCCATGTGCGGTGCCACCCACTCCATTTTATCGCCAAAGAAATCGACGGTTTCCGATCGCATTGGATCAATGCAGATCAGCTTTTTCCCGCTGTCACGCAGTGCGGAAAAGTAAGAAAGCCCCTGCTCATCGGATGCATTCCACGCAATTTTCAGCGTATTGAGTGGGTTAGCACTCCATAGCACCACGACATCGCTATGTTCCAATACCAACGGCCAACTGGTTTGCTGTTGATAAACTTCGCTGCCCCCCACGACATACGGCATGATCGCCTGTGCTGCACCGGTCGAATAATCCCCCAGATGCCCGGTATAACCGCCTGCCAGCACCATATAGCGTTGTAATAATGTCGAGGCCTTATGCAGCACGCCGTTTGAACGCCAGCCGTAGGAACCCGCAAAAATCGACGCCGGACCATAAGCCTCACGAATACGTTTATGTTGATGATGGATGAGCTCCAGCACCTCATCCCAACTCACGCGAACAAATTCATCCTGCCCACGAATGCCTTGCGGATTTTCCGGTGACGCAAGAAAGCCTTTGCGCACCATTGGAAATCGCACCCGCGTATTGCTGTGAACCTGGTCGCGAACCGCGCTCTGCAAGGAGTTTTCCATTCCTGTGGCTAACGCGCCACGCGAGCTAAACACGGTTTCGCCGTCGGTTTCAACCAGCATGGGCCCCCAGTGGGCGGCAGTCAGAACGGAATATCGTGAGGATGAGTTGGCCAAACCGAAGACTCCTGAAAGGTTAGATGTATTGAGCAGTTAAATATTACTTACAAATTTCCGAGTATTCCCAGGAATAATCTTCATGTTCACGCGGCATAATCTCCCGCCACGGAACCCGTGGCAAAGAATAAAAAGGTTATTAAGGATTAACAATGAAGAAACGTGTTTATCTTATTGCCGCCGTAGTGAGTGGCGCTCTGGCGGTATCTGGCTGTACAACTAACCCTTACACCGGCGAACGCGAAGCAGGTAAATCTGCTATCGGCGCAGGTCTGGGCTCTCTCGTTGGCGCGGGTATTGGTGCGCTCTCTTCTTCGAAGAAAGATCGCGGTAAAGGCGCGCTCATTGGCGCAGCAGCAGGCGCAGCTCTGGGCGGCGGCGTTGGTTATTACATGGATGTGCAGGAAGCGAAGCTGCGTGACAAAATGCGCGGCACTGGTGTTAGCGTAACCCGCAGCGGGGATAACATTATCCTCAATATGCCGAACAATGTGACCTTCGACAGCAGCAGCGCAACCCTGAAACCGGCGGGCGCTAACACCCTGACCGGCGTGGCAATGGTACTGAAAGAGTATCCGAAAACGGCGGTTAACGTGATTGGTTATACCGACAGCACGGGGGGGCACGACCTGAACATGCGTCTCTCCCAGCAGCGTGCGGATTCCGTTGCCAGCGCGTTGATCACCCAGGGCGTGGACGCCAGCCGCATCCGTACTCAAGGCCTTGGCCCGGCTAACCCAATCGCCAGCAACAGCACCGCAGAAGGTAAGGCGCAAAACCGCCGTGTAGAAATTACCTTAAGCCCACTGTAATCCCTTTCATGTCAGGTGATACAGAAATCACCTGGCATTCTTCAGTTTTCCTTCATCATATTTCAGGCTAAGGTGATCGCCTTATCAGTGAATGGAGAGAAGCATGAAGCCGTCCGTTATCCTCTACAAAGCCTTACCTGATGATTTACTGCAACGCCTGCAAGAACATTTCACCGTTCACCAGGTGGCAAACCTCAGCCCACAAACCGTCGAACAAAATGCAGCAATTTTTGCCGAAGCTGAAGGCTTGCTGGGTTCAAATGAGAATGTTGATGCCGCATTGCTGGAAAAAATGCCGAAACTGCGTGCCACATCAACGATCTCCGTCGGCTATGACAATTTTGATGTCGATGCGCTTACCGCCCGAAAAATTCTGCTGATGCACACACCAACCGTATTAACAGAAACCGTCGCCGATACGCTGATGGCGCTGGTGTTGTCTACCGCTCGTCGGGTTGTGGAGGTAGCAGAACGGGTAAAAGCAGGCGAATGGACCGCGAGCATAGGCCCGGACTGGTACGGCACTGACGTTCACCATAAAACACTGGGCATTGTCGGGATGGGACGGATCGGCATGGCGCTGGCACAACGTGCGCACTTTGGCTTCAACATGCCCATCCTCTATAACGCACGTCGCCACCATAAAGAAGCAGAAGAACGCTTCAACGCCCGCTACTGCGATTTGGATACACTGTTACAAGAGTCAGATTTCGTTTGCCTGATCCTGCCGTTAACTGATGAAACGCATCATCTGTTTGGCGCAGAACAATTCGCCAAAATGAAATCCTCCGCTATTTTCATTAATGCCGGACGTGGCCCGGTGGTTGATGAAAATGCACTGATTGCTGCATTGCAGAAAGGGGAAATTCACGCCGCCGGGCTGGATGTCTTCGAACAAGAGCCACTGTCTGTAGATTCGCCGTTGCTCTCAATGGCCAACGTCGTCGCAGTACCGCATATTGGATCTGCCACCCATGAGACGCGTTATGGCATGGCCGCCTGTGCCGTGGATAATTTGATTGATGCGTTACAAGGAAAGGTTGAGAAGAACTGTGTGAATCCGCACGTCGCGGACTAAGCCGCGACTGCGTGGAGTAAAGCCCGATAATCGCTCGGGCTTTTACTCTTTATTGGGTTGCAGTAACTGCTGTAGTCCAGGCCTGATTAAACGCCTGATGCTGTGCCGGTAATGGCGCAATCAGTTTGTTATATTCACTTGCCTGCTGTGACGTCGGGAACTGGATGCCATTTGCGACAAAGCTCACCTGAGTACCTTGCTGAGCAATGTAGTCTCCAACCATCACCAGTTGTTGCGTGAAAGTTTGTGCCGCCGGAATCAACGGTTGCAATGCATCAGCTGGCGTCGTTACCACTTTGGTGAATGCCTGATCGAAAACCGGTTTCAGGTCATCGCTCTGTTTTAGCGCAGAGTGTGCAGCATCGGCCTGCAACTTCGCATTTTGCAGCTGTTGCGCCAGCACACCCAGAGAACCGTTCATTTCACGCAGTGGGCCGCTTTGCGTAACGTAATCCTGCGGTACGCGAATTGCGTTAACGCTGTCTACAACCGGGCGCAGACCGGAATCCATCGCCTGATTCACCTGCTGAGAATAACCATACAGAATCGCGTAATCAGAGACAAAAGGACCAAACTGTTTTTTCTGATCGGCAGTCAGGGTTGGTAGACGTTCACCGCTACGCATCACTGTATTCTGCAGGAAGTCGATAAACGCTTTACGCTGATCGCCTTCTTTATCAAAACACCCACTCAGGCTAACTACCATTAATAACGCCGCAAGAGGCGCAAACCAGCGAGAGCAGGACTTTCCTGTCGCCATTTTCTTACTCCTTTCACCCAAAAAAAGCGCACAACGACACACGCGTGTCTGACGTGACAAGGATAGTCCAGGACAGGCTTGCAGGATACCCTTTCTACGTAATCTTCCTGGTAAAATCATGGAGAAAATGAAACAAGGTTAATTTGTTGTTTCATTGTTAAAAAATGATAGTGCCGTTGCTTTTTTTGTAGCCAGAGATTTACGCCTTCTCAGAACGTTAGATTTTCGAAATCTTTACAAACCGGGAGTGGTAAGAGATATATCGGCATTTATCAGATCGTTAGGTGGCTATAAGTCACGCTAAATGACTGGCTGAATCGAATCATAGCCAGAGCATGCCCTGACTACACCCCGCTGTGTCTGTTTTTCCCGACTATTCTTAATGAGCTTCGATGCAATTCACGATCCCGCAGTGTGATTTGAGGAGTTTTCAATGGAATATAAAGATCCAATGCATGAGCTGTTGAGCAGCCTGGAACAGATTGTTTTTAAAGATGAAACGCAGAAAATTACCCTGACGCACAGAACAACGTCCTGTACCGAAATTGAGCAGTTACGAAAAGGGACAGGGTTAAAAATCGATGATTTCGCCCGGGTTTTGGGCGTATCAGTCGCCATGGTAAAGGAATGGGAATCCAGACGCGTGAAGCCTTCAAGTGCCGAACTAAAATTGATGCGTTTGATTCAAGCCAACCCGGCATTAAGTAAGCAGTTGATGGAATAGACTTTTATCCACTTTATTGCTGTTTACGGTCCTGATGACAGGACCGTTTTCCAACCGATTAATCATAAATATGAAAAATAATTGTTGCATCACCCGCCAATGCGTGGCTTAATGCACATCAACGGTTTGACGTACAGACCATTAAAGCAGTGTAGTAAGGCAAGTCCCTTCAAGAGTTATCGTTGATACCCCTCGTAGTGCACATTCCTTTAACGCTTCAAAATCTGTAAAGCACGCCATATCGCCGAAAGGCACACTTAATTATTAAAGGTAATACACTATGTCCGGTAAAATGACTGGTATCGTAAAATGGTTCAACGCTGACAAAGGCTTCGGCTTCATCACTCCTGACGATGGCTCTAAAGACGTGTTCGTACACTTCTCTGCTATCCAGAACGATGGTTACAAATCTCTGGACGAAGGTCAGAAAGTGTCCTTCACCATCGAAAGCGGCGCTAAAGGCCCGGCAGCTGGTAACGTAACCAGCCTGTAATCTCTGCTTAAAAGCACAGAATCTAAGATCCCTGCCAAATGGCGGGGATTTTTTTATTTGTTTATTCAGGAAATAAATAATCGTTCGCGTAATAAAATCTATTATTATTTTTGTGAAGAATAAATTTGGGTGCAATGAGAATGCGCAACGCCGTAAGAAAGGCGGGAATAACTTCCCGCCGAAGACGCTTACTCTTTCAATTTGCAGGCTAAAAACGCCGCCAGCTCATAACTCCCCTGTTTAATATGCAATTCACACAGTGAATCTCTTATCATCCAGGTGAAAAATAAAAGCGTGAAACAAATCACTATTAAAGAAAGTAATCTATATTTCTGCGGCATTCCCAGCCTCCTGTGTTGATTTCCAACGAGTATGTACTGCACCCATTTTGTTGGACGATGAAATGGAATAGCCCCTGATATGTCAAAGCCAAAATACCCTTTTGAAAAGCGCCTTGAAGTCGTGAATCACTACTTCACTACTG
>NZ_JBJQKY010000033.1:0-54814 GCF_046486595.1 Escherichia sp. WS3063
TGATAAGCATCCCGGAACAGCGTGTAACAGTCCGTCACCCCGTGCTCAAAGCGCCGCCCGGTGAGATGCGGCACACAGCGGAACTTATGAATCGCCCCCCGGCAGACCAGCCACCACGGCAAATCACTCTGCACCTGCAGCCGCCGGTCAGCCTCACTCAGCCAGGGCAGACCACCGGGGTGGCTGTGGACCAGCGCCACAATCTCACCCTGCATTTCTGCCTGCAGCCAGTCCTCCGGAGCCATCCGGAAATAATCCTCCGGCTCACCGGAGATATTCACGCAGGGGAAATATCTTTCCCCCTCCGGCGTGCTTACCACGAAGCCGCACGACTCCGCTGGCGCACATCGCCGGGCGTGCGCCAGAATCGCTGATTCTGTCTCTGTCATGGGATTACTGCGAAAGTTTGTTAATGGAAAGGAAGCCGCCAAAGTTGCCGACGTTATTGCGAAACTTACAGCCGCTCAGGCATTTGCTGCATTTATCCTTCGTGATATCGGACGTCGGCTGGTCATATTCATCCGCGACTGCCGGACCGTGATAACCGCACTCATCACCGCGATAGGTCCAGGTGCAGGTGTTGGCCAGCATGATACGCCCCGGAAAAACAGCGCCATCCGTTTCCGTCGGCGTGGACAGTACAAAGGAGGCACTCACCGCGCTCAGTTCGCTGCACTGCTCGATGCGCCAGCGGCTGATCACCTCCTGCTCCGGATCGGCGTCACTGTTTCCGTTGACGAAGTTCACCGCATCCAGAAAACGGGCGTAAACCTTACGCCGGACCACCGTTCCGCCGACCAGACTCTGCAGATCTTCCGCCATCCCGGTGACCATACCGTACAGGTTAGAAACCGTCAGCGTGGGGCGCGTACTGGTGCCTTTGCCATTCAGTTCAAAACCACTCCCCTGAATGGGATACGGCTGATACTGTCGCCCCTGCCAGGTGACCGGCTCACCTTTTTCGTTCTGCTCATTACAGAAAAAATAACGTTCTCCACCGACCTCTGTCAGGTCGATTTCCCAGAGCACCACGCTGGCCGACTGCTCCGCACGGGTGCATTCATTCAGTGTTTCCTGCCGGATATCCTGCATCAGTTCACCACCTGTTCAAACTCTGCGCTGAACTCAACACGCAGCATACTGACCCGCGACGACCATTTTGCGCAGGTCACCTTTATCTGCCGCCACTCATAAGGCGGCGTCCACAGAAAGGCTTTCCAGCCCCCGTGCTCTTCCAGAAACGACTCCAGTACCGTGGCCTCCTCACGGGGGACAGAAAGCGTCACGCTGTACGTTTTCAGGTTGGCATTCAGCCCGGCAGGCGCTCGCTGGGAATAGCCATCACCAAAGCGCACCTTTCTTACAGAAGGGGCCGAAGCCACATCCATACCGGGTTTCACTTTCCAGCGGAAGGTCTTCATCATCCACCTCCGGAGAACAGACCACCATCGCGCATCTGTGCCTGAATTTCATCACGGGCACCCTTGCGGGCCATGTCATACACTGCCTTCATCATCTGTGGACCTGGCAGACCATTCGTACCGTCGTTCTGAATCACCACGTGATTGTTCTGATTAAAATTAATGCCTTCAGCCCGCCGCATCTGCGCCGGACTTCCGGCACCGCCCACATAACCACCTTCCGCATAGCCCCGCATCAGGCGGTACAGGTTGCCGACACCAATCCGGCTGGTTGCCTCCTTCGTGAAGACAAATTCACCACGATGAACAATCCCCGCTGGCTCATATTTGCCGCCGGTTCCCGTAAATCCTCCGGTTGCAAAATGGAATTTCGCCGCAGCGGCCTGAATGGCTGTACCGCCTGACGCGGATGCGCCGCCACCAACAGCCCCGCCAATGGCGCTGCCGATACTCCCGACAATCCCCACCATTGCCTGCTTAAGCAGAATTTCTGTCATCATGGACAGCACGGAACGGGTGAAGCTGCGCCAGTTCTGTTCACTGCCGGTCAGCATCGCCGCCATATTCTGTGCAATACCATCAAAGGTCTGCGTGGCCGCGTTTTTAACCTGCGAAAAACTGTCCGTCGCACTTTCCGCCCACTCGCCCCAGCCGGACTTCATCCCGGCCATCCAGCTTCCACGAAGCTGCTCCTCCGCAGACCAGGTGTTCTTCAGTGCCGATGTGGCCTTCGCCAGCGCAGCCGGATTATCACCGTACACCTCACGAAGGCGCTGCTCTTCCGACTCCCGCTGCGCCTGACGGTCGGTGAGGCCGCGGGCTTTTGCGCTGATTGCCGCCTGCTTCGCGCTTTGCTGCTGTTCAAACCGCGCCGCCTGCTGTGCCAGCTCATTCAGCCGCTTCTGGTGTTCAATCTTGTCGCCCAGCTCAGCCAGCTGGCGTTTGTACTCCAGCGTCTCTTTCTCATGAGCCAGCAGGGATTTTTCCTGCTCAGATAACTGCCGTTTCGTGGCGGCCTCTTTCAGGACCACATACTGATTTTCCGCTTTCCATAAATCACGGCGCTGCTGGCTGATTTTTTCATTCGCACCGCTGTGCTTCTCCAGCGTCCTGAGCTCAGTTTCAAGCGCCAGCAGGGCTGCATGCGCCTGGTCTTCCTGGCGCTCACCGGCAGACACCTTCACACCGGACGGCTTTTTCTGCGTCGACTCATAATCCTTTTTTGCCGACGCCATCAGCGTGTTGTAATCCGCCTGCAGGATTTTCCCGTCTTTCAGGGCCTTATTCAGCTCTTCCTGCCGGGCGGTATATTTCTCCAGTGGCGTCAGCAGGCGCTCATACGCCTTCTGCGCCTCTCCGGTATACTTCAGCTGTGACGACTCACGCTCAGCCCTGTCCCTTGCCGCCAGTTCACCGGCTTTTTCCATATCCGACTGCAGCGTTGCCGCTGCCAGACCCAGACGGGCATTTTCCCGGTCATCCCATGCGCCCTGAAGGTTGGCCCGGAAAGAGGAGGTTTTACCGCGGCGCTGGCTCCGACTCTGGTACCACTGCCATTTTTTATCCGCCTCATCAAATGCCTTCTGTGCACTGGCGAGCATATCCGCTGAGAATTCCGGACGACCGATATCCAGAATGGCATCCCACATCGATTTGAATGCCTTCCCTGTTTTATCCGCCCAGGTCTCCAGTGTTCCCATGTTTTCTTTCAGGCGACGGGTCTGCTCATCAAAGCCTTTCGTGGCGATATCGTTCGCCGCCTGTAAGGCCCCGGCCTCGTCTCCGGAACGCTGCAGTTGTGCAACATACGCAATCTGCTCTGCCGTCACGTTACGGAACTGGCGCGCCATCGCCATCAGTCCCGACCTCGGGTCAGTGGTCAGCTTCCCGAAGGCTTCAGCGACTTTATCTACCTCCACTCCGGATGCAGACGCAAAACGCGCGACACTCTGGTTGATGGCATCAAACTGTTCACCACCACGCACACCGGCATTCACCAGGGCTGCCAGTGACTCTCTCGCCTGGTTAAACGTCAGCCCTGCTGCCTGCCCGGCTCTTGAGAGCGTCAGCATACGATCGGCAGTCAGTCCGGCCTGATTGCCGGAAAGGACCAGCGTTTTATTAAATTCTGAAAGCGTGGCGTCGCCCTGGTACCAGGCGTACGCCAGCGCACCTGTCGCCACCGCCAGCGAGGTGACCCCGACCATCGGCAGGGTGATCGCACCGGCAAGCCCCCTGAACATGGGGATCATCCCGCCGAAGGAGTCCTTCACCTGACCGCCCTGTTGCAGCAGGATCAACCAGGGATTCTGACCACCGGCAAGCTGCGTGGCGATATCCGTAAACTGTGCGGGCAGGGTTCGCATGGCCGCTTTATACTGCCCGACGGAAATCCCGGCTTTTTGTGCAGCCAGCGCCTGGCGGCTCAGGCCCTGTTCAACAGCACTGGCGGTTTTTCTGGCGTCGGTATCCAGACCTGAAAAATGACGCCTTACCCGGCTCATCTGCTCATCGAAACGGACAGCATCCAGACTAAGGTCAATAACAAGATCACCAACCGGCTGGGACATATCTCACACCTCCCGGAATCCCCGCTGAAGCCATCATTAATGCGGCATCATCCACCATGACATCCGCCACATCCGCAGACGATAAAATATCGCGCCCTCCGTCCCCACCGAACCGGACGCCTCCGGCAAGTCCTGCCGCTTTCTGCATCAGCATTTTGTCCTCATCCGGCCTCTCCACCTGCTCTTCCTCATGCCGGGGGACAAGCAGACTGAAATCAGAGGGATGCATATCCGGATCGCAAAAAAACAGGCTGAGTACAGCGTACGTCAGCCCGGAAAAATGCATATCCAGCTGGGTATCCTGAAAATAATGCGTGCGGTAAAAACGGTGCCAGTCGGCATATTCGGTGGATGTCATCCCGGCAAGCATGGCGCGCCAGTCGGGTCTCCCCATCTCACGCGCCAGTCTGAGGGCAAAGTTCAGCTCGCCGTCGAAGACTTTCCCGCAGAAAAATCATCATCAGTCAGCGTGTTATTTTTCGCCACTTCAGTAATATCAGTATCCGGACGAACAGCTTCGATCATCCCGGACAGGCACAACACCACGTCTTCCGCCCGGGCAATGGCATCGGCAGGCCAGGTGGTGAGCACTTCCTGCTCTATCTTCATCACGGCCTCATTCATTGACGGTGACCCCGTTTTCTGCGGATGGTTATGCCACAGGGACATCGCCACCAGAAACGCGCCGGTTCTGACGAGATCTTCCACGCTTACCTGCAGGTTGCCGCTGGATTCTGCCTGTTCTGCACGCCGTTTCAGGAGGGCAAGATGCTCGATACGCTGCAGCGCAGACAATTCGGAAAGCGTGACAGACACACCGTTATATTCAAATTGTTCTGTTTTCAGAAACATGTATTACCTCCGTTTACCCTGCAGCGCCCGCTTCAGTAACGGTGACTTCAGCCACTGCGGCGAACTGACCATTTCCGCTCACCACAGGGATCTGCACCTTACCTGTCGCCATGCCGTTTACCGTAATTGTCATATCTTTCACACTAATGGTGGCTTTCGACGGATCGGCGGAAACCGCTCTGAACGTCTTGTCGGTTGCACTTTCCGGCTCAAAAGAAACCGTCAGGGTGGTTGTTTTCCCTTTTGCCACCGTACCGGATGTCGGCGTCACCTTAATCGCACTGACCGGCGTAATTTTGCTGCGTTCTTCCGCTACAGAAGGTTTACCCACGTTAGTGACTTTCACCGTGCGGGTGATCACTTCTTTCGCCGTCACGGCCTTACCGATACTGCTGACCCAGCCACGAAACACATCCACCGTGCCATTCGGAAAACGGATTTTATAGGCCCGGACATCGCCGCTTTCAAACCAGCCTATAAGCCCTTTCTGACCTTCCTCTCCCGGTTTCCAGGCCAGCGTAAAACTGGTATCACCTGCAGATTTCTGCCCCTGCCCGGTCGCGGTCCAGTCTGCGTCTTCATCATCCAGGTAGTTATCATCGTAGGATTCTGCCGTCATCTCGCCCGGCGTCAGATCCTTCACCTTAGCCAGTCGCTGCCAGTCAGCGTCTGACAACGGGTTTGCATAAGCATCACCCTTGCCGTTGTAAACCCACAGAGTGGTACCGGCACCTTTTACTGGCTCCAGGGGATTTGGTGTTGCCATATCGTCCTCACATCTCGTATGTAATGGAATAAGTCAGATCCGCAGAGCTCCATAACGCCATATCGTCATCACGACGATACTCATAGCCCTGCGTAACCATCGTGGTAATCAGTCCTGCCAGTGCCGGGATCGCAGTCATCGCCGGATAAATCCGGCTTTCCATCCACTGATCAAGCTCTGAATCCGGTACCTGTGCCGGTAAAAACACCTCAATATGCAGTGTGGCCCGCCAGGTATCTGCATCCAGCTCTTCACCGGTATACTCTGCATCCGTCAGATAAACCGCGATCGCAGGAAAATCCTCTTCGTCAAAAACAACGGGGCGACCATCAAACAGCGTCGCCCCGTGTTCATGCTGCTCGAGTGCATCCAGCACTGCAGCACGGATATCAGTGTGTTTCATCGTTTTATCGCAATCCTCAGTTGTTGTTTCAGCGCGGATGCCAGTTCTCCGGGCAGGCGTTCACGCCGGATACGGTCAACATTCTCATCAAATGCCTGTTTCAGTGGGGCCGCCATCGGGATTTTCACCACCTGAATGGGAAGGCGATTACGCTTTTTCCTTCCCTTGTCGTCATTGCCCTCCTCATATCTGGCCTGGGGAAGACGTTGCATAACATGCCAGCGCCCATTATTTAATCGCTGGATAAATGCCCGCTGATAACGATGCTGACCGGCTTTGAGTATGCTGTTCGGACGACGCCCCAGCATTCTGATCCCCAGCTTAATCACAGGGAGATCACCGCGGTTAACGATAATTCTGGCATTCGGATTTCTGACCGTCGCCCGTTTCAGTCTGGACCGTTCCTTTACCAGTTTCCGTCTCACCCTGGTTTCCCGGGCAACCTGTGACGAAGACTGATTAATCGCCGTTGTGGCCACGCGGTTAATGGTCATTGCAGAAGCAGCCGGAATGGCGTTTTTACGAACCCGGCTCAGATTATCAATCGCCTGATCAAGCCCTTTTATCGCCATAATTTCACCCTGCGTTTATCGTCGCCGGTTAACAGCGGGTGGTTGCCCACGGTTGAGCCAGAGATAACAGCTTCCCCCGTCATCCGGAGAAACACGATCCACCCAGAACATCTCGCCGTTAATGGTCAGCGTGTCACCACGCCGCACGGCACGCACCGTATCCGTCCGCACAAATAATGACGGGCTGCTTCCTTCAATACGGACCCCGCCACCGGCAAAACCCAGCGACTCCGGATCGTCAAAAACCCCCTGAACTTCGCCGCCACGTTGTGCTCCGGAGGTGAACTGCGCACGGATCCCCATCACTTCAACGATCGTACTGTCCACCCCGGCAAGGGCAGCATCAAAGGCATTCTGAAAATCACGCATATTCAGCCGTTCCGTGCTGTATCATGGCCGTTGCCAGTGATGATGGCACCAGAACACGCATACCCCGTAACGCCAGCTCAACGGGACGACCTGTCTCCGGGCAATACCCCATTACTTGCAGGCACTTCCGTACCCGGACGGCTTTAACATCATCCGGAGCATCCGTGTTGTTCAACTGCTCACCATCGTCTGTGTGATTTTGATCAGCCCCGCTCTCATCAGAGTGCATAATGCCCTCCGGGGAAACAGCAAGCTCCTCTTCCCACTCAGACACACGTTGAGCAATATCCGCAGCACTCCCCGACATATCCGCCTCGCGCCCCAGCAGGCCAGCCAGTTGACGAAGACGATTCAGATTTTCTTCTTTTGTTGCCATCTCAGCCTCCTGTGAAAAAAGACACGGGGGCATTTCGCCCCCGCTCACGGATTATTTCACCTGCACCACCACAAACTCATCCGGATCCGGCAGCACCATCAGCGGTGCGGACTGCGTCATGGTGAATTCACGGGCCGGATCGCCCACAGTCAGCCAGTGTTTCGGATAACGGGAAGAGGCCACCACACCTTCGGACAACGCCTGCGCATCCTGAATGGCACCATAGCAACGAATGCCCTCTGCTGCCGTATTCCCCAGGACCAGTGTGCCCTCCGGCAGATAACGTTTTTCGGTACCGTCGTCTGCCACATAAGACGTTTTCGCCACCACAATGGCCAGATCACCGTAATACCCTTTGAAAGACACCACCGCCCCCAGGTCTTTCACTGCCGTTTCGAGTTGTGAATTTGAGCCGCGACGGGTATCCAGTTTTTCGCGGAACAGCTTAAAGCCATTCAGCAGACGCCAGACCGTACCGTCCATAATGGCAATATTCACAAGACCGCTGGCCTGATCGCAGTAAAGGTCAATATCATGCGTCGGATCAAACGTATCACGGTCCTGCTCAGACCATTTTTTACCGTCGGCCTGCTCAATGTTATTTCCTTCAGAGCGTCCGAAATCCACCTCGACCGTGTCAAACTGTTCCCCTTCCATGGTGTATTTGCCATACAGCACGGCATTCACCGCCTGCATTTCTTCCACCTGGACAATAGCGTGCTCTTCCTGTTTGAGGTTATCGGTAATGATACGCAGACGACGGTAGGCCGGGTCGTTCAGCTGAGCCGGATCTTCACCGGGAAGGCGCTCAACCGCCTGCTGGTAATTAAATTCGTGTTTCGGCTTGACGTAGCCCGGACGCAACACGCGGGTTTCACCACCACGATGGCGCAGCACTTTTCCTTCAACGATCGGGGAGACATAGGCCGCCACCGGCGTTTTTCCGGTAATTTTGTCCAGCATCACCTCTTCGGTGTGGAAATTCACCGTACGGCGGAAAAACAGCTCCAGAAATAGCGCACGGAATTTAACTTTTTGTTCGGTATAACCGAGTAACTGGCGGGTCGTAAACAATCCCATAAATCAGTTCCTTTCATTCAGAAATCAGTCAGGCCACCATGGTGGCCTGATAACGTGTTACGGCAGAGCCGCGTGACTCAGGGCTGTGCCGGCAAAGGCATTTGCCTTTTTGTGTTCATCCACACTGTCAGGCCAGCGGATTGCCTCCGTCGCAAAGGTCCCCGACTTGTAATAGGTCAGCACCGTCTCTGTGCCTTCAAGCGGCAGTACCAGTATGCCAACCGCACTACCGGCTTTCTGTCCATCCCAGACCACCAGTTTCCCGGTGGCTTCATCCAGCATCAGGGGCGTCAGAGCCGGTGTTGCAGAAGAAATCCCGCTGCTGCCTGTGGCGGTATGAGCCGGATCATTACCGGCAAAAATACGTACTTCCGCACGCTGTTCAGTGATGGTTTTCGTCACCATTTTGTTAAAACCTCATATTGATGGTCAGCACTGACTTCATGGCATGGCCATGAGCATTTTCACGTCCGCATCACCGTCTGCTGACGTCTGTGACACGCCACCCCGCACCGCTGCCGGTGAATGATTCGCCATGAAATGTTCAAACAGGGCGGTTGTGGATGCAGAGACCGGTTCGGCCTTACCTGATCCCGCAGCCAGCACAGCCCGGGCGTTCTCCACGGTCATTCCCGGGCAGGCCGCCAGTTTTTCAGCCTGCGCTTCTGCCCCTTTTGCCTCATCCAGGGCCATGATCTGATCACGAAGTGAGGGCCCGGCATCCGCCAGTGGTGCAGCCGCCAGGATCGGGCGGGCTTTTTCCACCGTCATCTCCGGCATCGCCGCCAGCGTTGCCGCCAGTTGTTCACGACCGTTCGCTTCTTCACACGCCATAATGCGATCGGCTTCACTCTGCGCGGATGCCACCGGCTGCTGCGGTGCCGCCGCGGCCAGAATCGCCCGGGCCTGTTCAACGCTCATGCCCTGTTGCCCTGCCAGCATCGTGGCAAGCTGTTCACGTCCTTTCGCTTCCTGGCATGTCAGGATCCCCATCACTCGCTGGTTCTCCTGCACGGCGGCTTCCGTTGCAGTTAATTGCGGCATAGTGCCTCCTCTGACATTACTGTTCAGCGCCGTGGCCATCACACTGATGGCATCCGACGCATTGATTAATTCATCCGCCAGCCCGGCCTCAATGCCGGACTGACCTTCAAAAACGGCGGCCTCTGTTCCCGTGACTGCATCAACAGACAGACCGGTAAACATCGCCACTTTTTCGGCAAACATCCGGCGCGCCGCATCAATCCGCTGCTGCATGTCCTGGCGAACCTCTGCCGGCAACGCTTCAAACTGATTGCCATCCACCTTGTGCGCCCCTGAGTAAATCAGCGTGATATCCACACCGGCCTGCGCCAGATGACCGGCATAGCTGACATGGCTCATCATCACGCCAATGGAGCCGATACGGGATGTCTGGGTAACCAGCCGTCGGGAGCAGGCAGACGCCAGCAGCATGGCTGCAGAACAGGCCGTGTCATTGCACAGTGCCCAGACCGGCTTCTGCTGACGGAGGCGGTAAATCATGTCAGCGCAGTCAAACGCGCCGGCGGCCTGCCCGCCCGGACTGTCAATGTCCAGCAGTACGCCCCGCACCTGGCTATCCGCCATTGCCTGCTGAAGACAGGCGACAATGCCGTCATAGCCTGTCATTCCGGAAAATGGCCGCATACCACCCAGCCGGTGCACCAGCGTGCCGGTCACCGGCAGTACAGCAATACCGTTCACCACCCGGTAAACACGGGCCGGTCGTTTACCTCCGGCCATATACTCGTCCGTTTCAGCCAGCATTCCGGGAGCATCAAGCTGTACCTGCTGTTGTGGTACCGAAAGACTTGCTGCCCCCATCTCGCGCCCGAGCGCGCAAAAGAAAACCCGCGCATAGGCGGGCTCCAGAAGCAGCGGTTCATTGAATGCTGCGGCAATAATGTGTGAAAGATTACGTCTCACGTGGTGTTGTCTCCTCTTCCGGCCTGCGACTCTCCGCTATCTGCTGCTGATACGCCTGCGCTATCCACACCGGACGTGAGAGTCCGGCTTTTTGCCGCTCAGCAGATTCCCTGACCTGCTGGCGGAAAATGTCCTGATAATCCTCGCCCATCAGCGCCAGCTCTTTCTCATACGTGCTCAGTCCGGCCTCAATGCGCATCACTGATTCCTGGACTTCCTTGAGCCCGTCAATGGCCATTCTTCCGGCACCAATCCACTCTGCCCGTGACCAGGCTGATCGCGCCTGATAAAAATCAAAACGTGCCCGTGGCGGACGAATAATCCCCCGAAGAAGTGCCTCTTCCAGCCAGCAGGAAAACATCTGCGTGGCCAGCCGGGCCGCAATAAATTTTCGCCGCCCCATAAAATAGCGCCACGACTCATTGGCGGAGGCGCGGGCACTTGAGTAACTGACCTTCGAGTAATCACGGGACAACTGTTCGTAGGAAACGCCAAGACCGGCGGCGATATACCGCAGCAGCGCCTGTTCAAGCGCAGAAAATCCATTGTCTGAATCCTGCGCAGTCTGTAGTTTCAGATCATCACCAGGGAAAAGGTGCGGAATTTTGACACCGCCCAGTGTCACGTTATTCGTGTCATACCAGCTGGAGAACTTCTCCAGAATATTAATAAGCGGATTATCCTTCTGCTCCTGTGGCGCGCCGGCGATATATTCAAAGGCCTTTTCGGTATCAAGTTCACTTTCAATCGTCGCTGCATACATCGCCTTCACTATGGCCGACTGAAGCTGTGTTGCCTGCAGGGAATCGAGCATCTTCAGCCGTTCCATGACGCTGTAAAACTGATTAGCCCCACGGGTCTGCCCGTCCTCCACCGGCTCGAAAATATGCAGCATGGCCGGACGCCCGGTGGGAAGTTCACGCGGGATCCGTTCCCATCGTCCACTACCAGAGAACGGAAAATCATCCTCACAGATATGGTACGCGACGGCACGGCCATATCGATCGACCTCCACACCGGCCCGCAGAAAACGGTTCCCCATACCGTGTCCAGGCGTGTCCACCCGTTTCGGACTCACGGCTTTAAAACGCGTACGGAATAACTGCGTGGTTTCCGTATCCCAGACCGGCTGCACAAAGATTTCGCCGTTAAACGCATGAACGCCCACACCTTCACGGATAAATTCCGTGAAGGTGCGTTTTCCTTCCACGTCGATCTCGCCAAACATCCCTTCGGCGTATTCCGACCAGGCCGCCTCCACCTCATCGACAAAGCTTTTTGCTGCGGTCTCCCGCATCCCCAGCCAGCGCCAGTTCGGACGGTAGCTGATCAGAAACATATGCCCGACAATGTGATCCTTATGCAGAGCCACCGCATTAGCCGCTATTCCGTTATTGCGCACCAGATCATCTGCCCGGGCATTCCCCAGACGCAACGCGGGCAGCAGGGCCGCATCGGCACTCTGCGCCGGTGGCAACCACTCAGCCATTTGCCCGCCAAATCCTGCACCGCCCCCGTTGTAGCTGAGACTATCACGAAGCGGAACGCCGTTCACATCAATCAGGACAGGCGTTCGTTTCATAACCTCACTCCCAGCGGACGACGGCGACGCCGGGTTGTCCCCAGTACCGACTCCGCATCATTGATCGCCCGGTTAAGCTCATCCAGAGAAGCCGCCGTATATTCAATTCTGCGACCATCTTTCTGGACAGACACCACCCGTTTACCGGTTAATAAATCAAGGCGCGCCTGACGCAGCGCCTGCAGTTCAGCGACTGTAACCATTCACTCCTCCGGACAGCTTCGCTGCCAGTTCTTTAAGGGTTGGCCGGGTCGTCTCTTCTTCCCGGGATTTTGCCAGTACAGCCAGATCAAGCTGCCAGCGTTGCACGGACACACGTAATGCCGCGTAGGCATACACCAGGCAGTCCAGCGCTTCGTTACGCCGCTTTTTGTTATCCCACAGCAGACGCATCTTTCCTTTTTCCCACTTCTCCACAAGCTCTTCCGCGACCAGTTGCTGCGCCTCTGTCTGCGAAAAAATCTCCGGATCATCAGGAAAACGGATGGCATACGACGTGGCTTCATCCACAGGCGTGGGATCGGCTTTCATACGGGCATAGAGAATTTCTTTTGCGGTGTCCGTCCCCACTTCACACAGATACACGCCCCGCTGATTGCGGGTTTTTGGCATGGTGATCACCGGCTTGCCATAGACAGATGCGCCTTTTACCGGCAGCACCCGGAAAACACCGTGTTTTTTTGACCTCTGATAAACGATTTCGCCATCGATCCCCCCGATGTCCCAGCAGACACGGGAAATAGTCATTTCGGTTCCGTCTGCATGGCGGTATTTTTTGTTGATCGCCGCATCCAAACGTAACAGCGTCTCTTCCTCATCGGGACGCCCCATAATGATGATTTTATCCACCAGAAAGGCTTCCTCTCCCGGAGCCCATCCCCAGACATACATCTCGAAACGGTTTCGCTGCGAGTCAATGCCCGCCGTCAGATAAACCACCCGGGCAGGCACCGCCGCCGTGTAACGCACAACCTTATCCATCAGTACCTGGTGATCGAGTTTTTCGCCCACGGCCTCTTCCCAGGTCTCGCCCAGCGTGGTGTTCACAAAGGTTTTCAGGCCGTTGGGATCTTTCAGTGCATCCAGCCAGTCATAGACAATCTGTACCCAGGTGGTGAACGGACTGTACGCCGTCCAGATATGGAAAGTGATGGAACGCGGCGGCGGAATTTCATCACACCGGGCGCTGAAAAACATCAGGCCGTCACGGGTCCACATGCCCGTGTTTTCACAGATCCACCGCCCGTTACTCTGGTCAAGCTCAGACTGATGGATCACACAGCCATGATGCTCACAAAGGTAGAAAACACTTTCTGGTTTATTCTTCTCCCACTTAAGACCGAAAGGCGAGGCATCATCGCCAAATTTCAGATACTGCTCCTCCCCACAGTGCGGACAGGGCACATAAAAACGCATGAAGTGTGCCGACTCGTTAGCGGCTTTTTCGATCTGGCAGGAGCCTTTGATTTTAGGCGTCGAGCCGCGAATGGATTTTGGCCATACAGAGCCCTCAATACGTTTATCCCCCAGCAGGGTTGGCGAACCCTCTTTTTCAACATCCGGTTCGAACGAGGAAAGCTCGTCATAACAGACCACATCCACGGATTTTTCACGGTAGTTTTTTGCTGCCGCACCACCCAGACACCAGAACCCCACACCGGAGGAAAAACGCTTCAGGGTGAGCGTATTATCGCGGTGTTTTCTTCCGAACCATGGAGCCAGCTCCAGCAATGCAGGAACATCCCTTATCGTTGGCTCAACATGAGATTTCATAAAATCTTCAGCAGCTGAGTCCGTGGGCTGAAAAAGAAGGCTGTTGCGTGATTTATGCTCAATAAAATAAGCCTCCACTCCCAGCAACATCTTTGTATAACCAACACGGGCAGATTTAATCAGGTTAACCGTGCGAATCAGATCGTTGCCCATACAGTTCATGATGCCAACCTGAAACGGCAGTGTTTCCCACCGCCCGGGGGTATAAGACGACTCTTTAGGAAGGTAATAATGTTTATTGGCCCACTGAACTGTCGTCAGTGGAACAGGAATAATGAGAGATAAAAGCCCTGTAGCTATCGCACCGGCTGCATTAGCTGCCTTCTGCGCGTCTGAAATCATCGATCCACCCGCCCACGTTTTCACCGGCCTTAGCTGCAACATTGGAGGCTTTCGCGATTTCAGTTTTCACCACATCAAGGTGTGATGGTGAAATGTCCGGATATTTACGCTGTAATGTCAACGGCACACGCACAAGTATCCCCGAAATCTCCTGTGCCACACGTTGCAGAATGAAGGTAAACAGTTCAGTTTCCAGCACTACTCCGTCTTCACGGGCATTTTTCAGTTCCTGCGCATCTGCCTGCGCTTTTGTGAGCCGGTAGCGTTCATAGTCAATGGTGCCGGGTTGTAAATCTGACTCCGCTGCCGCACGCAAATCGTCCAGTTCTTTGCGGAGCTTTTCGTTTTCGATATCAGTTTCCCTCTGCGCATACCACTGAATTGCCATGGCAGTATCAAATACAGATTCAATGCCCTTACTACCTTTGGAGGCGCAAGGGAGTCCCTGAGACTGCCAGCGTTCAATCGTCCGCGGGTCCACGTTGAAAATTTCGGCAAGCCTCTTTTTATTAACCTTCATGAAAACAACCCATTATCAAATACAAGGCCCGACATGAAAACGCCAGAAAAAGGCATTTTCGGACACTTTCATGTCGGACCTTTACGGATGTAATATTAAAAAAAACAAAAAGTTATATTCGAGAAGTACCGACACGATTTTCCCTGAAAAATTTTCATAAATAGTGAAAAACCGCGAGGTCGCCGCCCCGTAACCTGTCGGATCACCGGAAAGGACCCGTAAAGCGATAATGATTATCATCTACATATCACAACGTGCGTGGAGGCCATCAAACCACGTCAAATAATCAATTATGACGCAGGTATCGTATTAATTGATCTGCATCAACCTAACGTAAAAACAACTTCAGACAATACAAATCAGCGACACTGAATACAGGGCAACCTCATGTCAACGAAGAACAGAACCCGCAGAACAACAACCCGCAACATCCGCTTTCCTAACCAAATGATTGAACAAATTAACATCGCTCTTGTTCAAAAAGGGTCCGGGAATTTCTCAGCCTGGGTCATTGAAGCCTGCCGCCGGAGACTGTGCTCAGAAAAAAGAGTTTCGCCTGAAGCAAACAAAGAAAAGAGTGACATTACTGAATTGCTCAGAAAACAGGTCAGACCAGATTGAAGCAATTTAGATAATCGTGCAGACTACGCCCCCTCATATCACATGGAAGGTACTACAATGGCTCAGGTTGCCATTTTTAAACAAATATTCGATAAAGTGCGAAATAATTTAAACTATCACTGGTTTTATTCTGAACTAAAACGTCACAATGTCTCACATTACATTTACTATTTAGCCACAGAGAATATTCATCTTGTTCTTGAAAACGATAATACGGTTTTAATAAAAGGACAGGGTAAGGTTGTAAATGTAAGATTTTCAAAAAATAAATGCCTTATAGAAGCCACCTTAAAAGGATTCAAATCAGGAGAGTTATCATTTTACGAATACAGGAAAAATCTTGCTACAGCAGGGGTTTTCAGATGGATTACAAATATCCACGAAAACAAAAGATATTACTATACCTTTGATAATTCATTACTCTTTACTGAGAACATTCAGAACACTACACAAATATTTCCGCACTAAATCATAACGTCCGGTTTCTTCCGTACCAGAACCGGACTCGCTGGCATGATGAAATATGTGTACCCGGTAACCCCGGTGTGCATCGTTTTTGATTATTCCCCCACACTTGTGCAGAAGGAGTTCCCCGTCAGGCTACAGTCATAATTAATGCAAGAGTACAGCGACGATACAGCGCACAGAAATAAATCAGGTATCCATTGACTTCACAAAGACGGTGCATAGCATCGACAGGAGTAATTGCGTAAATTGAACTCTTGGCACACTTTAGCCACCGGCGAATCTTCAGCGGATTATCCTTGGCCGGTTTTTATCTGAGGCATTGCTCTCGAATGTATAGCTGTGCCCCTTCAAGTTGTTTTTGCATTATTATCAGTCGCGCTCTGAGGGTGAAATAATCCCGTTCAGCGGTGTCTGCCAGTCGGGGGGAGGCTGCATTATCCACGCCGGAGGCGGTGGTGGCTTCACGCACTGACTGACAGACTGCTTTGATGTGCAACCGACGACGACCAGCGGCAACATCATCACGCAGAGCATCATTTTCAGCTTTCGCATCAGCTAACTCCTTCGTGTATTTTGCATCGAGCGCAGCAACATCACGCTGACGCATCTGCATGTCAGTAATTGCCGCGTTCGCCAGCTTCAGTTCTCTGACATTTTTGTCGCGCTGGGCTTTGTAGGTAATGGCGTTATCACGGTAATGATTCAGCCCCAGACTAAGCGCACCACAGGCCACCAGCAGGGCAATGATGACCACGCACAGTACGCGGTTCATTTCACCACCAGCGTATCTGACCGATGAAATAACCGGAGGCCATAATCACAAACACCAGCCAGATAAGAATGAACTTCCAGGTGGATAATTTTTCAGCCATCACTCGAATCTCCCGAATCAGTTTGCTAAAATCAAACACACTTTCTCCTTTGACTTTTCCGGAGTCAGGAAACACAAAACCCCGCTTGGTGCCAACAAACGGGGTTTTTACTTTTATTCACTTACGTTTCGCCACTTCGCAGGATTTCATGTTATCCGCCCGCGTGGCCATGCCTTATTTTTCAGCAAAATATTCTGCTTATCTGTCGATACCCCAGCACGCCAGCGCGCTCTCCTGGTCACGACGGGATACCTGACCGTAGCAGTTGTTTGAACGAATACGGCAGTCTCTGCCACCGTCCTTAATCCACCAGCGAATCGCCTCACACGCTCCCCTGCGATCACCTGCATTAATTCGTTTATAAAACGTCGACGGAAAACACTTACCGGGGCCAATGTTGTACGGACAGAATGACGCGATCCCCGCTTTCTGGGGTTCACTCAATGGCACTCTGATGTTTTTCTCCACCCATGCCAGCGCCTTATCACGCTCAATGGCGTTAACCCGGTCGCATTTTTCCTTCGACAACTTCATGCCCGGAACGACAGGTTTGCCATCCACCAGGATGGCACCGCGGCAGATGGTCCAGATACCCGCGCCATCACGGTATGCCGTGGTGTGGTTACCTTCCTTTTCATCCAGAAACTGGTCGAGAATGTCAGGCGCAGGCGCACCAGCGGCAATCAGCGCCAGAACGGCAGCCGACAGGCCGTATCTGATTTTTGCGTTCATGGATATTTATCAGGATTTATCGGTTTCTGCCCACGGACAGGTTTATCTGTTCCGGTCAGTGACTTAAGGTTGTGATTCCGGAGGAGTCTTCAGAGAACCAGTAATTCTTCCCGGTAGCTTTCCTTTGTAGGTTATCCATACATTCTGCGCCTCTAAAATTACGGGGCGCTTTTCCGGCGACTGCTCATCCCCTTCACATAACCCGGCAGCAACATCCAGGAAGACCTGTCTGATGCTCCTTCTGGCTGCTGCCTCATAAAACTCCAGCGCGGCACCTTCAACACGGTCCAGCGAGATGTCCAGGTCAAAAATTTCACCGTCAAAGCGTTTTTTGTCCCGTAACGCTAAAGTTACCGTAACTTTATTCTCAAAATTGCGGATCCCTTTCACAATCAGTTTATAGTTTTGAGTCATTGAATTACTCTCCCCGTGCAGCCTTACGACGGTCCTCTCTGATTTTGAAATACAGGTTAGTCAGATATGTCAGCAGCCCAAACAGCAGACTCCCCAGCACGCCTATTGCCGCCCACTGAGACGGGGAAACCCTGTCCAGCAACTGCAGGAACCAGTAGCCCGTTCCCACCGCTGACGTGGTGTATGACACACCTGTTGTGATTTTTTCCATCTGGTACATACCCCGTCTCCCGTTATCCGGAAGCTGACAACAATAAAAAAAGCCACCAGTTAAGTACTGATGGCTCTGATAACTCATGCAGGCATCTCAGACGACCCACTGACACTACCGGTGAGTTTAACGATACCTTCCATTTGACTGGCTCACTTTTTATGATGATGCCGGTGCATTTATCTCCAGCACCAGACTTTCTATCTCAACGCCATACGCTGCATTTTTGGTAATATCCGTCAGCGTCAGCGCATTCAGCCCCAGTGTCAGACTGTCTTTTATGACCTGGAATGCCGGGCCAGCCACTCCATTCAGTTTCGGAGTAACCGTGGCACTGCCGGCGGTGAACACCAGCTCCAGCGTCTGCCAGTCGTTACTGTAATTCCCGAACTCGCCCAACTTTGTGTTTCCGGCTTTCTTGTGATGCATCAGATTCAGTTTGCCGTCTGTGGTCTGGGTGAAGAACGACATCAGGAACGGGTTACCAGTCCCGGTCATCGCCACGACGTCAGGTAACGCTACATCGGTATACAGATAAATTCCCAGACCGAACTGGTTGTTGGTCAGTGCGCCTGACAGTCGAAACTTACAGCTCAGTCTGCCACCCCGTGTCAGCAGGGAGACTGCGTCATCCACCGGGCGCGTCAGGGACCAGGCTTTATTGCTCTGCTTGGTGATCTTAAATACACCATCTGACAACTGAATTCCGCCATTCTTAATGCTCCAGCCCTGCGCAGCAGCATCTCCGGCTGTCGGCAACAGGGAGATTGTGCGTACGGATGCATCTTCAGACGGCCCCGATGGCGTGTCGCCGCCGGGCGAGGGTTTGATTTCCGGTGCCTTACCACTAATGAAGGCTAAGGTGCGACCGGCTACGTTCAGAATAGCAGTTGCCATACGATCGGGAATAATGCCACGACGCGCCCATGAGCTGAAATGCGTCGGGCGATTTGATGATACCCAGTTTTTGTTCGTTCGGGATGCCGAACCGTAATAACCAGACCCGGCAATATCAGGATCTTCTGACGGGTTGTTTGTCGGTGTATTAACTCCGCTACCATCGGTCATAAAGGGAACAAAATAAATCTGCTGGGATTCTTTACCTTTATATGCACCATATACCACTTCATATTGCGTACCGTGTTCTTGTTTCCACGCGTATGTCGTGTCGCCACAAATCCAGGGGACTGATGCCGGACTTCCACCGTGACACTGCGCTGCCAGCCCGGCAAGGTCAGCACGGAACTGCTGTACCATTGCAAGAAATGCTGCTGGCTGCTGGGCGTAACTGGCATTCGTCATATCGAATTCCCCCTGCATCCAGCATATCGCCAGCAAAACGTTTTTCGGGTTTTTCTGCAATGCTGCCTTCGTGCGGAAAAGCAGATCCTGATATAACGGCTTACCCACTCCCCAGCGAGCCGAATCCTGACTGGCTCCCGTGGACTCGCTGAATGTCCCCTCCGTGCCCTGGGTGAATGCCGAACCACCACGACAGCATGGTACCAGCAGGATCCCCGCATTATTAGGGATATACGGAAGCAGTTTTTTGGCAATATGTAAGCCCTGTCCGACACAGCCGTACTGCCCTTTGCTCAGGTCAGCCCGGGGATGGTTAATCGTACTCATATCCTGAACATCATGCAGACAATGGTCAGCAGGAATGATGTCGTTAAATACGCATACTTCACCACCGGGAGTCACTGTGTTACGACGGGCCAGTTGCTTAATGCGCGGATGGGGCGCATCGTATGAATCCGGAAGCGGAAGCCCTTCACCGTAAGCCATGGCATTGGATTGCCCGGCCAGTACGATGACGTAGTACCACTCCGGCTCAGTTGCACCACTGACGACCACATCACCTTCTGCTGCAATCGCCTGCATCAGGGTATAAGGGGTTATGGCCACCGGACTACCAAACGGCTGCCAGCCCTCTTTCAGTTTATGTGTCAGCTTTTCCGCAAGATCTGACGGCGACGCCGCCCTGACAACATCATAGTGTTTAAATGCCATGGTTCTTTCCACCATCTGAAAAATGATTCTTTAAAATACCTGACATGTAATACAGAAAAAACACAAAACCATACCTTAAATAAAAACCTCATCATCAAGCAGATATGCATGGATAAACTACAAGACGAGATATAAACCACCCTGCATTTAAATAAACAATAAACAACATCAGAAAAATAATTCTGCTCTATGGTTTACAATCAAAAATATCATTTATACTTTTCAGAACATCACCAGCAAGGCATAAACAAGGAAACTAAATGAAGTGGATTGTGATTGATACAGTTATCCAGCCATCATGCGGAATATCTTTTTCAGTCATATGGAGTAAAATAAAATTAATAATCTGGTATCAATCGGATGCTTTCTTACCTCCTGAAAGTATATTTACACTGACTCACACAGGCATCATGCTCAATAACAAAGTGCTACCTGTAACCATTTACAACGTAGTACCATTCAATAAAACATTCTGGAATTTAATCAAAAACAGCCAGGAATGCCCTACAAATACAGATAACGTATTGAATGAATGCTTTAATAACCGTTGCACTCTGCAAATATGTCCTTATGGACTAAAACAACAAAGTCCATAAGGAGTTTACTCACATCTGACAAAATCAATATAAACAGCCCCTCCGGAGAGGGGCTGGAGAGTGGCGCTATGTGCCATTGCATGGTGCCGGGTGCCTCCCGGTGAATTCAGTACCAGCACCTGAATCCGCGATTATCCCATATACCTACTCGCTGATTGCCCCTCCGCACAGGGGGATTCACCATGCCAGTTTCTTTTAACAAACTCCCCGCAAACCAGACAACAATCAACCGCCTGAATTGTGAAGTATTTAAAAATTTCTCCCGCTAACTGATACCCGGCTAACAGTCTGGCGTTTTCTTTTTCAGCAACGGGAAAGCAACAACCACCACACCCGCCACCAGCACACCGTCAGCCAGCACTGACATTATCCGGCTGCTGCAATGCCATTCACAAAAACAGTAAGCAATCACTTTTTACCGTAACCGGTGATAATCCAGATATGTATCTACCCCAGATGAGTAATCCGAAGTTCATCCATACCACAGGTCCTGGCTATTCTGTTGTACTCCTGAACAAGAGCAAATAATTCTGAATTAGCCACCATGAACTCATCGCAAACCCTCTGTATAGCATCACTATTCAGAATAATAACGTCTCTTCCCGAAAGACGATCAGGAGTACAGAACAAAACTGTCAAACGGCTGAAGGCCTTTGCTCGTGCTGCATTGACTATATCAATACGCTGCCTAAGGATGAAACACCCCGACGCCTCATCAATATTCACTCTACCCACACCATATGAATGATAAATATTTAATGCTGAAAAAACCATTAGACCGTATAACAAACACTCAATCAACACTTAACAGAACTTTTATTTTTGACAAACATATAATATTTTCAACAATATCCTGAGCCAGGTATATTTCAGTATAAGGCTCTGCCGGAAGGAATCTGGAAGAATGAATATGGCGCGCTGTACTGGATTCGAACCAGTGACCGATTGCTTAGAAGGCAATTGCTCTGTCCGGCTGAGCTAACAACGCTGAATACCGATAATGGACCGCCATCGGGGACCCGCCCCCGCACCAACAACCCTGTTATCGTGTCGTCTGCTCTTCCTGATAAGCTAATGGCGGTTTGTGATGGTGGCCCTTGCTGGATTTGAACCAGCGACCTGGCGATTATGAGTCGCTCGCTCTCACCACTGAGCTAAAGGGCCGGGAGCAGAATAATAACGGTCCGTAATTAATTCCACAATAAAAAACCCACTCGGCGGCGGGTTGTTGAAACTCTTCTAACGTCAGGCATAAAAAGCCCATCGTTATGACGAATTTACCACAGATTCCGGAAAAATCAACCTTGTTACCTAGTTACCTTTTTTAACTGCCGCTCAGCCCATGCTTCTTCAATATCAAACCGGGTCACCAGCGCATCATAGAATTTCTTAACTGTTTTTTCCCATGACGCGCGTGTTATCTGGTTTGTCACCTCGCATATAGCATTAAATGCCTCCGTTGATGGTAGTCTTTCATAGCCACGACCACCACAACGCTGGCAGTCTCTGATAACAGGCATACCACGTTTTACCGACTCTTCACGGTAAAGGGCGACACCACGCCCACGGCAATCCTTACAGGCGGTGGAAACCTCACCCTTTCCGCCACACTCCGGACAGGCAACTTTTACCACCTCCCTGACTTTTTTCCATTCTTCCCAGTAAGACGGATACACGCCTTTTGTGCACTTTGCCCACACTGGTGGCTTACCATCCGGATACTGGATCTTGTTTGTAAAAACCTCGCTTTCAATAAATTTTTTTCCGTGACAGCAGGGGCACTGTTTTTTGCTCGCCGCGCTACGGGCATAATCTTCAAACGCATACGAAGCCATAATGCGCATCACTACCGGTTTTATTTCTGCCGGAAGTTTTCTCAACGCCGCCACACGATCGCACCGACTGAGTGCATAATCTGCCAGTAATTCTGTTGCCCGCGCCCTGTCATTCATACTGATGCCCATTTTCCCCAGGAACGCAGAAAACCCCATCTCAGCCCGATTCTGTGTCATGCCCTGCGCGGCCATCACATCAGTGATACTCAGCGCATCTTTTGACGTTGAGGCCGATGCATCGGTCAGGCCAGGGGATTTTGGGGAGTAGTATTTCGGTAAATCTTCCAGTTTCATTTTTTGACCTGCCCTTCAAGCATTATGGGGTAAATCTTCACCCCCAGACGTCCACCAGATACTGGCTGACCACGAACGATATTGATTTCATCAAACTGCTCATCGTCCATTAACACTCCCGCATGCGTCAGCGCATCCAGCGGTGCTTTCAGGATATTGTCCAGGTCGCGACGACGCTTATCCGGTGGCTCTGCAATCACCTTTATCGCCAGCCTTCCGGACAGGCTTAATTTCAGCCGCTGCTGGCGAACAATAAGCGCCACAGCCCGGCGATAACGCTTTCCCTCCTCCGAGATAAAATATGTGCTGCCACGGCGTCGCCAGTAAGTGTTCACCGTCGGCGGGTAAGGTAAAACCAAATCTATGAGCATCAGTCACCTCTTTTACCCAAGCACGCCAGTTGCAAAGGCGTGATCAAGAAAACGAAAAATTAAATCAACCTGAGAACCATGCTTTTCTTCGAACGCCAGAGGATCCGCATGAAGCTCGTTGTGATGCTCCCGACACAGCGGTAGCGTGAAAATATCGTGAGATTTTGTCCCCATTCCGCCCTGACCATGACCAATCAGGTGATGGGGATCGTCGGCTGGCTTACCACAACACGCACACGGCTGTGTCTTCACCCAGCGTGTGTATTTCTCGTTAACCCAGCGGCGACGTTTAGGTCGTTTCATGAAAGATTCCGGAGACTCAGGATCAACGGCAATGCTGACCACCGTCTCTTCCTGTGGCGGGTTTTGCTGGTGGGCGTGAGGCAGCGGCGCAAGATTTTTTGTGCGCTGCTTCAGTATGCTGGTGGCGGTCTGCTCTCCCGGTACGATGTCGCTTTCACGGTACATTGAGCGGATTTTTTCCGCACGCAACCCCAGCGAACGACGTAATACCGCTTCCGGTAGCGCGTCCGCCACCTGATTGCGGACCGCCCACCAGGATAATTCAGCCAGCGATAATTCCCGTTCCTGCGAGCCATTCATTGCATGGAGTATGACGTCAATCATCCATGCAGACAGGTTTTGGTGAGCAAGTTGCCCGAGTGATTCGGAGGTCTGGTCGCGCAGCTGGTTGTCGCAGTGCCAGCACAACACCATTGCGCCGGTACCATAACGGTGAATGACGGTTTCACTGTGGTGATAATCGCCGTGTGGCCACTGGCAGGATTTAACATGGCGCAGTAACCAGTCAGACAATGCGCCAGCGCCACCAGCAGCACGAATCACTCGTTCGTCGCTGAAAAATAGCAGTAATGATTTATCCTCCGCCAGCGGCTGGCGAACGGCAGGAACGACCCCGGACGACAGATTACGCATGCTTTTCGGTTCCGGCTCCACCAGTACCCGGGTATTGTGGAATACCGGCATGGATTCACGGCCCGGCTTAACGATCACCAGCCCGAGTTCCGGTACCAGAACAGGTCGAAGTAATACCCGCACGTTACCTCCAGATGCGTTGCTGGAATGTGCGGGACGGACGCGGTGGGCGTTCGGAATAAGGGAGTCTGACGTAGATTATCCAGTGACGATAATCGAGGCTGAGGGCTTTCTTAATCTCGTATCCGTGTCTGCGGTAGCACTGAATTAGCCACTCGGCCTGTTCTTCAGTGCATGGGGGATGCTGGAACCAGTCAGATTTGAAAGTGCGGGAACGCCGCCCGTGCCTGCTGGCAAAGACGGCAGAATCATCAGAATTGTGTAATTTGGTATCGTGCGCCATCGGTTGTCTCTGCTGGCGCAGCAGGTGCCAGTTGTTCAGGCTGGCGTGCGAATTGTAAACCAGAATGCCAGGAAAAAACAAAACCCGCCGAAGCGGGTTTTTTGTACATATAGAATTATGGTATTAATCCAGCTGTTCTTGCTTTATTAATATAATTTTTACAGTGGTTAGCCAAATACTCTGCAAACTTGCATGGAAGTGCATTTCCTATTATGACGCATACTTTATCCATCAAAGCTGTATCAAACACATAGTTATCAGGAAAAGTCTGTAGTCTAGCAGCTTCTCGAACAGAAATAGTACGCGTATCCTCAGGATGTCCATATCGCCCACGGCTTAAAGTTGTGCACCCACCTGTAATCGTAGGCGATACGTCATCCCAAAGCATACGACCATAAACATTACTAAATCCTTTATAGTCGCCTTTATGGCAATCTGGACGGAGTTCTTCGGGAATACACTCCCAAGACATCCCTGGAACAGCCGCTTGTAACCGCTTTATATTGATCTCAGACAAATCCCTAACAATATGCCAACTCGACAATGGAAACTTCCCTTGCTTCTTAGCCTGTGAAAGAGTTAAGGGTTTTGGCATATCTCCAATAGCTTCTTTAACAGTTACCCATTTGGGTTTCTCTCTTCCATCCTTAGAGTGTGATCCATCAGGCAATGGGATGGCAAATCCTTTTCCTGCCAACAGAACAAGCCTTTTTCTGAACTGTGGTACACCAAAGTCAGCTACTTGCAAAACTCCATAATTAACTATGTAACCAAGTTTTTTCAATCTCTCAATTACTGGCGAAAGAAGATGATTTCCCCGGGAAGCTAATCCAGGAACATTTTCCATCATGATTGCTGATGGATTGGTTTCTTCAACCAACCGTAACATCTCGTTAATCAATAAATTACGAGGGTCCTCCCTTTTATACTTGGCAGTGAGACTAGTAAATCCTTGACATGGCGGGCACGCAGATAAAAGATCTAAATGTTGCTCAGGGATAAGATTTAGGATATCACTCCCCTTTACAAACCGAATATCTTGAACAAAGAGTTTTGTCTCACGATGATTTGCTTGGAAAGTAGCGGCGGCATGTGCGTCCAGTTCAACGGCAGCTTTGACATCAAACCCGGCCATTTTTAGTCCCATGGTTAGTCCCCCACCACCGCTAAATAGGTCAACTGCATTCAAACTGGTCACTGTTTTCTCACTCATTATTTCCCAACTTCAACTGTTCTGCCTCATCCAAGAATTCTTGGTGAGTTTGAGTTGTCCTCAGCAAGAACCCTGCCCAATCAACGGGTGTTAGGCGTTTTTCTTCGATGTATGCAGTATAAGCTTTACGACGTGCCCCACTCAAGCGCTCCCCATCACTTACCAGCGTAACGTGAAAATCAGATGCTATTGATTTAAAATCATTATGTCTCTCATCGTTCAAAAACTCCTCGAATGTTTCGAAGTAATTAATAATACGATCCATTTCATCATTGGAAATATAATGATGTGGCTTTTTTATTTCAATTATTTGTAATTTTCCATCCTGACTAAACAATACAAAGTCTGGTCTTTTATTTTTTTTATCAAAATCTATAAGAAATATCTCCTCACCAGTTTTCTTTTTATAAAATTTTTGAAATTCCCTTTTAAGCGTGGACAACGTTTTATTTGCTGTAACTGGGACCCATTGAGGGTTAACTAGCCACGGAGCGGATGCAATTAGATCTTGTAACTCATCTTCTGCTGTATCCTTTGCGTCTTTTAAAGACTCGAGACGCTCAATAATCTGAAGACGCTTTTTGACCTTTTGACCAAAACTAACGGTTTCAGCTAGTTGAGCCGTTGCTAAAATATCGTTGAGAACATTGAGCGGTGTATCCGCTTTACTGGAAGCTTCTATTAACTTCTCATCTAAGGATTGTAATGGTGCTAACATAATACTTAACTGCACTAAATTCTCGAGTGCATCAGGATCATGTAATTCATCACCTCGTAAAGATTTACCCAACAACTTGGCTATTTTTTTAGCCTGTGCTCGCATATCCTTTTGACCGGCTCCAGGGTATGCTTGCTCGACCTTATCCTCCACTTGCGCTAATTCGAAGAATTGATTCATCATATTATTTCTAAGGGGGTCGCGAGTTATTTTACCCACAAGTAAAATAACTTCTTGCCCCCAATTCTGAAATTGCGTTCCTAAATCATCAGACCATAGAATATCCCTTCTATCAGTTTGGATAAGATCTTCTTTTTCGTCTAACCAGTCAGCATGCAACTCACCTACCAAATATGAACGTATAGAGTGCTCTCCAGTAAAACCAGCTTTTCTATTAAAAACTGCTGTTTGCGCAGCAAACTTACCTCGGCAATAAATTCTAACACCTGCCATTAACTCGTCCTTATAAGGCTCTTTCGCGTATGCAATCCAACCTAATATCGGGTAAGCTTTCCCTTCATGTTCAAAACCGGCCTTAACAATTGATGAACGCGTGCCGTCAGGATTAAAAGCCGTATAATCACTTAAATCCGTACAAGAATCTGTCGCAATACTTCCACTCATGGAACGAAATTCAATTTTAGAGTTAGGCATAACAGGAACAGTAAACTCTCCGACCTCAACTTCATAGTCAGGATTAGACTTTGTTTTCGAAGTATCAATCAGTTTAATATTCCAGTTTTTACTCTTCACTCCAAAACGTTGTGAAAGCTGCCGAGATAAATCTTTTATTTCGCTAATTTTTCTATATTCAAAATCACTTAATATTATTTTAGTATAGGTCCTGTCACTTAGTGTGCCGTCTAAATCCCCAGTTTCCGGTTTATAAGACACTGCAGTATCATCCATTATTTTTTCTTTATCTAGCTGAATATGAGCAACCTCATACCCTTCCTTTCCATCACGACTGATTTTTTCCCCACCGGCACTTATAATCTCGACCCTTTTACAAACACCAAAAGGTGCTAATTTCCCAACGCCTTTCCGTCCCATGACTTTGCGGTGAAACACCTTCGAGGTTTCACCTCTTTTTGGATCCTTACGTCTTTCTTTGCCAACAACCAAATAAAAGTTCTGTAGTTCATCAGGCGCCATTCCGACGCCATTATCTTCTACTTCTATTGTGACATTTTTTGACCTGACAACACCATCCTGTCTAACAGCCAAGTATTGGCCCATAGGTGCTTTTATAGTGACATTAGTCGCATCTGCATCGTAACTGTTAGATACTAATTCGGCTATAACAGCATAAGCCCTGTCATATAATTTCACACCTAATTTATCTACTGTCATCCTTGATATCTGCATTTCATATTGACGCGCCATTTAAATATCCTTCTAAAAGAGTATTTTTTGCTCAAAAAGGGGAAGTTTATGTTTGACTAACATAGCAAAAAAACTTTCATCTTCAAGAGGTTCACACCAAAAGAATTTACCTGGTTCACATAACCAGCTGGATTAGTGTTGAGTTTTGGGTAAACCTGAGGATTGAGAAACCAGTACTGATAAATGGGTATCCGCTGTTTTCGTCCCTCTCCTGAGCTACCGTGTATTGAAATGGCATCGACACTATTACATGGTAGGAGGTTGTATGTATGGTTTAGATATTTTGCATCTTTCACAGACACTTTTTACCTTTGCCATATCCTTCCACATTGTTTCTCCGGAAATCACTAACGGTTTGGCATTTGCATAACCATTATCAGCCATAGCTTCTTGCCGTTAACTTCGGTTGCACCTGATTGTTGCTCACCTTCAGGCAATGATGGGTTATATACACGGACTGAGCTCACTGCAGTAACAACCTTCCCAGTCAACTTACCTATGCTTTCAACCATCATCGTAGCGGCATACTTCCGAATTGCTATTATTTCAATTCTGCACCGTTTGCTCAATGTAACGCTACCTAAAACGTCGCCGATAGAACGCCAGCACGCGCTGCATAACTTCGCTCTTCCGGCACTCGCTACAGATTATGTTCTGACGCCTGTCATAACGACGTATTTCTCCATCAGGTAATGACCAGATAAGGTCCGGATCAACCGCAGATGGTTTCTTCAGCTTTGCCCTTGAGAGCTTTTTACGGGCATTTTGCCAGTCCTTACGCGCCTGTTCAGGCGGGAATAACCCGTAACCAGAGTTGTATACATCGCCACTGGCAACCAGCTCTCTGGCCAGAACGCTCATCAGATATCTTGTTGCCCCAGTTTTAGCTTCCAGTTGTCGTAACGTCTCACGCCCACTCTGGCGTACGAGTTCAAGAACCTGCCCTTTAATTTTTTCCCGCTCTTCTTGTGTAAAAACTTTTGCCACAAGCCCTCCTGAAAATTACCTCATGACCAGAAATTAACACTTACCCCCTGAAGCCCGGCGGAATTTCAGTGTCCGGTTCAGAAATGTGATTCACGCAACGCTGCGCAGGCGAACGCCCCAGGCGGATAACCAGTTCATCCCATTTTTCCCGGAGTTTTGCCGGACTCATGATGTTTTTTACCCAGAACGAATCCCGCTGGAGACGCCCAAACATTTCACAAATTTGTCTGTGAGTTCTGCCATCCAGCATCCGCATTGTGCGAACGTCATTGGCCCATGCTGTCCAGTTGGGTTCTTTCGGTCTAGTGATCTCGCCATCATAGCTGGCCGCCTGCTCGTAAAGACTCACGATTCGTCCCCAGATCCACTGTGCGCACACCAAATCTTCCTGACTTCCCCACTGGCGTTTTTTCGCACTGAACACAACCGCGTCAGGGTGTCGGGTTAAAAAATCCTGTTCAGCCGTCTGCGGGTCCGGTTGCGAAGCGTCCGGACAAGAAGATCTTTTATCTGACGGATCAGGTTTTAATACTGACGGATCGGGGTCAATCATCGCCCCCCTAATCGGCAGTTTTTTATCAACAGTTGATCCATCAAAATTTGACGGGTCAACCGTTGAGGGGTCAATATTTGACGGGTCAACTGTTAACGGGTCATTTTTTGCCGGGCTAATTTTTCTTTTCGGTTTATATGACTCACGCGCCGCCGCCGCAGCTGCTTCGAGTTTTTCCACATTAAGCCGATAGATATTGCTTACATTACGCCCACCGACCTTACGCTCTTCCTTCGTCAGCCAGCCCTCTTTCGCCAGTTCTGCAATAGCCGATTTCACTGTGGATTCACTTCTTGCACCGATCTGACGCCGGATAGTTTCAATGGCAGGCCATGACACGCCCTCGTCATTGCTGTAGTCTGCAAGACGGGCCATAACCGCCACCCTGGATAAGATCATGCCGGTGAAGGCGCACCCTTCCCAGACAAGACCATGAAGCTTGCTGCTCATAAAACCCCCGAACACCGTGCTTTTAGTGCATCACCACAGCATTCCCTGCCGGGCCGCCGCGATTCATCTGGTCATACAAAACAACCGCTGACGCAACAAAATCATCGACATCCTTCACCAGCCGATCCCTCCGTTCGACGATCTCACGGTAATATTCAGAACTGTGGCTGCGCATACGGGCCACCAGCAAAGGCGGCATCGCCTTTTCGATCGCCGGTAACAGAGCCTGCATTTTTTCAACAGCATCAGGGGTGTCTTTCTCTACCCAGCGGAAAATTTTCTGGGTATTGCGAGCCAGGGCTTCCGGATGGCTGTCGTCATACAGTTCTGGGAACGTCATACCCAACTCAAAATAAGCCTGGGTTATTCCAGCTGCTGGAACTTTTTCGCCATCAGGACGCGCCCAGGCATTCATCGCCATGCGGATGTGTTCATGCTTGATTTTCATGAATCAAGCTCCTAGAAAGTGGTTGTGTTAACGTTTTGGTATCTTCCAGCTCGGGCCAAATATTCATCCAATCAAAAGGCCTTAGTTGCTGACGTGTAACTTCACCATTACTGGCTCGCTCAATAAGGACACATAACGATGCCCCTAACACTTGACCTTTACTCAATGCCTTTCTTAGATAACCGATGCTGGTACCACACTCGCATGCAAACATACGCTGTTCATCTGACGAAAGAGAATTGAGAAATATTCTTAATTCTTCCATAGCTACTCCTTAGTAAACACAGCAAAGAATACCCACAGGTAAACAAAAGTCAATACCCACAGGTTGTTTACCTTGCGGTAATCGCATCTATTATTTACCTATGGACAAATATGAATTTAGACGACAGCAACTCATCAAAATTCGTGATGAGAAATGCGATGGTAAAGCGGTTAACGTGGCCAGAAAGATCGGGCGCGAGCCTTCTTATGTATCAAGAATGTTGTACCCAGAGGGGAAAAAGGGAAAAAAACGGATCGCTGATGATATGGTGGAGATTATCGAAGAGTCCTTTGGGTTACCCCGGGGATGGATGGATGGTATCGTTTCATCATCAACGAACACAGCCTCCAGTTATGAAACAAGGGTTCTAACGCCACGACAACGTATTTTTTTAGATCTCTTAGACGAACTGCCAGAAAGTGAAGCGGATAAATTATTAAAAACTCTTGAAGAGAAAAAACAGTATTACAATATGATCTACGAAGAAATCCGTAAAAAGAAAGCACAAAACGCATCATAGCTCACCAAACAACTAGTCACCAGTTAAGACACCGCAAAAATTTACCCATGGGTATTTACTTTTTAAATACCTATGGGTATCCTTCTTTTCATACCAACCCACCCCGCCCCACAGAATGCAGGGCAATACTTCGAGTTACCAGGCAGTGGTCAGGGGTTAAGTAGCCAGCCCGAGGCGTAAGAACATGACGGCAGGGTTCAACTTTAATAACTATGCAGCAGGTTTTTGTTCCGCTACCCCGGCGTTAAGGGGAAATGAGGTCAGCATGGATACTATCGATCTTGGCAACAACGAATCTCTGGTGTACGGCGTGTTTCCCAACCAGGACGGCACGTTCACCGCGATGACGTATACCAAAAGCAAAACGTTTAAAACCGAAAATGGTGCCCGTCGCTGGCTGGAAAGAAACTCAGGTGAGTGATATGGATTTCGACACAATCATGGAAAAGGCTTACGAAGAATACTTCGAAGACCTTGCCGAAGGCGAAGAAGCTCTCAGCTTCAGTGAGTTTAAACAGGCGCTTTCCAGCTCGGCAAAATCTAACGGCTGATAAGCGAAGTAGCACCGCGAGGAATCAGTATGCAGAAACGAGAACCCGTCATAATCGCGCCAGACTATACCGATGATGAACTTTATGAGTGGATGCGCCAGAAAATTAATGCAGCGCAGGATCTGAAATGGGCTAATGAAGCCAGGGCTAAGCAGGCTGAAAATCTGTCCGCTCTGGAGCAGGATATCACCAATCTGGAAAAAGCAGCGGCATTAAGCATTGCCAGAATGATTACATACCCGCGTTAATAGCTAACCAACGAAGCTAAGGTTGGTAATTAAGGAGTTCTCCACGGGTGAGGTGGAGTGCGTGCGCCGGACACGGGTGAGCATCCGGCACTGACAGTTTACTGAAAGGATATTTCCCTGAAAAGTCAGACCATAACGCGAAAGCGCACGGCGAGGTAGCTGGTTCATAGATAGCCTGTCGTTAAATTTTCGTCGACCGTGCGCTTCCGGTTGTGGCAACCCGCGAAATGGCGCGGCGGTAAGTATGGCGGGGTTATTCCTTCCCCGTTGAGGACACCGGGTTGCCAGGTTGACCATACGCTTAAGCGACAACCCCGCTGCAACGCCCTCTGTTATCAATTTTCTGGTGACGTTTGGCGGTATCAGTTTTACTCCGTGACTGCTCTGCCGCCCTTTTTAAAGTGAATTTTGTGATGCGGTGAATGCGGCTCAGCGCACGCGGAACAGTTAAAACCAAAAACAGTGTTATGGGTGGACTCTCTGTATCCGGCGTTAATTGTTAACTGGTTAACGTCACCTGGAGGCACCAGGCACTGCATCACAAAATTCATTGTTGAGGACGCGATAATGGAAACGTTATTACCAAACGTTAATACGTCTGAAGGTTGTTTTGATATTGGTGTTCTGCTCAGTAACCGGGAGTTTACGGAAGATGCCATTAAGATGAGAAAATATGAACCTTATCTTCTCAATGATAATTCCATACTTTCCAGAATTGCCCTTCTTGAACTTGGTATTATCGGAGAACAGCAGTGACTTCAGCATTTGCACTGGTGATGACCGTTTTTCTTATAACGGGTGAGCCACAAAATGTGATTACCGGAATTTATGACAGTAAGTCATCCTGCATTCAGGTAAGGGACGAACAAAAAATCCCCGGTGAATGCCTCCCGTTAAAAAAAGTATCGCTGAACCTGAATAACGAAATACCGGCTGGATAACCCGCCAGCCATATTAACGCCATACCAACGGATTAAAAATGCCAGCAATGGCAGGGATTCGTTCACCCTGAAATCTGTAATGAGGTTAAAACAAAATGAGTAAAGTCTTTATTTGCGCCGCCATTCCGGACGAACAGGCAATAAAGGAAGAAGGTGCCGTCGCTGTAGCCACTGCCATTGAAGCCGGTGATGAACGTCGCGCCCGCGCAAAATTTCACTGGCAATTCCTGGAACATTATCCGGCTGCTCAGGACTGCGCTTATAAATTTCTTGTCTGCGAGGATAAACCCGGTATACCCCGCCCTGCCCTCGATTCCTGGGATGCTGAATATATGCAGGAAAACCGCTGGGATGAGGAATCCGCTTCCTTTATTCCGGTCGAACCAGAATCCGATCCGATGAACGTCAATTTTGACAAGCTGTCCCTTGAAGTACAGAACGCGGTCCTGGTTAAGTTCGGTACATGTGAAAACATCACCGTTGATATGGCGATTGACGCGCAGGAATTACTGCAGGAAGACGTTGCTACCTTTGACGGGCATATCGTTGAAGCACTGATGAAAACGCCTGAAATTAACGCTATGTATCCGGAACGCAAACTGTTCGCTATCGGATGGGTTAAACACAAATGTAATCCGGGTGCCAAATGGCCCGAAATTCAGGCTGAATTACGTAACTGGAAAAAACGGCAGGACGCAGAGCGCAAAGAGACTGGAAAATACACGTCTGTTGTTGATCTCGCCCGCGCCAGAGCCAATCAACAGAACACTGAAAATTCAACAGGAAAAATCAGCCCGGTCATTGCTGCCACTCATCGCGAATACAAGCAGACATGGAAAACACTGGATGACGAACTGGCCTACGCTCTCTGGCCTGGTGATGTGGATGCCGGAAACATTGACGGCAGCATCCATCGCTGGGCAAAAAATGAAGTTATCGACAACGACCGCGAAGACTGGAAGCGTATCTCGGCATCAATGCGCAAACAGCCTGATGCCCTTCGCTACGACCGCCAGACTATTTTTGGCCTTGTCCGTGAACGTCCGATCGACATTCACAAAGACCCTGTGGCACTGAACAAATACATTACTGAATACCTGACTACAAAGGGCGTGTTTGAAGATGAAGGAAGAAATCAGAGCGCAACTGATACTCTCTCGTCGCCAGTACCAGAAACTGATGCAGTGGAAACGGCAATTCCGGACAACGAAAAAACCGAATGCAAAGTGGAAGTCGAACCATCTGTAGAGCGTGAAGGGCCGTTCTACTTCCTCTTCACCGACAAGGATAGCGAAAAATACGGTCGCGCAAACAAACTTTCTGGTCTGGATAAGGCACTGGCTGCAGGGGCTACTGAAATCACGAAAGAAGAATATTTCGCCCGCAAAAACGGTACATACTCAGGTTCACAACAAAATACTGGTGCATCTGACACGACCGCACAACCAGAGCCGGTAAAAGTTACCGCTGACGAAGTAAACAAAATTATGCAGGCAGCCAATATCAGCCAGCCTGACGCCGATAAGTTGCTTGCTGCCTCTCGCGGAGAATTTGTTGCAGGGATTAGCGACCCGAATGATCCGAAATGGGTTAAGGGGATCCAGACCCGCGATTCTGTAAACCAGAACCAGCATGAATCGGAACGGAACTACCAAAAAGCGGAACAAAACAGCCCAAATGCGTTACAAAACGAGCCAGAAACGAAACAGCCTGAACCAGTAGCGCAACAGGAACCGGAAAAAGTCTGCACCGCCTGCGGTCAGACCGGCGGCGGCAACTGCCCTGATTGTGGCGCGGTGATGGGCGACGCAACATACCAGGAAACATTCGATGAAGAGTATCAGGTTGAAGTTCAGGAAGATGATCCGGAGAAAATGGAAGGCGCTGAACATCCACACAAGGAGAATGCTGGCAGCGCTCAGGACCACGCCAGCGATAGTGAAACTGGCGAGACGGCAGATCCCTTAATTACGGTGAACGGTCATCACGTTATCACATCCACCAGCAGGACGTGTGACCATCTAATGATCGACCTTGAAACCATGGGAAAAAATCCTGATGCCCCGATCATCTCAATAGGTGCAATATTTTTCGATCCGCAAACCGGAGATATGGGACCGGAATTTAGTAAGACTATCGATCTGGAAACTGCTGGCGGAGTCATTGATCGGGACACCATTAAATGGTGGCTTAAGCAATCACGCGAAGCGCAATCTGCCATTATGACCGATGAAATCCCGTTAGATGATGCACTGTTACAATTGCGGGAATTTATCGACGAAAACTCCGGTGAATTTTTTGTTCAGGTCTGGGGAAATGGAGCCAACTTCGACAACACGATTTTGCGCCGTTCATACGAACGGCAGGGGATCCCCTGCCCGTGGCGTTACTACAACGATCGCGATGTACGCACAATCGTTGAGCTGGGGAAAGCCATAGACTTCGATGCCAGAACGGCTATTCCATTCGAAGGTGAGCGCCATAATGCACTTGATGACGCCCGTTACCAGGCAAAATACGTTTCAGTTATCTGGCAAAAACTGATCCCGAATCAGGCTGATTTTTAATGTTCAACCCCGGTCGTTGCCCACCAGCTATAGTGGCGGCGACCATGATTAGCGAACGACGCTCATGGCAAGACTTATTCTGCTCACTGAGTGGGCAAAAGAGGAATTCAGTGAACCGGTCCCAACTCCGAGTACGTTAAGTAAATACGCTAAAGCCGGAATGATATTTCCTCTCCCCAAAAAAGTTGGAAGACGCTGGCGAGTGGATCCGCAAGCTCGCTTTGTCGGAATGGTAAACAAGCCGGAGGTGATCGCCACAGATCACCCTGCTTTGAAGAGGATACTGGAAGATGGCGCGCCCGCGAAAATATAAAACCAATGTTCCGGGATTATCTCCGTATTTTGACAAAAGAAATAACAAAGTTTACTGGCGTTACAGGCATCCCATAACAGGCAAAAATCACGGTCTCGGCAGTATTGACCAGAAACTGGCAGAAACTATTGCAGCAGAAGCGAACAGCCGTATTGCCCGGCAGCAAATGGAACAAATGCTCAGTCTGCAGGAGAAAATTATTAGTGATACCGGCGGTTCATCAACCGTTACCATTTTTCTGAATAATTACAGAAAAATTCAACAGGAAAGATATGAAAACGGCGAGATCAAACTCAACACGCTGAAACAGAAAGCGGCCCCTCTCAGGGTATTTGATGAACGTTTTGGCACCAGACCGTTAGATGCCATAACCGTAAAAGATGTGGTATCAGTACTGGAAGAGTACAAGGCCAGAGGACATAACAGAATGGGACAAATTTTCAGGAAGGTACTGATCGATGTTTTCCGGGAAGCTCAGCAAACGGGCGATGTCCCGCCAGGCTTTAACCCTGCAGAATCGGCAAAAAAACCGCAGGTGCGGATATCAAGACAGCGACTGACTTTTGATGAGTGGATGATGATTTATAACGCAGCGGAAAAGGATGGTTACTTTTTACAGCGCGGTATGCTGCTGGCACTGATGACAGGCCAGCGCCTTTCAGATATTTGCAAAATGCAATTTTCGGATATCCGGGATGGTTATCTTCATGTCGAACAGCAAAAAACAGGAACCCGGATTGCCATCCCTCTGGCTCTGCGTTGCGATAAATTAAATCTCACCCTGGATGATGTGGTGTCATCCTGCCGCGATTGCGTTCTTAGTCCGTGGCTATTGCACCACCATCACGCGAAAGGGACAGCTAAGCGCGGCGGGATGGTTAAGCCAGCAACATTAACCGTTGCATTTAAAAAAGCCCGGGATTCTGTGGATTACAACTGGCGTGCTAATGGCACCCCACCCTCTTTCCATGAGCAGAGATCTTTATCAGAGCGATTGTTCAGAGAGCAGGGGGTTGATACCAAAATTTTGCTGGGCCATTCGAATCAAAAAATGACCGATATTTACAACGACGCACGCGGTAAGGAATGGAAAAAACTGGTCATTTGATGACCAGTTTTGCAGAGGGGTTTTGCAGAGGTTTTGCAGAGAAAATTAAAAACGATATCCTGCGGAGAACATAAACACCCACGGATCCAGTCGTACCGAGTCTTTTACGGTAGTAACACCAGATTTGTACTTAGCCGTGGTATCGATATCCATGTACCACACTGACATGTTAACCAACCAGTCACGGTTAATCAGATAATCCACCCCCACCTGCCCGGCAGCTCCCCAGGAATCTTTCAGACTGAGATCGGAAAGCCCCGCCTCTTTGCCATCATCGTTAAATCCATTATCAAAGAAGGTGGTGTAGTTAATACCTGCCCCAACGTAAGGACGGAATTTGCTGCTGGCATCACCAAAATACCACTGCGCCATCAGTGTTGGCGGCAGATGATGAACGGTTGCAATATCGCCGGTCGCCCGGGTGCCGATTTTATGGCGGAACGGCGTCGCTGCCAGCAATTCCACACCAATGTTATCGGTCGCCATATAAGTAAACGTCAGGCCCAGTTGCGTGTTATTGGTCACGCTGAATCCACCCAGACTTCCTAACGTACCACCAGCACCTTCTGTTGGACGTACGGTTGCAGAACCTGCACGCATAAAAAATTCGCCTGCTTCATGCGCAAAGGCACTGCCAGAGAGAAGAGTTGTTACTGCCAAAGCCGCCACTGTTAACTTTTTCATATCCGCTCCGTCGTTATGGTTATAAAAACGTGACGAATATACCCACATTGGGGTAACAAATGATCCTACACAGATCACATTACATATGGTAATTCACCCTTTATTGATCTGGATTAATTTAGAAGTTGCATTGAGAATCCTGGTTAATGTGATTTAAATCAATTTTTAAATATTTTCGCTACGCAAATATTAACTCGTTCGCCACTTGCCGCGGTTTGCCCACGCCTGAAGGCCAGCTATTACCTCCGCTTTACAAAGATATGCTTTTCCATACAAGACCTGATGCTGCCACCCGAGGCTTAACCAGGGTACAATTGCCCGCTAATTAACACCTGCATAAAACTCAAGGAGAGTGCATGTCTATCACGGCGCAGTCCGTATACCGTGACACCGGAAATTTCTTCCGTAATCAATTTATGACCATTCTGTTGGTATCGTTGCTATGTGCGTTTATCACAGTGGTGTTAGGGCATGTTTTCTCACCCAGTGATGCACAGCTTGCGCAGCTCAATGACGGCGTGCCCGTTAGCGGCAGTAGTGGGTTGTTCGACCTGGTTCAGAATATGTCACCTGAACAGCAACAAATTTTGCTGCAGGCTTCAGCGGCGTCCACTTTTTCAGGATTAATCGGTAACGCCATTCTCGCCGGAGGCGTAATATTAATTATCCAGCTGGTGTCTGCGGGTCAGAGAGTCAGTGCGCTTCGAGCTATTGGTGCCAGTGCGCCGATATTGCCAAAGTTATTTATTCTGATTTTTCTGACTACCCTTTTAGTACAGATTGGCATCATGCTGGTGGTCGTTCCGGGAATTATCATGGCCATTTTACTGGCTCTGGCACCGGTGATGTTGGTACAGGACAAAATGGGCATTTTTGCCTCGATGCGTAGCAGTATGCGGCTGACATGGGCGAATATGCGTCTGGTGGCACCCGCAGTACTGAGCTGGTTGCTGGCAAAAACACTGTTGCTGCTTTTTGCCTCTTCTTTTGCCGCATTAACCCCGGAAATTGGTGCCGTACTGGCGAACACCTTGAGCAACCTGATTTCAGCCGTATTGCTCATCTATCTGTTCCGCCTGTATATGTTGATTCGCCAATAACCTTAAGCATTTGATTACGGAATCGTAAAATGAAGCAGTTTCTTGATTTTTTACCGCTGGTTGTCTTTTTCGCGTTTTACAAGATTTATGACATCTATGCGGCTACTGCGGCGCTGATCGTCGCCACGGCGATTGTGCTTATATATAGCTGGGTTCGCTTTCGTAAGGTTGAGAAGATGGCCCTGATCACTTTTGTTCTGGTGGTCGTCTTCGGTGGCTTGACCCTGTTCTTCCACAATGATGAGTTTATTAAATGGAAGGTTACTGTCATTTATGCCCTGTTTGCAGGTGCCCTGTTAGTCAGCCAATGGGTGATGAAAAAGCCGCTAATTCAGCGGATGCTGGGTAAAGAACTCACCCTGCCGCAACCGGTATGGTCGAAGCTGAATCTGGCCTGGGCTGTTTTCTTTATCCTTTGCGGTCTGGCAAACATCTACATCGCATTCTGGCTGCCGCAAAATATTTGGGTCAACTTTAAAGTCTTTGGCCTGACCGCCCTTACCTTAATCTTCACATTGTTAAGCGGTATCTATATCTACCGCCACATGCCGCAGGAAGATAAATCCTAACCAGACTGCCAGTCCTTCGGGGCTGGCGCTGTATCTCCTCTGTTCTCCTCAGGAAAATCATAGTAGCATCGCGCCTGTGATTTTCCTTTTAAGTCGGTTTTACCATGTCTACAACACATAACGTCCCTCAGGGCGATCTTGTTTTACGTACTTTAGCCATGCCCGCCGATACCAATGCCAATGGTGACATCTTTGGTGGTTGGTTAATGTCACAAATGGATATTGGCGGCGCTATTCTGGCGAAAGAAATTGCCCACGGTCGCGTAGTGACTGTGCGGGTTGAAGGAATGACTTTCTTGCGGCCGGTTGCGGTCGGCGATGTGGTGTGCTGCTATGCACGCTGTGTCCAGAAAGGGACGACATCGGTTAGCATTAATATTGAAGTGTGGGTGAAAAAAGTCGCGTCTGAACCCATCGGGCAACGCTATAAAGCGACAGAAGCATTATTTAAGTATGTCGCGGTTGATCCTGAAGGAAAACCTCGCGCCTTACCTGTTGAGTAATAATCAAAAGCCTCCGGTCGGAGGCTTTTGACTTTATGCTTACTGAATTTCGGTAGTGCCGTTAATTTTAAACAGGATATTCACCACAATCCCACTGCCTGGCTTACCCGGCTCATAACGCCATCTGCGCATCGCATTTTTCACCTCACGCTCAAACATGTTTGCAGGCTTGGCTGAGAGGATTTGTACGTTATCCACGCGACCATCTGGCGTGACATCAAATTTAACTTTAACCTGCCCTTCAATGCGCAATGCCTGTGCTCGTGCCGGATACTGCGGCTGATTACGGCTTAATGCGCGTGGTCCTGAAGCCACACTGGTAACCGGCTTGCTGGTTGCAGCCGTTGCCGTACTTGATGTCGGGCGCGCGGGTGCCGTATTTTCAAACGGTGATGCCGGACGCGACTCTACGGGTTTGACATCGCGTTTTGGCTGCTCCACCTTTTTCACCGGCTTCGGTTTTGGCTTAGGTTTCGGCTTCGGCTTTTCAATGACCACCGGAGCTTCTTTTGGCGGTTCAGGGATCGGCTCAGGTTCCGGTTCTGGCTCTACCACCGGCTCCGGTGGTGGTTGAACGGCTTGTGGCGGTTCGAGATCCGCTGGCGCAACCATCGTGACAGAAATCGGCTGCGCGGGCGCAGGTAGTTCAATAACCTGATGTACCGAGGTATAGAGCAAACCCGCCACAACAGCACCATGAATGCAGACCGAAAGTAACGTCGGCCAGGGGAAGCGGCGAGGTAAATCAAGGGTCATTGAAGTCATAATCATTTCAGTAGAAAAACCAGGCCCCGATTTTAAATGCAAATAGCAATCATATTCAATAAGGCAAGACGATCAGGATCAGTGAAAATGTCATTTTTGGCGTAATTGACCTTACTTTATGCATGGTATTAACAAAGACATCATCTTTCCGTTGCAGATCTTCGCCCTTTCAAATAACGTACTTTACAACTTTCCCGAACAAGGAGTTGTGCCTGTGTTGTATGTTATTTACGCTCAAGACAAAGCTGATAGCCTCGAAAAACGCCTTTCCGTTCGTCCGGCACATTTAGCACGTTTACAGTTACTGCATGATGAAGGTCGTTTGTTGACCGCCGGTCCAATGCCAGCAGTAGACAGTAACGATCCAGGGGCTGCGGGATTTACTGGCTCAACCGTTATTGCTGAATTTGAGTCGCTGGAAGCAGCTCAGGCCTGGGCCGATGCTGACCCGTACGTAGCGGCAGGAGTCTATGAACACGTTTCAGTGAAACCATTTAAGAAAGTGTTCTGAATAGAAATTCAATATTTAAGGGCACGGTTTTTGCAACCGTGTTCTTGTTTGGCCTTTCCTTATAGGTCGGTCAGTGCATTCACCACCACAAGCAGATAATAACTTTATCTGTATTTCTTTATATGATGTGAACATATTCAGGAAAATGCCCTTTCCTGACGCAGAGTTGCTCACTCAAAACCTTTGATTACTGCGGATAAAGTCATCTACTATTGTTTAACACATTCACGCGCTGCATGTATGTTCAGAAAATGTGCACGTTGAGATAATTAAACAAAATTGTGGTTACAGAGGTATCAGTGAGTCACTGGACTACATTCAAACAAACAGCAACAAAGTTATGGGTGACCCTACGGCACGACATTCTCGCGCTGGCCGTCTTTTTAAATGGATTGCTTATTTTTAAAACAATCTATGGTATGTCAGTCAATTTGCTTGATATTTTCCATATCAAAGCATTTTCAGAGCTGGATCTCTCCTTGCTGGCAAACGCCCCACTATTTATGCTCGGCGTATTTCTTGTCCTGAACTCCATTGGCTTACTGTTCCGGGCAAAGCTCGCATGGGCAATCAGTATCATTTTGTTGTTGATAGCGCTAATTTACACTCTGCATTTTTATCCCTGGCTGAAATTTAGTATTGGATTTTGCATTTTTACGCTGGTGTTTTTGCTGATACTGCGCAAAGACTTCTCCCACAGTAGCGCCGCAGCCGGCACAATTTTCGCATTTATTAGTTTCACGACGTTACTGTTTTACTCCACCTACGGTGCGCTTTATTTAAGCGAAGGTTTTAATCCGCGAATAGAAAGTTTGATGACCGCGTTCTATTTTTCGATAGAAACCATGTCAACCGTCGGCTATGGCGATATTGTCCCTGTTTCTGAATCAGCACGATTGTTCACTATTTCGGTCATTATTTCCGGCATTACCGTTTTTGCCACCTCTATGACCTCAATTTTTGGTCCGCTTATCCGCGGGGGATTCAACAAACTTGTAAAAGGAAACAATCATACAATGCATCGTAAAGATCATTTTATTGTTTGCGGACATTCGATTCTCGCCATCAATACGATTCTGCAACTGAATCAACGCGGACAAAACGTAACGGTTATCAGCAACTTGCCTGAAGATGATATCAAGCAACTTGAGCAACGCTTAGGCGATAACGCCGATGTTATCCCCGGTGACAGTAATGACAGTTCAGTGTTAAAGAAAGCGGGAATCGATCGTTGCCGGGCCATTCTGGCGCTGAGTGATAACGATGCAGATAACGCGTTTGTTGTACTCTCAGCAAAAGATATGAGCAGTGATGTCAAAACAGTTCTCGCCGTCAGTGATAGCAAAAACCTGAATAAGATTAAGATGGTACATCCGGATATCATTCTCTCACCACAACTGTTTGGCAGCGAAATTCTGGCGCGAGTTTTAAATGGTGAAGAGATTAATAATGATATGCTCGTTTCAATGTTGTTGAACTCCGGTCATGGCATTTTCAGCGATAACGATGAACAAGAAACGAAAGCTGAAAGTAAAGAATCGGCGCAAAGATAGAGTTTAAAGACGGAAAAGTAAACTTATTGGGCACCGCAATGGTGCCCAGAACATTTAGATATTGTAGATCGCAAACAATAACGAGTTACGCTGTTTGTTTAGAATGCACTTCCTGATGCTGTGGATACGCATATTTCGGCGCGACTGCCCCTCAAGCCAACGCGATTTACGTCGGCTAGCCTGACGCTGCATGCGCCAGCGCCCCACTTCCGTTCTACTCCGCTTCATGTTAACTACTCTATGCAATAACAGAATGGTCATTATACCCCCACCCCCGACGCTGACCAGTGCTTTTCCCGCGTTTTTATTTGCCAGATGAATCCATATGCGTAAACTCATAACAATGCGCTTTCAAAAGGATTTCTAATCTATGACAACCGTTTATACGTTGGTGAGTTGGTTGGCCATTCTGGGATACTGGTTGCTCATTGCAGGCGTAACTTTACGCATTCTAATGAAACGACGCGCAGTTCCCTCCGCGATGGCCTGGCTGTTGATTATTTACATTCTGCCGTTAGTCGGAATTATTGCCTATCTTGCTGTTGGCGAGCTCCATTTAGGCAAACGCCGCGCTGAGCGCGCCAGAGCGATGTGGCCTTCCACCGCAAAGTGGCTTAACGACCTTAAAGCCTGTAAGCATATCTTCGCCGAGGAAAATAGCAGTGTCGCTGCGCCATTATTCAAGCTTTGCGAGCGTCGTCAGGGGATCGCTGGGGTCAAAGGGAATCAGCTGCAACTGATGACCGAGTCAGATGATGTGATGCAGGCGTTAATCCGCGACATCCAGCTCGCGCGCCATAATATTGAGATGGTGTTTTATATCTGGCAGCCCGGCGGCATGGCGGACCAGGTGGCTGAATCATTAATGGCCGCTGCACGGCGTGGTATTCATTGCCGATTGATGCTCGACTCCGCCGGGAGTGTGGCTTTTTTCCGCAGCCCGTGGCCCGAGCTAATGCGTAATGCCGGTATTGAAGTGGTCGAAGCCTTAAAGGTCAATCTGATGCGTGTGTTTTTACGCCGTATGGACCTGCGCCAACATCGCAAGATGATCATGATCGATAATTACATCGCGTACACCGGCAGCATGAATATGGTCGACCCTCGCTACTTCAAACAAGATGCGGGCGTAGGGCAATGGATTGATCTGATGGCGCGTATGGAAGGCCCCATCGCCACCGCGATGGGGATTATTTATTCCTGCGACTGGGAGATTGAAACCGGAAAACGTATTCTGCCGCCGCCACCAGATGTCAATATTATGCCGTTTGAGCAGGCCAGCGGTCACACCATTCACACAATTGCTTCTGGCCCCGGCTTTCCGGAAGATCTCATTCACCAGGCATTATTGACTGCTGCTTATTCGGCTCGTGAATATTTGATCATGACAACGCCCTATTTTGTGCCAAGCGATGATTTACTTCATGCGATTTGCACGGCGGCACAGCGCGGGGTGGATGTCAGTATTATCCTTCCGCGAAAAAATGACTCGATGCTGGTCGGCTGGGCCAGTCGCGCATTCTTTACGGAACTGCTGGCCGCTGGGGTTAAAATTTATCAGTTTGAAGGCGGGTTACTGCATACCAAGAGCGTGCTGGTCGATGGTGAACTAAGTCTGGTTGGCACCGTTAACCTTGATATGCGTAGTCTGTGGCTAAATTTCGAGATTACCCTGGCAATCGACGATAAAGGTTTTGGTGCAGACCTCGCCGCCGTTCAGGACGATTATATTTCGCGTTCTCGTCTGCTCGATGCCCGTTTATGGCTAAAACGTCCATTATGGCAACGTGTCGCCGAGCGACTGTTTTACTTCTTCAGCCCGTTGCTGTAAAACGTCGCCAACAGAGGTTAAACAGGTAGTGACTATGGATATGGATCTAAACAATCGCCTGACTGAAGATGAAACGCTTGAGCAGGCCTACGATATTTTTCTCGAACTGGCTGCCGACAATCTCGATCCAGCTGATGTTCTGCTGTTCAATCTTCAGTTTGAAGAGCGCGGCGGCGCGGAGTTATTCGATCCGGCAGAAGACTGGCAGGAACATGTTGATTTCGATTTGAACCCGGACTTTTTTGCCGAAGTGGTGATTGGTCTGGCGGACAGTGAAGATGGTGAAATCAACGATGTTTTCGCCCGCATTCTGCTATGCCGCGAAAAAGATCACAAACTTTGCCATATCATCTGGCGGGAATAAATAATCGCTTTTGGAGTGAAAAAGGGCTGACAACTGTCAGCCCTTATTGTGTTTAAAGCGGATCGACTTTCAGGCAAGACACGGCGTGTCTGAAACTCCCCTCCAGCACAGGACGTGTTTTGGCACACTCCGGACCGGCAATCGGACAACGGGTACGGAAAACACAACCGGAAGGCGGGTTGATCGGCGACGGTAATTCCCCTTCCAGTAACTGGATGGTTTTGTTCTTCTCCAGATCCGGATCAGGTATGGGGACTGCCGACATCAATGCCCTGGTGTAAGGATGTAGTGGATTGTGGTAGACCTCATCATAGGTCCCCAGTTCTACCGCATGGCCGAGATACATCACTAACACACGATCGGAAATGTGTTTTACCACGGCCAGGTCGTGAGCGATAAAAATTAATGACAATCCCATCTCACGTTGTAACTGCTGGAGCAGGTTGACCACCTGCGCCTGAATTGACACATCCAGCGCCGACACCGGCTCATCACAGATAATCAGCTTCGGTTCAAGAATAAGTGCACGTGCAATCCCGATACGCTGGCACTGCCCACCAGAGAACTCATGCGGATAGCGGTTAATCAGGTTAGGCAATAACCCGACTTTCAGCATCATCGCCTTCACGCGCTCGCGAACTTCCTGGCGTGACATTTTCGGATGATAAGTACGCAGTGGTTCAGCGATGATCTCGCCGATGGTCATACGCGGGTTCAGCGATGCCAACGGATCCTGGAAAATCATCTGAATATCACTGCGAACGGCACGCCATTCATCGGGCTTCATGCCCAGCAACTCTTTACCTAACCAGGCAACATGACCGTCGGTCGCCTTGACCAAACCGATGATGGCGCGAGCAAAGGTGGACTTACCGCATCCCGATTCCCCTACCACACCTAATGTTTCCCCTTCATACAGGCGAAGCGTGACACCATCGACGGCTTTGAGCGTTTTCGGCGGTTGCCAGAACCACTGCTTGCCATCTTTGATTTCAAAATGCACTTTCAGATCGGCGATTTCGAGGAGGACTTTTCTTCCTTCGGTTACAGCATTCATAACAGTTCCTCCACCGGTTTAAAGCAAGCACGCAGACGGCCAGGCGTAAACTCTTCCAGCGGCGGTGCGCTACTACAAATTTCCATCGCATGCGGACAACGTGGCTGGAACGGGCAACCTTTCGGTAATCGCAGCAGGTTTGGCGGATTACCCGGAATAGTCAACATTGTTTCACCTTCCGCATCGAGACGCGGCACCGCGTTGAGCAAACCGATAGAATAAGGATGAACGGGTTGATAAAAGACATCGCGCGCGTTGCCATATTCCATCGTGCGCCCGGCGTACATTACCAGCACTTTGTCGCAGATCCCCGCCACCACGCCAAGATCGTGGGTAATCATAATGATGGCGGTATTAAATTCCCGCTTCAGTTCATTCAATAGCGTCATGATCTGCGCCTGTACGGTGACGTCCAGCGCAGTAGTGGGTTCATCCGCAATCAGCAGCTTAGGTCGACATAGCAATGCCATCGCAATCATAACTCGCTGACGCATGCCGCCAGAAAATTCGTGCGGGTACATTTTCATGCGTTTACGCGCTTCCGGCATTTTTACCGCATCGAGCATCCGCACCGACTCTTCAAACGCCTCAGCTTTGCTCATGTTCTTATGCAGCATCAGCACTTCCATCAACTGCTCACCGACGCGCATATAGGGATTCAACGAAGTCATTGGGTCCTGAAAAATCATTGAGATTTGTTCAGCTCGCAGTTTATTGAGTTCACGCTCTGGCAAATTGAGGATTTCACGCCCATTGAAGGTTGCCGATCCGCCAATACGTCCGTTGGCAGCCAACAGGCCCATCAACGCAAATGCGGTTTGCGATTTGCCCGAACCAGACTCACCTACGATGCCCAGCGTTTCTCCGGCACGTAGGGAAAAATTCAAATCATTGACCGCCGTGACGTCGCCGTCCGGGGTACTAAAGGTGACACGCAAATCTTTCACGTTCAGCAGTGCGTCAGCCTGTTGTTGTGCGAGCGGCACAGTTGCAGTTTCAATTACGCTCATGGCTGCACTCCTTAACGATCTTTCGGGTCGAGGGCATCACGCAAGCCATCGCCGATAAAGTTGAAACAAAATAGCGTCACCACGAGGAATCCCGCTGGGAACAACAGTAACCATGGAGAGACTTCCATCGAGTTCGCGCCATCACTCAGCAATGCGCCCCAGCTGCTTAACGGCTCTTGCGTCCCCAACCCCAGGAAGCTAAGGAAAGATTCAAAGAGGATCATGCTGGGCACCAATAGCGATGCGTAGACCACCACCACACCGAGTACGTTCGGCACAATGTGGCGAATAACAATGCCCGGCGTCGATACACCGCCAACTTGTGCCGCCTCAATAAACTCTTTGCGCTTCAGACTCAGGGTTTGCCCACGCACAATACGAGCCATATCCAGCCAGGAAACCATGCCAATCGCCACGAAAATCAGCAGGATGTTTTGACCGAAAAAGGTCACCAGCAAAATGACGAAGAACATGAATGGGAAGGAGTTGAGGATTTCCAGCAGACGCATCATTACCGAATCCACTTTACCGCCCAGATAACCGGAAAGCGAACCATAAAGTGTCCCCACGACCACTGCCACCAGTGCCGCAGCAACACCGACCATGAGTGAGATACGCCCGCCAATCGCAACGCGCACAAGCAGGTCGCGACCAGATGAGTCAGTACCAAAGTAGTGACCGGACTCCATATCCGGGGCGCTGGACATCATCGCCCAGTCAGTATCGTCATAGGCAAACTGCGAAAGCATCGGTGCCAGGATGACAAATAACGCGATCAGCACCAGCACTATCAGACTGGCAACCGCCGCACGGTTATGCATAAAACGTCGACGTGCGTCCTGCCACAAGCTGCGCCCTTCGACCTCCAGCTTTTCACTGAAATTTTCCAGCGTCTCGCTGTTTTTCTTACTTAACATCATCGCGAGCTCCAGTATCAGTAACGGATTTTCGGGTCGATAACCGCATATAGCACATCGACAATGGCATTAAACAAAATGGTTAACGCGCCAACCAGAATGGTCAGACTTAACACTAAGGAATAGTCACGGTTCAATGCGCCATTAACGAACAATTGCCCAATCCCCGGCAAACCATAAATGGTTTCGATAACCATAGAACCGGTAATAATGCCGACAAATGCGGGCCCCATATAGGAGAGCACGGGTAACAGAGCAGGTTTTAATGCGTGGCGTAAAATGATCCGCCGCATAGGTAACCCTTTCGCCCGGGCAGTACGAATAAAGTTGGAGTGTAAAACCTCAATCATAGAGCCACGGGTAATACGCGCAATACTGGCGATATAGGCGAGTGATAACGCCACCATTGGCAATATCATGAATTTAAGCGCTCCACCATTCCAGCCACCGCCCGGCAGCCAATGCAAAATGATCGCAAATATCATGACTAATAATGGCGCAACCACAAAACTGGGGATAACAACCCCGGTCATTGCCAGCCCCATCACGGTATAGTCCCATTTGGTGTTTTGCTTTAATGCGGCAATAACGCCAGCACTAACACCCAGTATTACCGCAAGAAAAAATGCTGCGGCTCCCAGTTTGGCAGAAACGGGAAAACTGGATGCAACCAGGTCATTGACCGAATAATCTTTATATTTAAACGATGGACCGAAATCGCCATGCGCCAGTTGTTTCAGGTAGCTGAAATACTGTGTCATGATCGGATCATTTAGATGATATTTCGCTTCGATATTGGCCATCACTTCCGGTGGTAAAGTACGTTCGCCGGTAAAAGGACTGCCCGGCGCGAGGCGCATCATAAAGAACGAAATAGTAATAAGAATAAATAGCGTCGGAATCGCTTCCAGACAGCGACGTAGAATAAATTTTAACATTGCCCTACCTTCTGGCCTGTGCCTTCTGTAATGCGATAAAAATCAGACACCGTGGAGCAGGACACGCCTGCCCCACGTATTGCCATTAGTGCTTCACAATGTACATATTCCGGGTGTAGGTATTATCCAGCGGATCTTTGCCGGTATAGCCACCAACCCACGGTTTCACCAAACGCGCATTCACGTAGTAATAAACAGGAACAATGGCCGAATCCTTATCCAGCTGTTGTTCTGCTTTAGTGTACAGAGCTGTGCGCTGCGCCTCGTCAGTCGCTTTCAGCGTTTCCGCCATAATGCTGTCAAAGGCCGGGCTCTTATAATGCGCGGTATTCATCGAGCTGTTCGACAGCATGGTGTTCAGGAAGGAAGTTGGTTCGTTGTAGTCTGCACACCAGCCTGCACGGGCCACATCAAAAGTGCCCTGGTGACGGGTGTCGAGGAACGTTTTCCACTCCTGGTTAACCAGTTTGACGTTTACACCAATGTTTTTCTTCCACAATGAAGAGGCAGCAATCGCCAGCTTTTTATGCAGATCGGAGGTGTTATACAACAGGTTGATGGTCAACGGTTTGTCTGCGGTATAACCCGCTTCAGCCAGCAGTTTTTTCGCTTCTTCGTTACGTTTTTCCTGGCTCCAGCCAAACCATTCCGGCTGAGTCAATTTTGCGCCATCAGTATATGGTGGAGTGTAACCATAGGCGGGCATGTCGCCCTGCGCTTTCACTTTATTAACAATGATATCGCGGTCCATACCCAATTTCAGTGCGGTACGCACACGCACGTCATTAAATGGCGGTTTCTGGTTGTTAATTTCGTAATAGTAAGTGCACAGGTATGGATCAACGTGAACTTCGTCCGGGATCTCTTTTTTCAGCTTCTGGAACAATTCGATCGGCATGTTGTTATAAGTCATGTCGATTTCACCACTACGGTAGCGATTGACATCGGTAACTTCAGAAGCAATAGGCAAATAGGTTACCTGGTTAATAACGGTTTTCGCGTTGTTCCAGTAGGTCGGGCTGCGTTCAAGAACGATTCGTTCGTTTACGACCCAATCTTTTAAGGTATAGGCACCGTTGGTGACGATATTACCAGGCTGGGTCCATTTTTCGCCGAATTTCTCGATAGCGGCTTTTGGCACCGGTGAAGTTGATGGGTGAACAAGTAATTTATAGAAGTACGGAACAGGTTCACTTAAGGTGACTTCTAATGTGTGATCATCAATAGCTTTCACGCCGAGATCGGTAATCGGTTTTTTCCCTTCAAGAATTTCATCAATACCGGCGATATGCCCATATTGCAGATAACTGGCATACGGAGAAGCGGTGTTCGGATCAACAGAACGTTGCCAGCTATACACAAAGTCTTGGGCTGTGACTGGCGTGCCATCAGACCATTTCGCATCTTTACGCAAATGGAAGGTCCAGACTTTCGCGTCTTTATTATCCCAGGATTCAGCGACGCCAGGTGCCGGATGGCCGTCAAGATCGCTGACCAGTAAGCCTTCAAACAGGTCTCGGCTGATATTAGACTCCGGAACACCTTCAATTTTGTGCGGATCTAATGACTGAACTTCTGAACCATTGTTACGTACCAGCGTTTGTTTTTCCGCCAGTGTGACGCCTGCGGGTACATCAGCTGCCAGCGCGACATTCCCTGCCATAAGCGCAGCCAGAACGCCAGCTGCTACTAAACTTCTCTTGGTGATGTTGGTCATTGTTTTTTGGACTCCCTCATTATAATTACTGGTATTAACCAGCATGTGTAATCCCGGATTGGGACCCTGCACAGGCTCGGAGACTTTCTGCTGTCAGGTTACTTTATCGTTACGTATTACTATCACCGACTTTATTTATTCTGGTGATTCAGACGATCACCTTATGTCGATTCGTACTGTGTCTCCCCTGTCGAGACACATTATTCTTTCGCGACGATCTTTAATTGTTAATTATTCTCATTACCAATAAAGAATCGCCTGGCGGTTGCCCGGAAAGTACCAAATGCGGTTCTTACTCGCCAATACATTTTGCAAAATTGTTAAGCAATTCTCTTTTATTGACCGTATCAGAATCTATAGCTTGCATCCATGCCTTAACAAACATCTTTCAATTCAATCAAATAGAGGTTGGTTAAGCATGTCTCTCTTTTCTGATTACAGTTCCAGTAGTGAAATGCACAATGATTTAACAATTGATTATTATTTAGCACTTTCCTCTACCAAAGGCAGTGGAATTACTAATATCATTTCAATTATTCTTCAGCAAGCCCAGGATTATGATGTGGCGAAAATAACATGATGGTGAGGAGAAGCAGTTAGGGAAATCCTTATAACTAACTGTAATTTGAGAAGAATATTTTTACCTATTCCTTTTGCTTTTGATAACTGCGCGGGAACAAAGTAAAAATAATGACGAAGTAAACGGAGCATGGCAGCTCCGTTTCATTTGAAAGGAATTAATTAAGCAGGCCGGGGAAAATCCCCTTAATACCAGTAACGATAAATTCAATCCCCAATGCCATCAGCAATAGCCCCATAATACGCGTAATCACGTTGATGCCGGTCTGGCGTAAAACTCGTACAAGCCACGGTGCCATGCGGAACAATCCCCAGCAACATAAAGCGAACAATGCAATAGCCACAAAGAAACCAAACAGATAGCTAATGCTGTGATAACGCGTACCCCAGACGATGGTAGAACTGATCGCCCCTGGCCCCGCCATCAACGGCAACGCCAATGGCACCACACCAATGCTTTCACGTACCGCGGTTTCTGATTTTTCTTGCTTGTTCTGTTTATCCTCACCAAGCTTGCCGCTGATCATCGACATCGCTATTGTCACCACCAGGATGCCACCGGCGATACGGAATGAATCAATTGATATACCAAAAAGTTGTAGAATCGTGTCGCCGAGAAAAAGCGAGATCCACAAGATAATGGCCACAGACAGGTTGGCTGTAAGGTTCGTTTTGTTTCGCGCTGCCGCTGTCTGATAACTGGTCATGCTGATAAAGACGGGAATAATCCCTACCGGGTTGACCAGCGCAAATAACCCGATGAAAAATTTGAAGTAAACGGGAAAATCAAAAAGGGTCTGAATCACGGTTAGCTCCGAAGCAAAAGCCGGATAATGTTAGCCATAAATAAGGTTGAAAAGACGCACTGACAATACGCCTTTTGACAGCATTTTTCACCTCCTAACTACTTAAAATTGCTATCATTCGTTATTGTTATCTAGTTGTGCAAAACATGCTAATGTAGCCAACAAATCATACTACAATTTATTAACTGTTAGCTATAATGGCGAAAAGCCATGCTGAAAGGTGTCAGCTTTGCAAAATTTTGATTTGGATCACGTAATCAGTACCCAGAAGTGAGTAATCTTGCTTACGCCACCTGGAAGTGACGCATTAGAGATAATAACTCTAATGTTTAAACTCTTTTAGTAAATCACAGTGAGTGTGAGCGCGAGTAAGCTTTTGATTTCCATCGGTTAAGCAAATCATCACCGCACTGACTATACTCTCGTATTCGAGCAGATGATTTACTAAAAAAGTTTAACATTATCAGGAGAGCATTATGGCTGTTACTAATGTCGCTGAACTTAACGCACTCGTAGAGCGTGTAAAAAAAGCCCAGCGTGAATATGCCAGTTTCACTCAAGAGCAAGTAGACAAAATCTTCCGCGCCGCCGCTCTGGCTGCTGCAGATGCTCGAATCCCACTCGCGAAAATGGCCGTTGCCGAATCCGGCATGGGTATCGTCGAAGATAAAGTGATCAAAAACCACTTTGCTTCTGAATATATCTACAACGCCTATAAAGATGAAAAAACCTGTGGTGTTCTGTCTGAAGACGACACTTTTGGTACCATCACTATCGCTGAACCAATCGGTATTATTTGCGGTATCGTTCCGACCACTAACCCGACTTCAACTGCTATCTTCAAATCGCTGATCAGCCTGAAGACCCGTAACGCCATTATCTTCTCCCCGCACCCGCGTGCAAAAGATGCAACCAACAAAGCAGCTGATATCGTTCTGCAGGCTGCTATCGCTGCCGGTGCTCCGAAAGATCTGATCGGCTGGATCGATCAACCTTCTGTTGAACTGTCTAACGCACTGATGCACCACCCAGACATCAACCTGATCCTCGCGACTGGTGGTCCGGGCATGGTTAAAGCCGCATACAGCTCCGGTAAACCAGCTATCGGCGTAGGCGCGGGCAACACTCCAGTTGTTATCGATGAAACTGCTGATATCAAACGTGCAGTTGCATCTGTACTGATGTCCAAAACCTTCGACAACGGCGTAATCTGTGCTTCTGAACAGTCTGTTGTTGTTGTTGACTCTGTTTATGACGCAGTACGTGAACGTTTCGCAACCCACGGTGGCTATCTGTTGCAGGGTAAAGAGCTGAAAGCTGTTCAGGACGTTATCCTGAAAAACGGTGCGCTGAACGCGGCTATCGTTGGTCAGCCAGCCCATAAAATTGCTGAACTGGCAGGCTTCTCTGTACCAGAAAACACCAAGATTCTGATCGGTGAAGTGACCGTTGTTGATGAAAGCGAACCGTTCGCACATGAAAAACTGTCCCCAACTCTGGCAATGTACCGCGCTAAAGATTTCGAAGACGCGGTAGAAAAAGCAGAGAAACTGGTAGCTATGGGCGGTATCGGTCATACCTCTTGCCTGTACACTGACCAGGATAACCAACCGGCTCGCGTTTCTTACTTCGGTCAGAAAATGAAAACGGCTCGTATCCTGATTAACACCCCGGCTTCTCAGGGTGGTATCGGTGACCTGTATAACTTCAAACTCGCACCTTCCCTAACTCTGGGTTGTGGTTCCTGGGGTGGTAACTCCATCTCTGAAAACGTTGGTCCGAAACACCTGATCAACAAGAAAACCGTTGCTAAGCGAGCTGAAAACATGTTGTGGCACAAACTTCCGAAATCTATCTACTTCCGCCGTGGCTCTCTGCCAATCGCGCTGGATGAAGTGATTACTGATGGCCACAAACGTGCGCTCATCGTGACTGACCGCTTCCTGTTCAACAATGGTTATGCTGATCAGATCACTTCCGTACTGAAAGCAGCAGGCGTTGAAACTGAAGTCTTCTTCGAAGTAGAAGCTGACCCGACCCTGAGCATCGTTCGTAAAGGTGCAGAACTGGCAAACTCCTTCAAACCAGACGTGATTATCGCGCTGGGTGGTGGTTCCCCGATGGACGCCGCGAAGATCATGTGGGTCATGTACGAACATCCGGAAACTCACTTCGAAGAACTGGCGCTGCGCTTTATGGATATCCGTAAACGTATCTACAAGTTCCCGAAAATGGGCGTGAAAGCGAAAATGATCGCTGTCACCACCACTTCTGGTACAGGTTCTGAAGTCACTCCATTTGCGGTTGTAACTGACGACGCTACTGGTCAGAAATATCCGCTGGCAGACTATGCGCTGACCCCGGATATGGCGATTGTCGATGCCAACCTGGTTATGGACATGCCGAAGTCTCTGTGTGCTTTCGGTGGTCTGGACGCAGTAACTCACGCCATGGAAGCTTATGTTTCTGTACTGGCATCTGAGTTCTCTGATGGTCAGGCTCTGCAGGCGCTGAAACTGCTGAAAGAATATCTGCCAGCGTCCTACCACGAAGGATCTAAAAATCCGGTAGCGCGTGAACGTGTTCACAGTGCAGCAACTATCGCGGGTATCGCGTTTGCGAACGCCTTCCTGGGTGTATGTCACTCAATGGCGCACAAACTGGGTTCCCAGTTCCATATTCCGCACGGTCTGGCAAACGCCCTGCTGATTTGTAACGTTATTCGCTACAACGCGAACGACAACCCGACCAAGCAGACTGCATTCAGCCAGTATGACCGTCCGCAGGCTCGCCGTCGTTATGCTGAAATTGCTGACCACCTGGGTCTGAGCGCACCGGGCGACCGTACTGCTGCTAAGATCGAGAAACTGCTGGCATGGCTGGAAACGCTGAAAGCTGAACTGGGTATTCCGAAATCTATCCGTGAAGCTGGCGTTCAGGAAGCAGACTTCCTGGCGAATGTGGATAAACTGTCTGAAGATGCATTCGATGACCAGTGCACCGGCGCTAACCCGCGTTACCCACTGATCTCCGAGCTGAAACAGATTCTGCTGGATACCTACTACGGTCGTGATTATGTAGAAGGTGAAACTGCAGCGAAAAAAGAAGCCGCTCCGGCTAAAGCTGAGAAAAAAGCGAAGAAATCCGCTTAATCAGTAGCGCTGTCTGGCAACATAAACGGTCCCTTCTGGGGTAATGCCAGTCAGTTAAGCAACTGACTGGCTCTTTTTCGGGGCTGTGGGGTATTTCCAGGGCCTCTCCTTTACCACTCTCGGGAAGGCCCTTTCCCTTCTTGTCGGTAAT
>NZ_JBJQKY010000034.1:0-51514 GCF_046486595.1 Escherichia sp. WS3063
TTACCGACAAGAAGGGAAAGGGCCTTCCCGAGAGTGGTAAAGGAGAGGCCCTGGAAATACCCCACAGCCCCGAAAAAGAGCCAGTCAGTTGCTTAACTGACTGGCATTAGCCATCGCTGGCAGGTTTTTTTTTACCTGTCGTGAGCGCACACCAATGCGAGTATCTCCCTTATAAGTCTGTGATTACGTCAATAGAGAGCTTTGTCACAATTATCTGCAAAGTCATACACCGTTAATTGCTTTCTTTTTTGGCGTAAGCGTAAGATGCTTCATCTGGTTTAAACCAAAAGGATTAAACAATGGCGGAGAATCAATCCACCGTAGAAAATGCAAAAGAGAAACTGGATCGGTGGTTGAAAGATGGCATCACCACGCCGGGTGGAAAACTCCCTTCAGAAAGAGAGCTGGGAGAACTGCTGGGCATTAAACGTATGACGCTGCGCCAGGCGTTGTTGAACCTCGAGGCAGAATCCAAAATCTTCCGTAAGGATCGTAAGGGGTGGTTCGTGACCCAGCCGCGATTTAATTACAGTCCGGAGCTGTCAGCGAGCTTTCAGCGGGCCGCAATTGAGCAAGGACGAGAGCCTTCCTGGGGGTTTACCGAGAAAAACCGTACCAGCGATATTCCCGAGACGCTCGCGCCACTGATTGCAGTGACACCATCAACTGAACTCTATCGCATCACCGGCTGGGGGGCGCTGGAAGGACATAAAGTTTTCTATCACGAAACATATATTAATCCTGAAGTTGCCCCGGGTTTTATTGAACAACTTGAAAACCACTCATTTTCTGCAGTCTGGGAAAAGTGCTACCAAAAAGAGACGGTAGTAAAAAAATTGATTTTCAAACCCGTCAGAATGCCGGGCGATATCAGCAAGTATCTTGGCGGTTCTGCGGGTATGCCAGCGATCTTAATTGAAAAGCATCGCGCCGACCAGCAGGGCAATATTGTCCAGATAGATATTGAATATTGGCGATTTGAGGCCGTAGACCTCATCATTAATCTGTAGGTGTTTTATGGTGACAATAAATAACGCAAGAAAGATTCTACAACGTGTCGACACTCTTCCTCTTTATTTACATGCTTATGCCTTTCATTTAAATATGCGACTGGAAAGAGTGTTGCCTGCTGATTTACTTGATATCGCAAGTGAAAATAATCTACGTGGCGTCAAAATCCATGTTCTGGATGGAGAGCGTTTTTCTCTTGGTAATATGGACGATAAAGAACTCTCTGCCTTTGGGGATAAAGCCCGCCGTCTGAACCTTGATATTCATATTGAAACCAGCGCCTCAGATAAAAAATCTATTGACGAAGCCGTCGCCATCGCGTTGAAAACTGGGGCATCCTCCGTACGTTTTTATCCGCGTTATGAAGGTAATTTGCGCGATGTATTATCGATTATCGCTAACGACATTGCCTATGTACGGGAAACGTATCAGGACAGCGGCCTGACTTTTACGATCGAGCAGCATGAAGATTTAAAAAGTCATGAGCTGGTGTCGCTGGTCAAAGAAAGTGAGATGGAATCTCTTTCCTTACTGTTTGATTTTGCGAACATGATCAATGCAAATGAGCATCCCATCGACGCTTTAAAAACGATGGCACCGCATATTACCCAGGTCCATATCAAAGATGCCTTGATCGTTAAAGAACCGGGTGGCCTGGGTCATAAAGCCTGTATTTCAGGTCAGGGTGATATGCCGTTCAAAGCGTTATTAACGCACCTTATATGCCTGGGTGATGATGAGCCGCAGGTGACGGCATATGGCCTGGAAGAAGAGGTTGATTACTATGCGCCGGCGTTCCGCTTTGAAGACGAAGATGATAATCCGTGGATCCCTTATCGCCAGATGAGTGAAACACCATTGCCAGAAAATCATTTACTGGATGCGCGGTTACGTAAAGAAAAAGAAGATGCAATTAATCAGATAAATCATGTGCGTAACGTACTACAACAAATCAAACAAGAGGCAAACCATCTTCTGAACCACTAATAAGTTTTAACTCATACGCAGTTAATAAAACCATTCCATATGAATGGTCGGTATCTTATTGCCTTTAAAACAGTGATTTTAAAAATCGCTTAGGGGATGTTATGCTCACGAAAAAGAAATGGGCGTTATTTAGTCTATTAACATTGTGTGGCGGTACAATTTATAAATTACCGTCGCTGAAAGATGCGTTTTATATCCCGATGCAGGAATATTTCCATTTGACCAATGGTCAAATTGGTAATGCTATGTCGGTAAACTCATTTGTCACGACAGTGGGTTTTTTTCTGTCTATTTATTTTGCCGATAAACTACCGCGCAGATACACCATGTCATTCTCACTCATTGCGACAGGATTACTGGGTGTTTATTTGACGACAATGCCGGGGTATTGGGGCATCCTCTTTGTCTGGGCGCTATTTGGCGTTACTTGCGACATGATGAACTGGCCGGTCTTGCTCAAGTCGGTAAGTCGATTGGGCAATAGCGAACAACAAGGTCGGTTGTTTGGCTTCTTCGAAACAGGGCGTGGCATTGTCGATACCGTGGTGGCATTTTCTGCGTTGGCAGTATTTACCTGGTTTGGCAGTGGCTTATTGGGTTTTAAAGCAGGCATCTGGTTCTATTCCCTTATTGTGATTGCCGTAGGCATTATTATTTTCTTTGTCCTGAATGACAAAGAAGAGGCACCGTCCGTTGAGGTGAAAAAAGAAGACGGAGCATCGCAAAACACCAGTATGACCTCGGTGCTGAGAGACAAAACCATCTGGCTTATCGCTTTTAACGTCTTCTTCGTTTACGCGGTTTACTGTGGCCTGACATTCTTCATTCCATTCCTGAAAAACATCTATCTATTGCCCGTTGCGCTGGTGGGGGCTTACGGCATCATTAACCAATACTGTCTGAAAATGATTGGTGGACCGATTGGTGGCATGATTTCAGATAAGATCCTGAAATCGCCGAGTAAATATCTATGCTACACCTTTATCATCAGTACCGCTGCGCTCGTACTGTTGATTATGCTGCCGCACGAAAGTATGCCGGTCTATTTAGGGATGGCATGTACGCTGGGCTTTGGCGCGATAGTCTTTACACAGCGAGCCGTATTTTTTGCACCTATCGGCGAAGCAAAAATTGCTGAAAATAAAACAGGCGCGGCGATGGCGTTGGGTAGCTTTATTGGTTACGCCCCGGCGATGTTCTGCTTCAGTCTGTATGGCTACATTCTGGATTTAAATCCGGGGATTATTGGCTACAAAATCGTGTTTGGCATTATGGCCTGCTTCGCATTCTGTGGTGCGGTGGTTTCCGTAATGCTGGTTAAGCGTATTAGCCAACGTAAGAAAGAGATGCTGGCGGCTGAAGCTTAATTAATGGCCGGATGTGGCTTAATCCGGCCAACGAAAACCGTATCAACCGTAGGCCGGATAAGGCGTTTTCGCCTCATCCGGCAGTTTTACATCAGAAGAAATACTTCGTCCCGATACGAATCTGGTTTTGCTCGCGGTGGTACGGTTCGACATTACGATCTAACCAGCGTAATTCGAAATAAGGGAGCCAGTGTTCATTAATGCGATAACGGAAGGTGTTAGTGATTTCCCAGTGATGCTTCGTACCATTGCTGCTATTGAAATCATTAATGTTATAAAAATAATGCGGTTCAAAGGTATATGAGAACTTATCGGTAATAATAAAGTTCCAGTAGTTGCCAATCTCGTAGCTGTCATTATTATCCAGATCACCGTTCAAATCGGTTGAGCTATAGTTATTATGGTTAAAACGATTACGTACCGTCAGGTTAAACCATGGAGTAAATTTGTAGTTAACATCCAGATAAACAGCACCACCCGAACCGATACTCTTATCATTAATTAAGCCACCGGGCTGGATGGTTAATTTATCGGTTGGTTTGAATAACGGATACCAACCTTCGATTTCGTTATATCCATGTTTGAGTTCATCTTCTCGCTGAAAGGTGTAGGTATTGGTTAACATAATACCCGCGCCCATATCGAAGTTATAACCCACACGTAGCATAACCTCGCCCTGATCGGAGGCGAGATTATATGCCTCCCTGTTTTCGACGTATGCGCCAGCAAATACCGAGGCAGAGGTCAGAGAGGATAATAGAATTATTGCATTAATCTTTTTCATAATAAGTCCATTTTTAAGCGTAGGGAGGCCGCCACCCACCAGGATGGAAATAGCGGCTATTGACATTTATAACGTTACGGAAGCCGTTTTTTCTTCTGTCTCAATTTCTTTATTTTTGCGTTGGTTAATTTCCTCAATAATCAGTGCAAACCGTTTTTCATTGAGTGTGTAAAAGAATCCCATCGTCAATGCAGCAATAATTGCCAGTGCACAAGGCCAGATAAAAATGAGCTGACGCAAACCCTGTAATGTCGCATCACTTTGCGCGATGTTGGGAACATAACCTATTTGCGTCAGCATAATGCCTGGCAAGAAGCCAGCAAGTGCGGCAGAAATTTTACGAAAGAAGGTATAACCGGTATAAACAGAACCTTCGGCACGAATACCGGTTTTCCATTCACCGTAATCTACGGTATCTGGCACCAGTGCCCAGTTCAGGCTGTTTACAAAGGCCGTGCCAAAAAAGGCGACACAAGAGAACATGACGAAAGTGAAAGAGTTACTTCCCCAGAAATAATTCAGGATATCACCAACCGCCCACAGCACCATGCCAGCTAAATAAACCTGTTTTTTACCAAAATATTTTACAGTTAATGGCACCAGTAATACGCCGACGAGGATGCATCCCATACTGAAGAATCCCATCCACGACAATAAATTAATATCATTTAGCACATACTGGGTGTAATAGACCTGAATCGCCAGTTTGATATTAAATGCCGCCAGAGTACACAGGTTAGCAATGCACAATACCAGCAAAGGTGGATTATGAAATATCGCGCAAAATGATTTGAGAATACTGGCCTTATGTCCGGTTGGCGTCGTGTCCACATAATGCTCTTTGACGCCTCTGTAGCACAGCATCATAAAAATAAAGCCGCCAATGGAGAACATCAGTGCCGCACAGGCATAACCGACGGTTGAGTCAGAAAAAAGCGACTGCAACGGAATAAACGCCACGGTACAAATCAATAGCCCTATGGTTGCACCACCCTGGCGGTAAGCCGCGAGCTGCGCGCGCTCATTGGGGTTTTTGGTAATGGCCGGGATCATCGCACCATACGAGCAGTTCATCAGACTGTATGAAAGTCCAAACATCATAAACAGTGCGGTGGCAATCGTCGTTTTAACCGGCAAACTAAAGGTGGTGGCGATAAACTGGAGCGTTGCAATTAACGCCGCCGGAACCGCTGCATATAAAATAAAGGGACGAAATTTGCCTTTAGGCCCAATATTTTTCCGCGAGTCGAGTAAAAATCCGGTGAGCATATCGGTAAATGCGGTAAAAAACTTCGCCACCAGAAAGATAATCCCGCCATAGTAAGCAGGCATCCCTAATTCATCGGTATAAAATTTGAGGAGATACAGAGTACCGATGCAGAGCATTAAATTCGAACCGACGTCGCCCATACCATAGGCGATTTTTTCCCGCAGATTCAGTCTTAATGTCAGTGGATTATGGTCAGACATAATCACTCCTTATAACGCCCCGCAGGGCGTTGTTTATTATAATTACGCCGTGCGTTTACGGGCTTCTATCTCTTCAACAATGCGGACGTACATCTTCTCGTTCAGACTGTAGAAGCAACCCATTGCCACGATGGTGACTACTGCCAGTGCGCTTGGGTAGATGAAGATCAGTTGGCGCAACCCTTCGATAGTGTGGTCAGCCTGGGCGACGTTTGGCACATAGCCGATTTGCGTCAGCATCCAGCCTGGGAAGAAACCTGCCAGCGCCTGAGATACTTTGCGAAAGAAGGTGAAACCGGTGTAGACCGTACCTTCCGAACGCACACCGGTGCGCCACTCGCCGTACTCGACGGTGTCGGAAACCAGCGCCCAGTTCAGGCTGTTAACAAACGCTGAGCCGAAGAATGCCAGGCAGGAGAACGCCACGAAGCTGACCGAACCGCCGCCAAAGAAATAGTTGAGCAGATCGCCAAGCACCCAAATCAGCAGGCCGCCGATATAGACCTTCTTCTTACCAAAACGTCTGACTGCGCCGGGCATCAGGAACACGCCGATGAAAATACAGCCCATGCTGAAAAATCCCATATATGACAACAGGATGGGATCGTTGAGCACGTACTGGGTGTAATAGACCTGAATGGCGAGCTTGACGTTAAATGCCCCTAAAGTGCAGAGGTTGGCAATGCACAGAATGAACAGCGGGCGGTTACCGGCAATCGCACGGAAAGATTGCAACAAGCCAGGCTTTTGCGCCGGATTGGTAGGTTGGGTTTCGACATAACGCTCTTTCACGCCCGAATAGCAGATCCACATAAACAGCAGGCCGAACAGTGAAAACAGCGTGGCGGCGAAGATATAGCCAAGTTGCTGATTACCCTCGATAAGATTCATAACCGGCACGAATCCCACCGTACACAGCAGCAGGCCCAGCGTAGCGCCGCCCTGACGCCATGCCGCCAACGATGCGCGCTCGTTGGGGTTTTTGGTGATGGCAGGCACCATTGCGCCGTAGGAACAGTTCATCATGCTGAAAAACAGTCCGTAAAGCATAAACAGGATGGTGGCCATCACCGTTTTACCGGTGACATCAAACGGTGTGCCGACAAAGTTGGCGATCGCCAGTAAGGTGACTGGGAATGACGCATACAGAATAAAAGGACGGAACTTACCTTTTGGACCGATCTTGCGTCGGGAATCCAACATAATGCCGGTACCCATATCGGTAAAGGCGGTAAAGAATTTTGAAATCAAAAAGATAATGCCGCCATAGGTGCCAGGCAGCCCCAGAACGTCGGTATAAAACTTCAAAAGATAAAGCGTACCAATATCCAGCAGGATGTTAGAGGCCAGGTCGCCAATACCGTAAGAGAGTTTCTCTTTAAAGGGCAGGCGTAAAGTTGCTGGATCTTCCGTTGTGATGTGACTCATCGTTGTTCTCCCTTTGCCCGTGAGTTTCCCCACGGGCGGATGTGATTAGATGCTTTTTAACGACGCGAACAGTGCCGCCCATTCGCTATCGGCGCGATAAAAGACCGGCGGTTTACCGATGGGCGCATTAACGGTAACTTCCCCGCCCCGGAACGCTTCACCCGTCCAGGCATGGACCCAGTTATCCTCCGGCAGATAGAGCGTCCAGTCGCTACGGCCTTCTTCATGCACCGGAGCGACCAGAATGTCGCGGCCTAACAGGTACTGATATTTCAGGGTGTAGGTCTGCGCGTCGTCTTCGTAATGCAGGAACAGCGGGCGCATAACCGGCAGGCCGGACTTCGCATTCAGCGCGACGGCCTCTTTCAGGTAAGGTTTCAGCGTGGTGAAGACTGTGGTCATACGGGCAAAATGGGCGATAGTTTCCGCGTCGCCGTCAAACTGCCAGTTGTCGCCAGGACGGTTGCCTTCGTGGGTGCGCATCATCGGCGTGAAGGCGCTGAAATCGCACCAGCGCAGCAGCAGCTCTTTGCTGCGCTTCATCTCAAACAGGGTGGTGTAACCGCCAATATCACTGTGATGCAGGCCATGTCCGGTCATTGCCAGCGACAGCGCCGCCGGGACGACAGACGCCAGGCCATCGTCCAGACTCCAGTCAACGTTCTGGTCGCCCGCCCACATCATGGTGGAGTATTTCTGGCTACCGGTAGAACCGGCGCGCATAAAGAAGAGGATCTCGCCGAGCTTGCCCGTTTCTTCAAGGGCTTCGTAGTTACATTTCGCCCACAGCGCAGGCCAGGCGTTATGCATTATTTCGGCACTGACGCCGTTGTGCAGATACGTATCGGTCGGCAAGTATTCGCCAAAATCTGCCATCCAGCCGCCGCAGCCCAATTCGATCATGTTTTTCTTGATGACTTCTTTGAACCAGGAATAGGCTTCAGGATTGGTCAAATCGACAACGCCGCCATAAAACTCACCAAACTCCACCAGATAGTCACCGCCAGAGGCATCTTTTGCCAGATAGCCGTGTGAAGCCGCCTCGGCGCAGAGGTCCTTATCGCTGGCAACATACGGGTTGATGTAGGCGAGGAACTGCACGCCTTCTTTGTTCCACTGTTTAATACGCGAATCCAGTTGCGGATAGTTTTCGCTGTTCCACTTCCAGTTCCACATCACACGTTTACCAAACGAGGTCATACGGATCCCGGACCAGTCCTGCGCCCAGATGCCGTTGACCTTCACGCCCGCGTTACGCATGGTGTCCAGTTTCTTCTGGCACACTTCAGTCCCGCCCTGAATGCCGAGCGTTACCCCGTCATAAATCCAGTCGGGCAGTTCTGGCTGGCGTCCCAGCAGGGCAGTTAATTTTTCCAGCAGGGAGATGTATGTATCAGCACATTCAAAACGCAGCGTTGCTTTGTCTTCCCACAGCGCCAGTTCATGGTATTCCGGGGCGCTAAAGTCGAAGTTCATGTAGCAACTGTTATCAACATGGCAGTAATACTTCTGCGTGCTGACAAACGTAGGCTGCGGGAAGAAAGTCCAGTAATAGTCGCCGCCCGCGTTCTCTTTGCAGTCGGCCTGCCAGGTGACATAGGTTTGCTTGTTGCGACCAACGCCTTGTTCACTGGTCCATAGCGGGAACGGTTTGCCGCGCAGATCAAAGTAGGAGAATTGTTCACCGCAGCCGTAGATATGGTCCTCTGGTTGAGCGGCAAGGCGCAGCCAGATACGGTTGTGGTTAAGGTTGTCGTTTTGTAGTTCCAGCAATAAACGGCCCTGATCGTCGGCAGAGATACGCAGCGTGGCGCTAATGTCAGAACCACGGCTGAAATGGATTAACCAGCCATCCGGTGACTGGCTGACGATGGCGTCGGTAAGCGCAATTTTCTCCTGCAATTTATCTTTAATGCTGAAATTACCGCGGAACATATCGATATCCGCTATACCTGAGCCAATCGATAAGCAAGGATTATCTTTGCTATGGATTAAAATAAGGCGGTCTTGAAAACGTAGAGTAAAACTGTCGTTATTCTGATGAAATTGAAAATCTAATAGCTGTGGGCGTGGCGTATCCATAAATAATCTCCATAGAGTTGAGGACGAGATTGTTTCCTTCCCGTTATTACAGGCTTATGTAAAATGATTCTCATAAAACTGATATATATAAACTTTACAGAAGCTGAGCTTTTTTTAACTTAATAAATTGAAGATACATAACGTTGCCTTTACGAGTGAAATGTTCTTCAATGATTTTGACTGCTAATCAATACAAGTTATTTTCTCTGTCCGTGAATATTAAAAAACAGGCGGTGCGTTTTTCCTGGTTCCAGTAATAATAAGTCGATACCTGAATTAAAGGCGTTAGGCGGGCAACTCATAGGTTCAACTGCCAGGCCCTGGCGCTGTAATTTTTCTCCGCTATAAACCTGCACCCAGGGTTGATCGGAACAAAGGCTTACCGAAAGAACCTGTTGTGGATGGGTAATGGTCATTTCCCACAGATCATTAGCGGTTTTAAAGGTGTGGTCGATTTTTGTCGCGGCTATTTTTTTCGCCTGCGTGAAATTTAAATCCAGCTCATCAACGTGGTGAAGCGTTGTCGGATTCGCGTGCTCGACGGCATAAACCTGTTCTGCTGGAAGCTGGAATACATAGTCATCAACAGGCGTTAAGTTGCAGGTTAAATAAGGATGAATACCCACACCATAAGGTGCTGCGACAGTGCCGATATTCTGGCTTGCGATCTCAACGGAAAGGCCCGTGCGTGCGTTGAGCGAATAAACAACTTGCGAGGCCAGCATAAACGGATAGCCGTAACTGGGCGGCAAAAAGGCCGTTAATGTGACGCTGGTGGTGGTTTGTTCGCTTATTTGCCAGTCACGCCAGGCAAGCAGCCCGTGAATAGCGGCTTTTGAACCATGTTCATTAATGGGTAACTGATATTCCTGCCCCTGATAGCGATAACAGCCGTTGGCAATCCGGTTAGGCCAGGGAATAAGGACTTTGCCCAGGTGTGCCAGCGGCATCTCTTCGGGTTTATGCGGAATAACTAAATGGCAGCCCTGAAAAGTTAATTCAGCCAGACCTGCGCCAACCGTCACGATAGTTGCGTGATAATCCCCAGCGGTGAGTGAAACGGTCTGTCCACTGCAATGCATATTGGTGGTTTGCATACGAGGTACCTTAATTAAAAAAACGGTATACAGCCTCCCATGAGGCTGATGTCAAACCAAAAAACTGCGCCGGGCGGTCCCCTCTCCCCTTTGGGGAGAGGGTTAGGGTTTTCAGTCAGTTATTTGGCATTCACGTCCAGCAGCCCCGCCGCAACCGCTGGAGCCATGCCGGGCGCTAACGGGATACGCGGGATCACCAGGCAATGCAGCAGGTGATAAATATCCTGTTTGCCGTCCCAGACTTTGGTGGTGACCTTATTGTCCGCATCCAGCTCCTGCCACCAGGAACCATTTTCATAGTCCATCAGGTACTTAATGCAGTACTCCCACCATGTCTGATACCAGGTTTCGTACTGGCGATCGCCGGTGACGGTGTAGAGCGCGTAAGCCGTACCCATCGCCTCGACGATAGGCCAACGCACACGTTCGCGAACGACCGGTTTTCCTTCCCAGTCAACGGTATAAACAATCCCGTCCGCACCATCGGGCGCCCAGGCATCGCGCACGGTGGCGTTGAACAGACCTTTGGCATCTTCTAACAGCCAGGCTGGCGGCTGTTCGCAGCGGGCTTCCAGGGCGGCATGGATGTGCAGCATTAAACGACCCCACTCGATCCAGTGGCCTGGCGTGCCTCCGAATGCGCGGAAGCGGTGCGCCGGGTTATCTTTGTTGTAATCCGGCAGCGGATTCCACTGGGTATCGAAGTGCTCGTTAACGCGATAATGATTATTTCTGGCGACGTCGTGGATAATCACGGAAGCCACGCGAATCGCGCGATCCAGCCATTTTTTGTCATGGGTGACGTCATAGACAATCAGGAAGGCTTCCACCGCGTGCATATTGGCATTGCCGCCGCGATACTCTTCGGTTTTGCTGAAGGCTTCATCCCAGGACTCCAGGCACATCTGCTCTTCTTCGCTCCAGAAGTATTTCTCGATAATTTCAATGGTGTAATCGAGCAGCTTGCGCGCTTCCGGGTGACCCGTTGTGACCGCGCTGGCGGCACCCAGCAGAGCGAAGAAGTGTTGATAGCCCTGTTTGGAGGCATCCACCACGCCCTCGTCATTCACGCAGGCATACCAACCGCCATATTTTTTATCGCGCAGTGCGCCGTTCATGGCTTTGATACCGTGATCAACCAACGAGTAAGCGCCAGGTCGACCCATCGCCGCAGCAACGGAATAAACGTGTAACATACGGGCGGTGATCCACAGATGGGTGCCCATCTCTTCTTTGATTTGCCCTTTATTGCCTAACCAGCCAAAACCAGTCGGCACCACGGAATTTTTACCAAAATCAAAGATGCGGTCGGTTTCCTGTTCCAGCCAACGGTTGTGACTTAAGGTGTTAAACCATTTCATTTTTGTATCCCCATCTTAACGGCGTTTAGCCATCATTTCGTCGACGATATCGCCAAGTTGTTGTAATTTCGGTACGCAAACGTCACGCAGCATCAACTCGTTGTCTGGTAAACCGACGACCGATGCCCAGACTGCACGGCCTGCAAGGAATCCCGATGCGCCCGCCGTCATTGCCACGCGTACGGCACGCGGGAACAGTTTTTCGTCGACACCGGAAGAAAGTATCACCCACGGCATATTGATATGGTCATTCAAACGTTGTGAAGCACTGAGAAGCTCTTGTTGCGGACCTTTGCCGTAAAGCGGCATTTCAACTTTGTAGAGGTCTGCACCGCTATCACCCAGCTCTTTGGCTGCATCGATGATTGCTTGTTCGCGATCGAATTTATCGCCACGACGCGGCGGACGAACGACTGGCTCAATGATGCTCACCAGACCGTGTGAGTGGCACAGTTCATTGAACTCTTTCACCATATCCAGGCGTTGCTGCGCATCTTCATCACTACGCCACAGCACCAGCAGTTTTAAGGCTTTGCCACCGTCTTGTTTGATTTGTTGCGGGTTGATTTTGCGGTCAATGACTACGCTATCCACCGGAATACCGTTGCCTGGAATAAATTCATCGGCAGCGACGATCATGGCGCAGCTTTTGGCAATTGCGTTTTGCTCAACCACCTGGCGGTAGCAGAATTGTTGATCTACCAGAATCGCCGATGCATAAGGTGAAAGAGTCTTCGCGGCGTTAACTTTGAAATCAGTTAAAACGCTATCGGCTACTGGAGCGGGTGCGCCAGCCGCGGCAAACATCATGCGCATGGCTTCGCGCTGATCGACCGCCAGCATGGCAAAACCGCCCGATGCGCGCGTAATGTCGTTGATGGTGTACTTATTCATTCATTTATTCCTTTATCCAGTCGTTACATTTTTACTTTGGCAGTCATCCCGGCACTGACACGGACCTGCTCCAGAATGGCGGACCAGTCCTGGCGACCGCGACCCGCTGCGCGCGCCTGGCTATAAACCTCCCGTGAGGCGGCCCCCAGTGGCATCGGCACATGCAACTGGTTGGCGACATCAAGGGCGATGCCAAGATCCTTATGGGCAAGATCGATCATGAAGGCGGGAGAAAGATCCCCGCTGAGGACTTTGTTCGGCCAGGAAGTGGTGAAGTGGCCTTTACCGGCGGCGGTACCGCTCATCACCTTGACGGCAACATCGAAGGGAAGATTCAGGGCTTCGCACAAAACGGCGGCTTCTGCCGACAACGCATTGAGCGCGATGCTCATGTAGTTGTTGATAAGCTTAACGCGGATCCCCATGCCCGGACCGCCCGCGTTGATCAACTCGCTGCCCATCGCCATCAGGATCGGCGTGGCGCGTTCAACTTGTTCAGCAGTGCCGCCAGCCAGCAGTAGCAGAGTACCGGTAATGGCATTTGCAGAAGTACGGCCTACCGGAACATCCATCATGCTGAAGCCTCTGGCCTGCATATCAGCAATCAATTTATCGGTTTGCAGCGGATGGATGGTCGACATATCAATGACCAGCGCATCGGAAGATAAGCTCTCACAGACACCGTTTTCACCGAACAACACGCTGCGCACCAGATCACCATTCGGCAACATGGTAATGATAAATTCGGCATCTTTAGCGGCCTGCGCCGGGTTGGCGGCGGGAGTCGCACCTTTGTCTACCAGATGCCGCACAGCTTCGGCGTTCACATCAAAGACGCGAAGTTGATGCCCTTGCTGCAATAAATTGCTCGCCATTGGCGAACCCATTTGCCCTAAACCGATAAACGCGATTGCTGCCATAACCCTCTCCTGAATACAGTAATGTCACTTTTTGTCATTTATGACATGCCTTGCTTGTCTGTTTTTGATCGTATTTGTAATTTATCGTCAAAAAATTGACAGCCGTCACTTTTTAAACAATTGGTGAAATTAAAATGAACGCATCCCAAAATGCTTAAGGAATGACCATGATTCGTGTTGCTTGTGTAGGAATTACCGTGATGGATCGCATCTATTACGTGGAAGGATTGCCGACGGAGAGCGGTAAATACGTGGCGAAAAATTATACGGAAGTTGGCGGCGGGCCAGCGGCTACAGCAGCAGTTGCGGCGGCCAGACTAGGTGCGCAGGTCGATTTTATTGGTCGCGTCGGTGACGACGACACAGGCAACAGCCTGCTGGCAGAGCTGGAGTCCTGGGGCGTTAACACCCGTTATACCAAACGGTATAACGAGGCGAAATCTTCGCAATCCGCCATCATGGTGGATACCAAAGGCGAGCGGATAATCATTAACTACCCCAGCCCGGACTTGCTGCCTGACGCAGAGTGGTTGGAGGAAATTGATTTCTCTCAGTGGGATGTTGTGCTGGCGGATGTACGCTGGCACGAAGGTGCTAAAAAAGCTTTCACCCTGGCCCGGCAGGCGGGCGTGATGACTGTTTTGGACGGGGACATTACGCCGCAGGATATCAGTGAGCTGGTGGCATTAAGCGATCATGCGGCCTTTTCAGAACCGGGTCTGGCGCGCTTAACGGGGGTGAAAGAGATGGCCAGTGCGCTAAAACAGGCACAAACGCTCACAAATGGTCATGTCTATGTGACCCAGGGCAGCGCAGGCTGCGACTGGCTGGAAAATGGCGGGCGTCAACATCAACCGGCCTTCAAAGTTGATGTGGTAGATACCACAGGAGCGGGTGATGTTTTTCACGGCGCTTTGGCGGTGGCGCTGGCCACAGGTGGGGATTTAGCGGGGTCAGTCCGCTTCGCCAGCGGTGTGGCGGCGTTAAAATGCACGCGTCCCGGTGGACGAGCCGGGATCCCCGACTGTGATCAAACCCGATCTTTTTTGTCACTTTTTGTATAAAATGCCAGGGTGATGGTTTTTCGAGGAATTTTCATGAGCCTTACCGAACTAACCGGTAACCCGCGGCACGACCAACTCCTCATGCTGATCGCCGAGCGTGGGTATATGAATATTGATGAGCTGGCAAATCTGCTGGATGTCTCCACGCAGACGGTCCGCCGGGATATTCGTAAATTAAGCGAGCAAGGACTGATTACGCGCCATCACGGTGGCGCGGGTCGGGCCTCCAGCGTCGTTAATACGGCGTTTGAGCAGCGTGAGGTTTCGCAAACTGAAGAGAAAAAAGCGATTGCCGAAGCGGTGGCAGACTATATTCCTGATGGATCGACAATATTTATCACCATCGGTACGACTGTTGAGCATGTTGCCCGGGCGTTACTTAACCATAATCATTTGCGGATAATCACCAACAGCCTGCGTGTGGCGCATATTCTTTACCACAACCCGCGCTTTGAAGTGATGGTGCCTGGCGGAACGCTGCGTTCCCATAACAGTGGGATCATTGGCCCTTCAGCGGCGTCCTTTGTGGCCGATTTTCGCGCCGATTATCTGGTAACAAGTGTAGGCGCAATTGAGAGCGATGGCGCGTTGATGGAGTTTGATGTTAACGAAGCTAACGTGGTGAAAACGATGATGGCGCACGCGAGAAATATTCTGCTGGTCGCCGATCACACTAAGTATCATGCTTCGGCGGCGGTTGAAATTGGTAATGTGGCACAGGTCACTGCGCTCTTTACCGACGAGCTGCCGCCCGCTGCGCTAAAATCACGCTTACAAGACAGCCAAATTGAAATCATCCTTCCCCAGGAAGACACGTAGAATTTTGTGACCGTTGACCTGCCTTCATACCTGGCCACATAGCCAAACCCATCCTTTCCCGCTACAGTTAATTTCTTGTGGCGCGAAAGGAGGCAAAAATGCTCTATATCTTTGATTTAGGTAATGTGATTGTCGATATCGACTTTAACCGTGTGCTGGGAGCCTGGAGCGATTTAACGCGTGTTCCACTGGCTACGCTTAAGAAGAGTTTCCACATGGGCGAGGCGTTTCATCAGCATGAGCGTGGGGAAATTAGCGACGAAGCGTTCGCAGAGGCGCTGTGTCATGAGATGGCTCTACCGCTAAGCTACGAGCAGTTCTCTCACGGCTGGCAGGCGGTGTTTGTCGCGCTGCGCCCGGAAGTGATCGCCATCATGCATAAACTGCGTGAGCAGGGGCATCGCGTGGTGGTGCTTTCCAATACTAACCGCCTGCATACTACCTTCTGGCCGGAGGAATACCCGGAAATCCGTGATGCTGCTGACCATATCTATCTGTCGCAAGATCTGGGGATGCGCAAACCTGAAGCACGAATTTATCAGCATGTTTTGCAGGCAGAAGGTTTTTCACCCAGCGATACGGTCTTTTTCGACGATAACGCCGATAATATAGAAGGAGCGAATCAGCTAGGCATTACCAGTATTCTGGTGAAAGATAAAACCACCATCCCGGACTATTTCGCGAAGGTGTTATGCTAAAAACCATTCAGGACAAAGCCAGGCACCGTACCCGTCCACTATGGGCCTGGCTAAAACTACTCTGGCAACGCATTGATGAGGACAACATGACAACCCTGGCAGGTAACCTTGCCTATGTGTCATTGCTCTCATTAGTGCCGCTGGTTGCCGTTGTTTTTGCGCTTTTCGCCGCTTTTCCCATGTTTTCCGACGTCAGCATTCAGTTGCGTCACTTTATTTTTGCCAACTTTCTGCCTGCTACTGGCGATGTTATTCAGCGGTATATCGAACAATTTGTTGCCAATTCCAACAAGATGACCGCCGTTGGGGCGTGCGGGCTGATCGTCACGGCGTTATTGTTGATGTACTCCATCGATAGCGCGTTGAATACCATCTGGCGCAGTAAACGAGCGCGACCAAAAATTTACTCGTTTGCCGTGTACTGGATGATTTTAACGCTGGGGCCGCTGCTGGCAGGGGCCAGTCTGGCGATCAGTTCCTATTTGCTCTCCCTGCGCTGGGCGAGCGATCTCAATACTGTCATCGACAACGTGCTGCGTATTTTTCCGCTGCTGTTGTCGTGGATCTCCTTCTGGTTGCTGTACAGCATTGTTCCTACTATCCGCGTACCTAATCGCGACGCGATTGTCGGCGCGTTTGTCGCCGCACTCCTGTTCGAAGCAGGAAAGAAAGGTTTCGCGCTTTATATCACCATGTTCCCCTCATATCAGCTCATTTACGGTGTGCTGGCGGTGATCCCCATTCTCTTTGTCTGGGTCTACTGGACATGGTGTATCGTCTTGCTTGGTGCGGAAATTACTGTCACTCTCGGGGAATACCGCAAACTAAAACAAGCAGCTGAACAAGAAGAAGACGACGAACCATGATTGCATTAATTCAACGCGTAACCCGTGCCAGCGTCACCGTGGAGGGAGAAGTGACGGGCGAAATTGGCGCGGGACTTTTGGTGTTATTGGGTGTCGAAAAGGATGACGACGAACAGAAAGCAAACCGTCTGTGCGAGCGTGTGCTCGGCTATCGCATCTTTAGCGATGCCGAAGGCAAGATGAACCTCAACGTGCAACAGGCGGGCGGCAGTGTGCTGGTGGTTTCCCAGTTTACCCTCGCCGCAGATACCGAACGGGGGATGCGTCCAAGTTTCTCCAAAGGTGCATCACCGGATCGCGCAGAGGCGTTATATGACTATTTCGTCGAACGCTGCCGTCAGCAAGAGATGAACACGCAAACAGGACGCTTCGCTGCCGATATGCAGGTATCGCTGGTCAATGATGGCCCCGTGACATTCTGGTTGCAGGTATGAGCCAGCTTCCAGGGTTGTCACGGGAAACAAGAGAGAGTATCGCTATGTATCACCTTCGGGTTCCACAAACAGAAGAAGAATTAGAGCGTTACTATCAGTTTCGCTGGGAAATGTTGCGTAAGCCCCTGCATCAACCGAAAGGTTCGGAACGCGACGCGTGGGATGCGATGGCGCATCACCAGATGGTCGTCGACGAGCAGGGTAATCTGGTGGCGGTAGGCCGACTGTATATTAATGCCGACAATGAAGCGTCCATTCGCTTTATGGCCGTTCATCCCGACGTGCAGGACAAAGGGTTAGGAACGCTGATGGCGATGACCCTTGAGTCGGTGGCGCGTCAGGAAGGCGTTAAGCGCGTGACCTGTAGTGCCCGTGAAGACGCGGTGGAGTTTTTTGCCAAACTGGGGTTTGTCAATCAAGGGGAGATCACTACCCCAACCACCACGCCGATTCGCCATTTTTTGATGATTAAACCCGTTGCCACTCTGGATGATATTTTGCATCGCGGCGACTGGTGCGCGCAGCTGCAACAGGCGTGGTACGAACATATCCCGCTGAGTGAAAAAATGGGCGTGCGCATTCAGCAATATACCGGGCAAAAATTTATCACCACCATGCCGGAAACCGGTAATCAGAATCCGCACCATACGCTGTTTGCCGGGAGTTTATTCTCACTGGCAACGCTCACCGGTTGGGGGCTTATCTGGCTGATGCTGCGTGAACGCCATCTGGGCGGTACGATTATTCTGGCGGATGCGCATATTCGCTACAGCAAGCCGATTAGCGGTAAACCTCATGCGGTAGCCGACCTCGGTGCCTTAAGCGGCGATCTCGACCGTCTGGCGCGCGGGCGCAAAGCGCGGGTACAAATGCAGGTCGAAATCTTTGGCGACGAGACGCCGGGCGCAGTGTTTGAAGGCACGTATATCGTTCTGCCCGCGAAGCCATTTGGCCCGTATGAAGAGGGCGGGAACGAAGAAGAGTAGCTGATGGAGAGGGGCGGTGCTGCCTCTCTCATTCTTTCAGGTCATTTACATCAGCCCCTGACTATTTCGGTTATATTGAATAAGAACTCCATAAATTTTTATTCTTCGTTGGCACCATACGTGTCTTGCTACATCACTGTTCAGGAGCATTTAAATATTATTTGTAGAGCTGAGTGGCAATTATCGCTGATAATGCTTAATTCATCATCTTAGTTCAGGTTTGAGCGATTTTTGATAGTCAAAATCCCCTCTGGTGCCATACTTTTCTCATAAATATTTTTAAAATCTATAGCTAACAAACATTATGCAAAGATAATGGACTGGCGTCATTGTCAGTATCATTCATTTACTGCTTCTGGATGTTGTAAATAATTATGTGGCATGTTTGCTCTTAAACCGTGGGAAGGAGGCTGTAATGGTTGCCAATATTAATCTCATTAAACAAGAAAGTTATTCTATTGTTAATTTAGAAAAACAACTAATGAGTAATGAATCACCGAAGCAAACGCTATTAAATGATTTTTCACATCGCCTTAAAATGGAAAGTGAGGAGCAACTGTGCGATTGTGTTAACGAACTTAAACTCGGGTTGTCGAGTAATAATAAATATGACCTGTTTAAAAATAAAGAAACCTCACTGTGGAAACGCAAAGTACCAGAAAGTGCAGCGCTGGCAATGACGGGAACAGTATATAAATTATTTGGTAGTCGCTTACTCAACGCCCGCAATCAGTTAGATAAAAATCTCCTCGAAATGGCTATGCAAATGGTTTATGGCAAAGATATGGTGACAAAGTCCGGGGATATATTGATTGATATACAATTAAACAAGGATGGCAGCCTCCAGAGTAAGCACTACACATTTGATGTAGGTGAAGTTATAAACAGTTATAATATTGACCTCTTTGTGAATGCTTCGAGTATTAATCAAACTTACTTACATGATAAAAATCCTGGTGACGTTATTAGCCTGTATGGCACTTTAGATAACATTCCTCTTGTAGTTAAGGAATGCACGGGTAAAAATCATCAAATTAACGTTAAAGCCAAATTGCCTCAAGAACGAAGTGAAAAAGTTGAGGATATGTGTGAAAGAATGAGAGGTGGCATCTCTATGTTTAATCACACTACAAAAACAGCTGGTAATATAGAGCATAATTTGCAGCTAAGTTTTCTCGTGGATTCACGACCGTCGATCACAAATAAATACTCAGCCAAAGATGTAGGGGAAGATATACTTGCATTGCCCGTCAACGTATATCATGCAGATTTTAAAATTAAAATCAATAATGCAGTAGAGAAGGCTTCGTCAATTGTGTTATGTGCTGTGCAAAAAAATCTCCATGCAGCAAGAAAGGTTCTTAGCGGGATAATAGGAAATGTGCCAAAAAATAATAAACCAAAAACAATCATTTTTGATTTACGTTTTCTTAGTGCAATTAAGCAGAAAGTTTTTTTGGGCAGTGAAAAACCGTTGTTTGTAAAGCATACCGCAATGATGAGGGAGGCATGTGAGGAATTACCGCAGTCAGTGGAATATGTTCCTTTAGCCTGTGAAGCGCATAGCCATCGCAGCGTCGCCCTTGCCAAAACCGTGGCTGCGCCCATCATGGCGACAGGTGTGGGCTCGGCTTTAATGTATGCAACATCATCAGGACCGTATTATGCACAAAGTCTTTCTGGTTCGCCGGATATCGAGATGATAAAAAATCGCATGGCTCAATTGTTTACCCAGTTGGATGCTTCTGTGCGCAACAAATATCGCCCGGCTTTTGATAAATGGAATGAGCTGGTAGATAAATTAAATCACGAAAGAAATACAGTTCCGTTTGCGTGTTTGACCACCATTTTAGCGACGGCGATAAATGAAACTCCTGAGGGGGATACGAATGTTGCCGTTGTGATGGGGTGTAAATCTGCGAAAGATCGCACGATATCCATTGTCCTTGGCAACTCGATGTTGCAAACACTCTTTGAAAAACGCCTCGCTGATGATGGAGAAATAGAAAATCTTGTTGATCAACAGGGATATTTTAACTGCGATTCATTAACAGCCGAAGAATTAATGATATTAAAAGACCTTTTTGATATTCGAGTTCTTCATGTCTCTAACAAATTCAATGTTGGGTTGCAAGGTAATATCAACACTGATGTTTTACAAGATTCGTTTTTTAAAAATGTCGATTTCATTCATGAATCTAGCTCGTATACCGTAGGGATGGGAGTCTGACGGGTAAAACTCATTAGGATTATCAGAATTCGGACAATGCATTGCAAAAATGACATTCAAAGAGAGATGTGTGCAGGCGCTTAGCCGCGAGGGGCATGGCGATGCCATACAGAAAGCACTAGCATTCAGAACTCCTGTGAAAGCGGCATAGTGGCCGCCTGTGCAGGAGTTTTGCTATGACCCGTATCGTGCTGACCGTTGCCACCCTATGATGCGATTAAAAAAACTCATCGTCGCGCCGATGATTGACGTCAATGCTATCGGATGATACCGGGGGTGTTCCGGAAGGAATTCCTTGTTTCCCAAACTGTTACCAACAAAATTATAACGACGAGCAAGTAAAGACCGGTCTGTGATGGATGATTAATTTCACCTTAAATCCTGGTGCTGTTAGGATGCTGACATTTTTCGGGTACACCATTCAGATTATGCAAATGAAGACCCAATCAAAAAATAAATATCCCTGAATATAATATATTTATAGCACCCATATCTCATCCTGGGCGATAACTAAACCATTTTTGATTAACAAATGAAACAACTGCAACGTTCTTATTATTTCTGGAAAACGTCTCGCAAAAACAAAACAGCATGCAAAAATCCGCTTTTTTTAAATGATTTTTCGGCGTAATTTTCGCACATACATTAATGAGTCATATATAAGGTATTGGTAATGGCGATGAATACGGTTTTTCTTCATTTATCAGAAGAGGCAATTAAACGGCTGAACAAGCTTAGGGGCTGGCGTAAGGTTTCACGATCTGCAATTTTACGCGAAGCGGTAGAGCAATATCTGGAACGTCAGCAATTCCCGGTGCGTAAAGCAAAGGGAGGCAGGCAAAAGGGGGAGACAGTGGGTGTCGATGATCAGTGTAAGGAGCATAAGGAATGACAAAAAATTTTTTATTCTTGAATATAAAAAACCAGATGCCCTTATTCTGGTATTAATACAAGGTTGTTTTACTTGAACTTATAATAACTGCAACTGTTACATCATATCTGGAAAACGCCTCGCAAAAATAAAAAATGATGCGTAAATGCGCTTTCTTTAAAGGTTTTGCAAGAGTATTTTGCTCACCATGCATTCAAAAATGATATACTGGAGGTATATATGAGCGCTATGGCAGGTATGGATATGGGCAGAATTTTACTCGATTTATCCGATGAGGTGATTAAGCGACTTGATGATCTCAAAGTGCAGCGCAATCTTCCTCGCGCAGAGCTATTACGAGAAGCTGTAGATCAATATCTGGAAAATCAATCGAAAACGACAATATCCAGTGCTTTTGGTATCTGGCAAGGGTGTGAGGAAGATGGTGTCGAATATCAGCGTAAGCTGCGTGAGGAATGGTAATGGCAAAAAGAACTGCGCTTTTTGATACCAATATCCTTATCGATTTGTTCAGCGGACGAATTGAGGCAAAACAGGCTCTGGAGGCATGGCCCCTACAGAATGCGATTAGTCTGGTCACATGGATGGAGGTGCTGGTTGGCGCAAAAAAATATGATCAAGAACATCGCACACGGATTGCAATGAGTGCGTTTAACGTTATTGGGATTTCGCAGGATATCGCGGAACGAAGCGTTGCTTTAAGGCAGGAGTATAGAATGAAACTTCCAGATGCCATTATTCTGGCAACAGCACAGATTTATGGCTTTGAACTGGTAACGCGAAATACGAGAGATTTTGCGGGAATAGCAGGTGTCGTCACACCCTATGAGCTGTAATCCGGGCGACCTGCGCCACCCGGAAAACGTCAGAGATTACTCCCCTTCACCCGGGAACAGGAACGGGTTGATGGAACTACGGGCATAGCCTTCTTGCTCCATTCGCGCGTCCAGTACCAGAGAGGCGAGGTCATCTGCCACGGCTTCAACTTTCGGTTCTTTTTCCTGATAAAGAATCTTCAGGTAAGTGCCGCAGTCATCGCAGCTTTCGGCTTTAATCGCGGCCTGTTCGTCATCCAGCGACCAGTAATGCAGTTTGCCGCTCTGTTCACAGTTGCTGCATTTTACGCGCACTACGTGCCATTCGGTTTCACACAGGTTGCAGTGCAGGTAACGCAGCCCCTGAGTGGTGCCAATTTGCACCATGCTGGACACCGGCATAGAGCCACATACCGGGCAATATTGACGTTGTTCGCCGTATTCAGCGCGGGCTTTGCCGGGGATCAGATTAGCCATCTGCGCCCAGTAGAGCGACAGCGCAGCCCAGATAAACGGCGCTTTATCGCTGCTGACGGACGAGAAATCAGAGGCAAACAGTGCGCTGGCCATATCTTCCAGCTCCTGAGTCGATGCCTTCTCCAGATTCTCAATCACTGCCAGCGCCGGGCCGCTCATTTCAGGTTTCAGCTCAGCAATCAGCGCCATCAGCAGCTTTTGCCAGTGCTTATCACGCGGCAGAACGTGAATATCCAGCGGGGGCTTGCCTTGTGCGCTGGCTTCTTTAATGCGCGTGGTCAGATCCATCTCCAGCGGATGGTCGTACAGCACCACTTCCTGGGCGTGGGCGATAAGCGCAGCAAAGCGCAGGTAATCACCCAGCGGATTATTTTCTGCCAGCTCGCGCAGACGCTCGGCGCGGCGGTTGTATAAATTCTTGAGCCGAGGGAACAATAACGGCGGAATCATATCCGCCGTACGTTTCTCGCTCGAACCCAGCTCATCTTGCGGGATTATGCGAATACTCATTCAGCTTTCTTTTCCGTTGTCTTGCGGACCTCACGGTACCAGCGCGGGTGATGTTTCTTCGCCCAGGCGCTGGTCACCCATCCTTCCACCATGGCGGTAATCGTGCCTTTTACCCAAAGGGCGGCGTAGATATGCACCATGATAACCACAATTAACGCCACTGCGGCAAATGAATGCAGCATTAACGCGAATCGGATCACCGGGATTGAGAAAGCAGGCGCAAAATAAGGACGCCAGATAATCACGCCGCTCACCAGCAGCAGAACCAGGAAAATAATCGCCGCCCAGAAAACGCATTTCTGACCGAAGTTATAACGCCCGGTGTCACCTACTTCCTCGTTGACGACGATCTTACGAATATTCTTCGCCCAAAAGATATCATCCCGATTGATTAGGTTGTGATGCCAGTAACGGAAAAACATGATGATGAACGAGGCAAACATAACCACGCCGACAAACGGGTGCAGAATGCGCGCCAGCTGCGGTGTGCCCATGATTTGCATCAACCAGTTGAAGGACGGGAACAAAAAGCCCAGCCCGCTCACCGCCGCCAGGATGAAGCAGAAGGCGGTGATCCAGTGGTTGATACGTTCCGGCGCGGTGTAGCGCACGATGGTGTCACGTCGTTTCATTTGCGCTCCTCGTCTTTCTCTTCGTGCAGATTATTCTCTTCCTCATCCGCACGGTTCGGACCGACACCCACGTAGTGGAAGATACTGGCTGCGAAGGTAGCCGCAAAGCCAACAGCTGCGAGCGGTTTCCAGATGCCTTTCCAGAATTTCACGGTTTCGCTGATTTCCGGGTTCTCCGGCAAGCCATGATACAGATTTGGCTTGTCAGCATGGTGCAGCACGTACATAACATGTGTACCACCGACGCCTGCCGGGTCGTACAAACCCGCATTGTCGTAACCACGGGTTTTCAGCTCCGCCACGCGCTCGCTCGCCAGCGTTTTCATCGACTCTTTCGTACCGAAGTGAATCGCGCCCGTTGGGCAGGTCTTCACGCAGGCCGGTTCTTGCCCAACCACCACGCGGTCAACGCACAACGTACATTTGTAGACGCGGTTGTCTTCCGGGTTGAGGCGCGGAATGTCGAACGGACAGCCCGCAATGCAATAACCGCAGCCGATGCACTGCTCGGACTGGAAGTCGACGATACCGTTGGCATACTGAATAATTGCCCCTTCCGCCGGGCACGCTTTCAGGCAGCCTGGATCGGAACAGTGCATACAGCCGTCTTTGCGGATCAGCCATTCCAGTTTGTCGTTCTGCTCCACTTCCGAGAATCGCATCACCGTCCACGATTTGGCACTTAAATCATTGGGGTTGTCGTACACCCCAATGTTATTGCCGACGGTATCGCGAATGTCGTTCCACTCTGAACACGCCACCTGACAGGCTTTACAGCCGATACAGGTGGTGACGTCGATGAGTTTCGCCACTTCTTCCTGGAAGTCCCGCGCCTGAGGCGCGGGGGTCAGACCGTTAGTCGCGGAACGACGAATGATATCTTGCGATTGATAAGCCATATGTCGTCTCCGTTACACCTTTTCCACATTCACAAGGAAGGACTTAAACTCCGGCGTCTGCGTGTTCGCATCACCGACGAATGGCGTCAACGTATTGGCAATAAAGCCTTTTTTCGCAACACCTTCATAGCCCCAGTGAATCGGAATACCGATGGTATCGATATCTTTGCCGTTTGCTTTCAGCGTGCGAATACGTTTGGTCACTACCGCTTTGGCTTTGATATAGCCACGGTTGGAGGAGACTTTCACAGTATCGCCCTGGGCAATGCCAAGTTTATTCGCCAGCGACTCCCCGATTTCCACAAACTGCTCTGGTTGCAAAATCGCGTTCAACAGCGCGTGTTTGGTCCAGTAGTGGAAGTGCTCGGTCAGACGATAGGTGGTTCCGACATACGGGAACTTATCGGCTTTACCCAATGCTTCGGCGTCGTCTTTAAAGATTCGCGCAGCCGGGTTCGAGATAACGTTTGGATGCAGCGGGTTAGTTCCCAGCGGCGTTTCAAACGGCTCGTAGTGTTCCGGGAACGGACCTTCCGCCATCTTATCGAGGGCAAACAGACGTCCCATGCCTTCCTGCTGCATGATAAACGGCCCTACGCCGCTGCCCGGAGGCGCTGCGCTGTAATCCGGAATATCCCAGCCGGTCCACTTAGTGCCGTCCCATTTCAGCAACTGACGCTTCGGATCCCATGGGTTACCCTGCGGATCTGCGGAGGCGCGGTTATACAGAATGCGGCGGTTAAGCGGCCATGCCCATGCCCAGCCCAGCGTGTTACCGAGGCCAGACGGATCGGCGTTATCACGACGCGCCATCTGGTTGCCTTCCGGCGTCCAGCTACCGGCGAAAATCCAGCAGCCACAGGAGGTTGTACCGTCATCGCGCAGTTGGGCGAACGAGCTAAGTTGTTGGCCTTTCTTGACGATAACCGCACCGGTTGCCGGGTCGGTAATATCGGCCAGCGCTTTGCCGTTGCTCTCCATCGCCACTTCTTCTGAAGATGGCTCATGCGGAATGGCGTAGTTCCAGGTCATGTTCAGCACCTGGTCCGGGTTCGCGCCACCCTGTTCGGCATACATCTTGCGCAAGCGCAGGAAGATACCGGAGAGGATCTCGCCGTCAGTCAGCGCAATCCCCGGGGCGTCCGCACCTTTCCAGTGCCACTGCAACCAGCGACCAGAGTTGACGATTGAACCGTTCTCTTCCGCAAAGCAGGTCGATGGCAGACGGAACACTTCGGTCTGGATCTTCGACGAGTCAACTTCGTTCAGCTCACCGTGGTTCTGCCAGAAGTTAGAGGTTTCAGTGTTCAGCGGGTCGATAGTCACGAGGAATTTCAGCTTCGACAGACAGCCGATCACTTTGTTTTTGTTCGGGAATGAGGCAACAGGGTTAAAGCCCTGGCAGATATAGCCATTGACCTTGCCCTCTTTCATCATCTCGAAGTATTGCAGGACGTCGTAGCCTTTATCCCACTTCGGCAACCAGTCAAAGCCCCAGCTATTTTCCGCCGTCGCTTTATCACCAAAGAAGGCCTTCATCATAGAGACGAAGAATTTCGGGTAGTTGCCCCAGTAGTTGACCTGGCCTTCCAGCAGTGGTTTTGGCGTGTTGGCAGCGAGGTAAGTTTGCAGATCGGTCTGCTTCTCGCTTGGCAACGTCATGTAACCTGGCAGACTCTGCGACAGTAGCCCCAGGTCGGTCAGCCCCTGAATATTGGAGTGACCGCGCAGGGCGTTAACGCCGCCGCCTGCCATCCCCATGTTGCCGAGCAGCAGCTGGATCATCGCCATCGTACGAATGTTTTGCGCACCAATGGAGTGTTGCGTCCAGCCGAGCGCGTAAAGGAACGAGGCAGTTTTATCGTGAGCACTGGTTTCGGCGATGTATTCGCAGACTTTCAGGAACGCGTCTTTTGGCGTACCGCAGATGTTTTCAACCACATCTGGCGTATAACGGGAAACGTGCTGTTTCAGCAAGTTCCACACGCAGCGCGGATGTTGCAGCGTGGTATCGCGTTTGGCGAAGCCGTTTTCGTCCAGCTCGTAGGTCCAGCTGGATTTATCGTACTTGCGTTTTTCCGCGTCGTAGCCGGTGAACAGGCCATCTTCAAAGCCGTAATCCTCACGCACGATCAGGCTGGCGTTGGTATAGGCTTCGGTGTATTCGCGGTTGAATTTTTCATTGTTCAGCAGGTACAGCAATACGCCTGACAGGAAAGCAATGTCAGTACCGGAACGAATAGGGGCATAGTAGTCAGCCACCGCCGCCGTACGTGTAAAGCGAGGATCGATCACAATCAGCTTCGCGCCGTTGTGAATTTTGGCTTCCATCGCCCAGCGGAACCCGACCGGGTGAGCTTCAGCGGCGTTACCGCCCATCACCACGACGAGGTTGGCGTTCTTGATGTCGACCCAGTGGTTGGTCATCGCACCGCGACCAAATGTTGGAGCAAGACTTGCTACCGTTGGTCCGTGTCAGACACGCGCCTGGTTGTCGACCGCGAGCATCCCCAGCGCGCGGGAGAATTTTTGCGTTAAATAGCCGGTTTCGTTACTCGACGCGGAAGCACACAGCATCCCGGTGGAGAGCCAGCGGTTAACAGTCACGCCTTCGGCGTTTTGCGCAATGTAGTTCGCATCGCGGTCTTCTTTCATCAGTTTGGCGATGCGATCAAACGCCTCTTCCCAACTGATTTGTTGCCATTTATCAGAACCTGGCGCACGGTATTCCGGAAACTTCAGGCGGCTTTCGGAGTGGATGAAATCCACCAGGCCAGCGCCTTTCGGACAAAGTGCACCGCGGTTGACCGGGTGATCCGGATCGCCTTCGATATGGAAGATAGATGCTTTGGCGTTTTTTGCTCCGTCACCGAGGCTGTACATCAACAGCCCACAGCCTACGGAACAATAGGTGCAGGTATTACGGGTTTCGCGGGTGCGCAGCAGTTTATACTGCCGGGTTTCCGCGAGTGCTACGCTGGGTGCAAAACCCAGTGCCGCTGCCGTGGTGCCTGCCATACCGCCAGCGCAGATCTTAAAGAACTGCCTTCTGCTGACCTGCATGGATTGCTCCTTGTTTCGACATTGTCACGTCCCATTTACATTCGCTTGCTGCGTGTGCAGGGAGTGGGAGTTATTTTTCTTTGCGGAAGGGGCCGCAAAGGTCCAGAATTGGCTCAATTTCCCTCCATCCAGGAAGGGTTTGTAACAGAATACCATAATGTTGGTGTGTGTGTTCTTATCTGGTTAAGAGAAAGTGAAAAAAACACAGCAAAAAGAAATCGAAAATGTGACAAATATCACAGGTGTTCGTCAAATTGAGTTATGGCGGCGTGATGATTTACAACACCCACGGTTAGATGAGGTGGCGGAAGAGGTTCCCGTTGCGCTGGTCTACAACGGCATTTCGCATGTGGTGATGATGGCGTCGCCCAAAGACCTTGAGTACTTTGCGCTCGGTTTTTCGCTTTCCGAGGGGATAATCGAAAGTCCGCGCGATATCTTTGGCATGGATGTCGTTCCTTCCTGTAATGGTCTTGAAGTTCAAATTGAGCTTTCCAGCCGCCGCTTTATGGGGTTGAAGGAACGTCGCCGGGCGCTGGCGGGGCGTACGGGCTGTGGCGTATGCGGCGTGGAGCAACTTAATGACATCGGTAAACCGGTGCAGCCGCTGCCATTCACCCAGACGTTTGATCTCAACAAACTGGATGATGCATTACGTCATCTCAATGATTTCCAGCCAGTGGGGCAACTGACTGGTTGTACTCACGCCGCTGCATGGATGTTGCCATCTGGCGAACTGGTCGGCGGGCATGAAGACGTGGGTCGCCATGTGGCGCTGGACAAACTGTTAGGCCGCCGGTCACAAGAAGGGGAAAGCTGGCAGCAAGGTGCGGTGCTGGTTTCCAGCCGTGCCAGTTATGAAATGGTGCAAAAGTCAGCGATGTGTGGCGTAGAGATTTTGTTTGCGGTATCTGCCGCGACCACACTTGCTGTAGAAGTGGCTGAACGCTGTAATCTGACACTGGTAGGTTTTTGTAAACCGGGTCGGGCAACGGTTTATACTCATCCGCAGCGATTGATTCATAATTAAAGAAATACCGCAATTCTGATTCTGGATTGCGGTTTTATTTTTCTATTAAATAATCCTCAATATATTATTCAGCATTCAAATAATAATTTCACCACAAGAAATTATCTCGTTAACTCCGGGTTATATCGATATACTCCAGTCGCATTAATCCTTTAAGAATTAATCATTATTTATATAAGACATTTTGTTTTAATCATCGCGTCAATAAATAAATGTTTCCGATGAGTGAATGAAATAACAAACCTTGCACCGGTTGTAAAAACAGCGATGTATTTTCAATAGTAGGTGATGGATTATGAGTATTGAAAAATGAGTACATTACAGTTACCTGGTAGTTCATATTCTACAGAAGTTAATTTAAACGGCTTAATTGAGGTGCTCAGTAAGCATCTTTACTCCACTCCCGTGGTTGCCGTGCGCGAGCTGGTGCAGAACGGCCATGATGCGATCGTTCGCCGCAGGATTGAGCAGCCCGATGCGCCAAAGGATAACGCGATTCGTGTGGTGGCAGACGTGGCGAAGTCCACTATCACTATTAGCGATACTGGCGCTGGACTGACAGAAAGTGAAATTCACGGCTTCCTGGCGACAGTAGGCGTGGGTTATACCCGAATGTTGCGCCAGCAGGATGACAACACCGGTTTAATTGGTATGTTCGGCCTCGGTTTTTTGTCGGCCTTTGTGTTGGCGAAAGAGGTCACGGTGTTGACCACATCCTGGCAAACGCCGGATCAGAGCTGGAAATACCACTCTACCGACGGGCAAAAATATACCGTTACGCCGCATCAGTCCTCGGAAACGGGTACGCAGGTGATTCTGACGCTCAAAGAAGAGTACAGCCATCTGGCGAGTAACAATTTGCTGAACCGCGTTCTTTCCCGCTACTGTATATTGCTGCACGAACCGGTCTATGTCGGCGATGCCAGCGAGCCGGTAAATAAACTTCAACCACCGTGGCGTGAAGTTGCCCCCGAAGGCGTAACCATGCACCGCGCGCTGGTACAGCGTAAAAATCTCGCCTTTGCCGCCCAGTTTGAATCCTCCTTCGAACCGATTTGCACCATTCCGGTGGTGCCCGTGGGGATGAGCGACGCGGTTGGGATTTTATGGATTCAGGATGGCGCAACCTACGGCACCAGCGATAACCGCAACCTGTCGCTGTTTTTGCGCGGTATGTTACTGGATGATGAAGCGCGTGAGTTGTTACCTCCCTGGGCCGGATTTATTGGCGGCGTGATTGAGTCATCGAAACTAACGCCTACGGCGAGCCGGGAAGATCTCCAGCGGGACGAAACCTGGGTTGCGGTGCAGGAGGCGTTAAAAGAGGCGCTGATTTCTGGTTTGTCCGATCTCGCACAAAATCAGCCAGAAATCTGGCGGCGTGTATTAATGCGCCACAACGAAGCGTTGCTCGGTGCGGCATTATGTGATGACCGTCTGTTTGATTTGCTCAAAGATCGCTTGCAGGTGCCAACGTCAAAAGGGGCGTTGCTGGCGAAGGATTTACGCGTTAATAACAGCATTCATATTCTGTTAAGCCGCGACGGCGGTTTTGAAGAGATGTTGTTCCACATTCTGCAACGGCCCGTTGCCCGTGGCGATCGCTATGCCGTCGTGCCATTTTTACGTCGCTGGGCGCTGTTATATCACTGCCGGATTGTCGAAGTCGGTACGCAAACAGGTAATGAGCAGTTGTTCAGCCTGGCGGAATTACCCGAAGAGCAGGTAGCTTATCTGGAAGAGCATCTCTGCGATGGCGAGCAATTAATTATCTCCCGCTTCGAACCCGCCGTTTTACCGTTAGTGGTTACGCCAGACCGCGAAGCAGAATTAAAACAAATTCTCGAACAGGATGACGCAGATAAACGCATCAGCACCGCAGCGTTAATGCTGGCGCGGCAATTTACTTCACAAATCCAAAAAACGAAAACCTCAAGTTTATACATCAACCTTAATAACCCTTGCATCATGCAACTGGTGACGGCATTACAACACCAGCAACAGCCCGCAGCGGCATTACGCTTATTAAAATCGCTGAAAGTGATTTTGTGCTCCAGCGGTAATAAAGAACAGCATTGGGATTTACACCAGGCACTGGAAGATTTTACTCAGGTTATTCCTGTCTTAATTAATCAAGGAAAATAAAATGGATATATGGGAGTGGTATCACAAATATACTAAGGAGTTACGCGATGCCGGGCAGGAGTATATTCCGCAACTTATCGATGATTATTCGGAAGGCGTTATGCACCTGCAAATGGAAAAGTGCGATTCGCTGTTACCTGAAGTAAAAGCACTTACCCAGGTGGCAAAAAATCCGTGGCTGGAAATATTTATTGGTCACTGGGAAATGCGTCATCGCCTGACTAACTATGAAGAAGGTGAAAAGGTGCTGCCAGACGTGGTAGCGCTGTTTGAAAAAGCGCACCGGGAAGAGACAAAAGATTGCCCACAATCTATCTGCGTTACCCAGGATTTATCCGCCTGCTACGAAAATATTGATGCACCTGGCTGGGCGAATGAACGTATGGCGGTATGTGAAGAAACCATCGCGCGGATTGATCCGACCTGGAGCTGTTTTCAGTGTTTGTCCACTGAATATGCCAGTGCACTGATAGATTCCAAAAGAATAGAGGAGGCACTGGCTTATCTGGATCGACAAATCGACGCAGTTAAAGCAGCCGGGGAAGATGATATTGATGCATTACTTTATACTCGTGCCGATATTCTGATTGAACTTCAGCGTTATGATGAAGCACGCATACTGATTGATGAGCTGACAGAAGCCAATGATTACTGGGGCCGCGACCGCATTAGTAATCACCTCAAAAAACTGTACATCATGGCGTTATGCGGGCAGGACGAAGAAGTCTGGGAGGAATTACCGCGTTGGTCAGATCTGACTCCCCATTCATGGGGGTCATGGCTGAAAATCATTACTGTGTTACTTCCCCGTCATCCACAAAGAAACAACTGGCAACTGGCGCGCATCATCCAAAAAATACTGGAGCACCGCTCGCAGGCCGGAGCGCACCGCAAAGTGGTTGATCTGGCGAAACTGCAAATTACCCTGGCGCTGGAGCGTGAATCCGTCTGGGTTGCCAAAATAGCGATGAAACTGGCCCAGCGACACATGCCAAAATTACGCGTGTTACTGGGGGTTGATCGTGAGTTTCTCGAACTGAGTGAAAAAATCGCCGCCAAAGAAGCAGAGTTGCTTGCTCGTCCGGTTGTAGAAATACCTGAAAATAGCGATGAAGAAACGCAGCCAGATCCAGAAAAAGACGTCGAAACATTCCGCCGCGCTTACCTGAACGCGCCAGATGATGCGGAATTGCTGGGCAAACTGGTCAATGCGTTAAACGCCTGTAATGCGATTGATGAGTCGATTGAACTTCTGCAACGCTACGTCGAAAGCCACATCCAGGAAGATAATGGTCTTTGCTTCGATCTGTTGGATTTATTGCTCCACCGTGACGATCTGCAAACCATTGAGCACCTGGCGAAGCAGTATGAACAGGCGGGGCTGCTACATATGGCCTTGTGGTTCCGTGCGCGAGTGATCAACCAACAGGAAGACTGGAGTGAACTCGAGTCGATTGGGCACCAGTTGCTGCAAAACGAAAAAGGGCGTGAGTGGATCGGCGTTTATCGCATGTGCTCCTGGGCAGCACAAAAACAGGAAGCCTGGGATCGACAGCTGGATTATTTACAACAATTGCAGCAACTGATGATTAGCCGTGAAGAAGATATTCGTAATATCCAGTGGGATATCATGGCGACCGCCAGCATCCTGCAACAATGGGAATTGGTTCGTGCTATTGCAGCTGAACTGGAAATCGAACTTACGGAAGGTGAAGGTTTTATCGACGAAAAATGGGGACTGCTAAACATTCGCTTCCGGGAAAATTATGAATACCGCTATTACTATGCTCAACGTATTGGGCCGGTAACAGCAAGGATCATTGAGCCAACTTACCGGACCGATTATCCGCAACATGTTGATGAAGTTGTGGTATTCGATGCGGAAATATTGAACACCCAACCAGAGGATGAGGAAGAACGGAAGAATTTCACGCCACTTTATGCCTGCCTGCAAACCATTATCCCGACTGAGTACGGCGAGTCCTGGTTCTGCGAAGGTGTCATGCCTGGTGAAGAACAGTTTAATGCCTTCCGTGAGGCGCTCCGTGAACGAAACTGGTACTACTGGAGCAACAGTAACGAGGACTATACGTTAACGGACAGCCAGCAGGGAGAAGATGCACAGCCGCTGCCCGCGTTCTACTTTGTTATCAGCGCGCCGCGTTCAGTTTCTAAAGGTGATATCGATAAGACCTTGCACGAATTGACCGCTGACTGGGAACATCCGTTGTGCTGGTGGCGTCTTGCCAAAGAAGCCGGGGCGAATGAAGAGAAGCATGCTGCTATTTCTGAACGTTATGGAATGTAGGTGAGAGTTTATATCCTGCGCCAGTGGTAGAGCGGGTAATTAAAATCGCTTCCTGCGATTTATATTTTAAGTCGCAGGAATTATTCGGAGTGTGAATGATTTCGGTTTGTTTATAAGCAAAATGTGTATAGTGACGGATCATTTTTTCATTTAAAATATTATCTCTCTTATCTAAATATTTATAAGGCAATTAAATGAAAAGGAATTTATTATCTTCCGCTATTATAGTCGCCATCATGGCCCTCGGTCTCACGGGTTGTGATGATAAAAAAGCCGAAACAGAAACGCCCCCGCCTGCCAATAGTCAACCTGCCGCACCAGCTCCTGAAGCGAAACCTGCTGAAGCTCCCGTTGCAAAAGCAGAAGTTAAACCTGAAACGCCTGCCCAACCGGTGGTCGATGAACAAGCGGTTTTCGACGAAAAAATGGATGTCTATATCAAGTGCTACAACAAGTTACAGATCCCGGTACAGCGCAGTCTGGCGCGTTATGCTGACTGGCTGAAAGATTTTAAACAGGGGCCTACCGGTAAAGAGAGTACTGTTTATGGCATCTACGGCATTAGTGAATCCAGCCTCGCTGAGTGTGAAAAAGGCGTAAAAAGTGCTGTGGCGTTAACGCCTGCGCTGCAACCTATTGATGGCGTAGCGGTGAGTTATATCGATGCTGCCGTGGCGTTGGGTAATACCATTAACGAAATGGATAAATATTACACCCAGGAAAATTATAAAGACGATGCTTTTGCGAAAGGGAAAACGCTGCACCAGACATTCTTAAAAAATCTGGAAGCCTTTGAACCTGTAGCCGAATCTTATCATGCGGCGATCCAGGAAATTAATGATAAGCGTCAGCTTGCGGAATTGAAAAATATTGAAGAAAGAGAAGGGAAAACATTCCACTACTACTCTCTGGCAGTCATGATTTCAGCGAAACAAATTAATAACCTGATTTCGCAAGAGAAGTTTGATGTTGATGCGGCAATGAAGAAAGTCTCTGAACTGGAAACGCTGGTGGCGCAGGCCAAAGAAGCGGATAAAGGCGGCATGAATTTCTCGTTTATTAATTCGGCAGGCCAGTATCAACTCGAGGCTAAAAAATACGTTCGCCGCATCAGAGATAAAGTCCCGTACTCTGACTGGGATAAAGAGCAACTTCAGGACGCAAACTCAAGCTGGATGGTCGAAGACTCTTTCCCGAGAGCATTACGCGAGTACAACGAAATGGTCGATGATTATAATCGCCTGCGTTAAACGTTTTTGATGATAAATGCAGTGTCGGATGCGGCGCATCCGACACAGTTCACCCCTTGTGAAGTAACTCCATAAATGCCTCATATCCTGTTAACCCGGCAATAACCTCTGCCGGATGCTGACACAATACGCTGGCAAGATAGCTAAATATTTTTAGCTCATGACGCGCATCGGCGGCGGCGCAGGCGATCAAAACATGGTTAATGACTTCGTTATTCACCTCAACTGATTGGGCGAGGGTAATAAAAAATCCACGAAAACGTCGCTCCTGTTCGCTCCAGCAATGTGGGATGGCGAGGCGATTAACAATCAGGTTTTCACCTTCGCCTTCGCGGGCGATGATCCGTTGCGCTTCATCGACGGTAATATGGTGTTGTGCGACTAATTGAGCACAAATTTGCCGGGTAATATGTTGCCAGCTTTCACCGCGTACATTCGAATAATGAAAACTTCCGGGGGCAGAGAAAAAACGCTCCGGTTGCTGGCGAATAAATGCCGTCGCCAGAAAATGTTTTATTTGTTCGATACCGGCAGCCGTAATGATATTTTTTACGATGATGCAATTATTGACCGCGTCATCCAGTAAATAATGGCTGTTATTAATGATCAATAACGGCTCAATCTCTTCGCGAATGGCAACCAGTTCGCTTACGCTGCGGGCAATAATCACCCGACAATTCAGGACATCGCGCTCAATGGCGAGCTGATTAATAGTAGCAATCGCGTTCTGATCAGAGAGCAAAATGATCGGCTGGCGTTCGTTTTGATGCCGCTCCAGCGCACAGGCAAAATACAAGCCGATCAGATCGCTGTCGAAAAGGGGAATATCGAGCTGTTCACGCAGTAGCGTAATAAAGTGCAGACTCATATCAAAGGCCGCAGGCCAGGCGACTTTCAGGTTATTCATGCTGCTTTGGCGGTGCTCAGCAATCCATACTGGTGCGGCAAGGCAACGTAATAAATGCCCGGTAATATTCTCAACCAGCTGCGTATCAATAATATTCAATGACGCGATGCCCGGCACCCTTTGCAGCAACCCCTGCACATTATCGGCAGAAATTACCTGTGCTTGCTGATGCTGTTTCTCTATCAAACCTGTCAGGGTTCTTACAGCGTTATCACCAAGAAACATGCCGCTTTGTTCAACGATTTGTTTTATCTCGTCACCGGGATATTCAGGCCATGTGTCAGTAAGCTGATTACGCAACGCGTAAATAGCCAGAATCAGGCTTGAGAGATAGTCGCTTTGCATCAGCGGCCAGCGACGTTGCTTTTCGCAGGCGGTGGTTAATTGTTGAAAATTGTCTCGTGTTACGCCCGACAGCGGAATTAAAAACGGATCTTTGCGTAAAAGATTCGCCAGCAAAATAATGCGTTTCTCTTCTGTCTCATCAATGAAATGGCCCAAACCAGGGCGACTAGCGAGACAAAAACCGCGTTCATAGCGCTGTTTCAGGCGGGGCAGGCGCTCTGCTACCCACGTTTCTGGCAAATTAAGCGTCGAGGCGAGTTGCGCACGGGGAGTGAAAGTATTCAGTAATAACAGCGCCAGCAGCCGATCGTCGTTATCGTGCTTTTGCAGCAACTGAAAAAAGCTGCGACGCTCAAAAATTTCCAGTTGGTAGCCCGCGCTGCCGCTGGTAGTGATGCGGGCTTTGCCGTTGAGGGTAAAGTTGAGATAGTCAATATCACGCAGGATGGTCCTGCCGGAAACGCCAGTCTGTTGCGCCAGCTCGCCAGGCGTGCGCGGCTGTTGCTCCAGCAGATCGACAATCTTTAACTGGCGTTCGTTTAGCATTAGCTCACCTGACGGAACTGGCTAAACGCGTTGACTTTCTCCGCGGTTAAGGTGGTCAGAAAATCCCTTATCAACGTGAGCAGAGCATCGTAATCGGCTTTTGAAATCATACCGCTATTGGCGTGCAGATAACGCGTTGGCAGACACAGCGCGACAACTGGACGCCCGCCGCCCATCACGTTGTAGCGCCCGCCATCCGTCGCTCCGGTTTTCATGGTGGAACATTGCAGCGGTAAATCGTTATGTGCGGCACAGTTTTTTAACGCAGCTACCAGTTTCTGGTTGGGGAAGTAGCGCTTGTCAAACAGCATCAGCCCCGGCCCCTGGCCCAGTTTCAGCGGATATTTAATGTTATCAATGCCTGGAACATCGCCCGCGACAGCGGTATCCAGCACGATCACCACATCCGGTTTAATGTGTTCAGCCGAGGTTTGTGCCCCGCGTAGCCCAACTTCTTCTTCCACACTGCCAACGCCATAAAGCGTAATTTCGGGGTTATTTACTGTCTGTAGTAGCTCGACCATCATTGCGCAGCCGATGCGGTTATCCAGCGCCTTGCCGACCACTTTATCTTCGCCCCAGCAGGCAAAATTGGCTTCCGGGCTAATAAAATCGCCAATTTCCACGCCGCGTTTTTCCACCTCTTCGCGACTGTTCGCGCCAATATCAATGAACATTTCATCAAATGACAGCGGTTGTTGCTTTTGCTTTTCGGTTAACGCATGTGGGGCGACGGAGCCAATTACACCAGGGATTTTCACTCCCTTGTGTGTGCGTATGGTTACCCGGTGATTGAGCATCGACTGATTCCACCAGCCGCCAATGGTGGTAAAACGCAGAAAACCGCTCTCGTCGATGTGGGTGACCATAAAGCCGACTTCATCCATATGCCCGACAACGGCAACTTTCGGCCCTTTATTCCCCTTACGGGTAACAAAGCTGCCCAGACCATCGAAGGTGATCTCATTCACGCAGGGTTCCAGCGTGTTTATCAGAATGTCGCGAACTTCCTGTTCATCGCCGCTGACGGCGCTGGCTTCGCACAACTGTTGCAGTAACTCAATGTTCATGGACAAGCTCCTGTTGCGCAGCTTTGGCTTTGCGGCGTAACCATAATCCTTTCAGGACGATAATGAATGAAATGTTCAGCGCGAGGCCAATCGCCAGCACCAGATAAAACGAACCTACCGGTGACATCAGGCCGATCAGCGGGTCAAAGATACCCAAACCAGGTGCCAGTCGTTTGATTCCGAAAGCGATCACCAGCACGCCGGTAATGCCGCCCGCCAGCGTATTGGCGGTGATCATTGGCAGTGGTGCCGCCAGAGCGTAAGGAATAGCCGGTTCGGTCGCGACCGTGGCACCGACCACAATGGCACTACTGGCAGCCTCTTTTTCCTGTCGGGTAAACAGTTTGGGCGCAATGAACGTCGCAAGACCCGCCGCGACGGGCGGCATCAGCGCGACAACGCCGACGATGGCGTACCAGTCGTAAATGTGTTTTTCCAGCAGTGAGAAGCAGAAGAACCAGGCGGTTTTATTGATAGGGCCGCCCATATCGAACGCCAGCATCGCACCGACCAAAAACGCTGCCGCAAACTTCATTGACGGAGGAATGGTGTTCAGGAAGTGCAGCAACCCGCCCATGAGGTCGGACATCACCGGTCCGATAACGTAGTAAGTCAGTACGCCGAAAACCAGCAGAGTGACGAACGGGATCAGCATGGAACCGAGCAGCGGTTGTAATGCTTTGCCAAGGCGCACTTTACGGAACCAGAAGACGAAATAGCCAATCGCCAGCCCCAGCACCACCGCGCCGAGGAAGCCCGCGCCAGACTGGGTGCCGAGCAGGGCTTTGTCATTCGCCAGATAGCAAACCAGAAACGCCGGAGCGAAAGCGGGTTTATCGGCAATCGACGAGGCAATATAAGCGCCCATGATGGGGATCATAAAGGTGAAGCCGAGATAACCGATGGATTCAACCACCCAGGTAAACGACGGCGCACCTTTCGACATATCGGTATACGGCAAACCGAACTGCACCAGCATGTTGGCAAGCGCCACCAGGATACCGCCACCGATGACAAACGGCAGCGCCGCAGAAACACCCGCCATCAGATGGCTCATTACGCTGCCACTTTGCACTTCCTGCTTGCCGAGCTTCACGCCGCTATCTGCGGCAAAAAGTTGTGAGTTTGTCGGTAATTCACTGAAAATCTGGTCGATATTTTTCAGCGCCTGGGAGATGGCAATCTCATAAACCTTTTTCCCGGCAAATCGCGCGCGATCATCACCGCTCAGGCCACGCCCGGTAGCGAGAATCACGTAATCGGCAGCGGCAATCTCTTCGCTGGATAAGCGGTTTTCGACGCCGTTGGATCCTTGAGTTTCAACTTTAATGGTATGACCGAGAGAACGGGCTTTCTGTTCCAGGGCTTCCGCCACCATGTAGGTGTGAGCGATCCCGGCGGGGCAGTTGGTGATCGCGACAATACGTAAGGATGACTCCATCGCCACGTCCTTATGAGCTGAGGGTTTGATTTAACAAAGCAAGCACCTGGTCGGCGTCGCCCTGTCGCAGTTGGTCGATAAAATCCTGGTGGATAATTTTGCGGCACAGCGTGCCGATGATTTTGACCTGTTCCTCTTCGCCACTTTGTGGCACGCCGAGGCAGATCCAGCAATTGACGTCTTCGCCATCGCTGGCCTGCCAGTCAATGGCCTGCGTTTTGCGGGCGAATAACACGAACGGTTGTTTAACGCAGGCGCTTTTACCGTGCGGCACGGCGACACCGGAACCAAATCCCGTGGAGTGCATTTTTTCGCGCAGCAGCAGGGTTTGCAGGAACTGGTGTGAGTCGGTGATAAAACCGTTTTGTAACGCCATTGTCGCCAACTGCTTCAGAACGGAATAAGCGCCATTGCCCTGAATATTCAGGTCAATACAGCTTGCAGTAAGTGCTGCCATTATTGGATTCCATGAAAAAATATTATAGTTAATTGTAACGGCGGGGCGGTTTTGTGATGAGCGCGGATATGTCGTGAAGTCGTGACAATATAAGGCAGAGTGAAGGATAAATTTTGCAGTGTAAGGCACATATTGATGGGAAAAATAAATGCCGTGAATAAAAAATCATTATTTAATGATGTTGTGAATGTTTAACTGCCGCACATGTTTTGCAGCAAGGTTATTTATATTTGTGGCTTATGAGTCAGCGTGAATTATATCTAATATTTTTTACGATATTTGGTTAAAAACGGCACTATTGTTATATTCCTCACGTTCCAGGAAATCAGCGGATTTACTCATATTATGCAGCAGGATACTATCCATCGGCCTGCTGAAGTTGGATTAAAAATTCGAAAGTGCACACCTTATATTTCTCTATATACGTATTCCTTTTGGAAAGCGTAGGGTCTCTTTTATTTCAGGGAACGTAAATAATGAAAAAATCGACATTATCTTTAGCCATCGGTTTATTATTGGCATGTAGTACCGGAATGGCAAAAACACAGCATTTAACGCTGGAACAACGCATGGCATTGCTGGAAGAACGCCTGGAAGCGGCAGAAATGCGGGCAGCAAAAGCAGAGAGCCAGGTTAAACAGCTGCAGACACAACAAGCCGCTGAGATCCGCGAAATTAAGGCTGCCCAGGGCAATACGCCGGTAAATGGACAGGCAACGGCGGAATCTGCAAAGAAAAATTCCACCTCACCTAATCTTTTGCTCTCAGGTTATGGCGATTTAAAAATCTACGGCGACGTAGAATTTAATATGGATGCGGAAAGTAATCATGGCCTGCTGGCAATGACCAACGCTGATGTGAATAGCGATCCCACTAATGAACAGTGGAATCTCAATGGTCGTATTTTGTTAGGTTTTGATGGTATGCGAAAACTGGATAATGGCTATTTCGCCGGGTTCTCCGCACAACCGCTGGGGGATATGCACGGTTCAGTAAATATCGATGATGCGGTTTTCTTCTTTGGCAAAGAAAACGACTGGAAGGTCAAAGTAGGCCGTTTTGAAGCCTACGATATGTTCCCGCTGAATCAGGATACCTTTGTTGAACATTCCGGTAATACTGCGAACGATCTTTATGACGATGGCAGCGGTTATATCTATATGATGAAAGAGGGCCGCGGGCGTTCTAACGCTGGCGGTAATTTCCTCGTCAGCAAACAACTTGATAACTGGTATTTTGAATTAAACACGTTACTTGAAGACGGAACATCTTTATATAATGACGGTAATTATCATGGACGCGATATGGAGCAGCAGAAAAATGTTGCTTATCTGCGTCCGGTAATTGCCTGGTCGCCGACAGAAGAATTCACCGTTTCCGCAGCGATGGAAGCGAACGTGGTAAATAATGCTTATGGTTATACCGATAGCAAGGGTAATTTTGTCGATCAGTCCGATCGTACCGGCTATGGTATGAGCATGACCTGGAATGGCCTGAAAACGGATCCGGAAAATGGCGTCGTGGTTAATCTTAATACCGCCTATTTAGATGCTAATAATGAGAAAGATTTCACTGCCGGGATTAACGCGCTGTGGAAACGTTTCGAGCTGGGTTATATCTACGCGCACAATAAGATTGATGAATTCAGCGGTGTAGTTTGTGATAACGACTGCTGGATTGATGATGAAGGGACGTACACCATTCACACCATTCATGCGTCTTATCAGTTCGCTAATGTGATGGATATGGAGAACTTTAATATTTACCTCGGGACGTATTACTCCATTCTGGATAGCGACGGTGATAAAAAACACGGTGATGATACTGATGACCGTTACGGCGCACGCGTTCGCTTTAAATACTTCTTCTGATGAAGGCGCGGTGCTGGATATTTTCCGGCACCGCAACTCATTAAGGCAGGTAAAACACTTCATGCAGCTCGCTACTGACTGGGCTGTTATCCGGGTTAGCTGGCATAACGTCGGTCATATATTTCCACCAACGTTGGCAAACATCAGTACTGGCTACCGCATTCCACCGTTCTTCAGATTCAATCTCTACCGTGGCAAACAGCAGATTACGCGCTTTGTCGAGGTAAATGGCGTAGTTATGTGCACCGTGAGATTTCAACACTGCTTCCAGTTCCGGCCAGATGGGATTATGCCGACGCTGATACTCTTCGTGGGCGTCGGGGTTAACCTGCATGACAAAGGCTTTGCGGATCATATTTGCTCCTTACAGCGCCAGCGCACTGGCAAGTGGTGTAACGCCGAAACGCTGGCCGAGTGCTATCAGCTCTTCACGACTGATGGTCTGTTTCATGCCGCCCATCGAATAAACCTTCACTAATACTTGTGCTGATTTTTCTGCGGTGTCGATTAAACCGAATGTTTCATCCAGTGTCGGACCGCTGCCGAAGACGCCGTGGAAGGGCCACAACACCAGCGAATGTTTTTGCATTTCCTGTGCGGTCGCCTGGCCGATTTCGTCCGTGCCGGGCACCATCCACGGCAAAATGCCGACGCCATCCGGGAACACTACCAGACATTCGGTGCTGCCTTCCCACAGTTGGCGAGTGAAGACCGCGGTGTCGTTTTCCAGTACGTAGGTAAGGGCGATCAGGTTGGTGGCATGGCAGTGCATGATCACCCGATCTTTACCGTTGGTGGCTTTAATGCGCTCGCAATGAGAGAGAAAGTGAGCCGGAAGTTCGGATGTCGGGACGGCTTCGTTGGTTAACCCCCAGAGAATATGGTAGCCCGCGCCGTCGCTGTCGACTTTTACGACGCCTAAGTTAGCCGCAGGATCAAGCTGGACGTTACGGAAGAATTTGCCGGAGCCGGTGACAATAAACGGTGTATTTGCCAGTAAAGGCATGGGCTGGCTGAGCGGGATATAGCGCGGTTGTGCATGAAAGTTGCCGTGATAAGGCGCGATATCGGCGTCATCCAGGCGCAGCGTCAGGTTACCACCATTGCGCTCGTCCCAGCCTTTCAGCCAGGCGTCGGTGGTGGCTTTGATCATTCCCTGGACAAACCAGGACTGGGTAATGTTTTGCATGTTCTGTGTTCCTGTTAATTGGACGTCCGTGCCTGTTGCCGGATGTACGATCTGTAGGCCGGATAAGGCACTCGTGCCGCATCCGGCAATCAATGCCTGATGCGACGCTGTCGCGTCTTATCAGGCCTACAACTATTGCCGACCCGTAGGCCGGATATGGCGCTCGTGCCGCATCCGGCAATCAATGCCTGATGCGACGCTGTCGCGTCTTATCAGGCCTACAACTATTGCCGACCCGTAGGCCGGATAAGGCACTTGTGCCGCATCCGGCAGTGTTTACCCGCGGCGACTCAAAATTTCTTTCTCATAAGTCCGCACGTTCTCCAGCCATTCGCTACCCGCTGGCGTATCGTGACGCTGACAATACATTTCCCATACCGCCTGCCACGGCAACGATTTCTGCTCTTCCAGTAGCGCCAGACGCGCAGTGTAATCGCCCGCCGCTTCCAGCTTGCGTAGCTCAGTGGTAGGTTCCAGCAACGCACGCAGCAGGGCTTTTTTCATATTGCGCGTACCAATGACCCATGCGGCAATGCGGTTGATAGAGGCATCAAAGAAATCGAGACCGATATGTACCCGGTCGAACAGATCGTGACGAACAATCTCACTGGCAATCGCCTGAGTTTCATCATCCAGTAGCACTACGTGATCGCTGTCCCAGCGAACCGGACGGCTGACGTGCAGTAGCAACTGCGGCACATACAGCATGGCGGCGGAAATCTTGTCGGAAATCACTTCAGTCGGGTGGAAATGCCCGGCGTCCAGGCACAGCGCCGTCTGGCGGCTGGTGGCATACCCCATGTAAAACTCATTGGAGCCAACCGTGTAGCTCTCCGCGCCAATACCAAACAATTTGCTCTCAACGGCGTCGATATGGTGCGCCGGATCCAGCTTCTCGCTGATCACCTCATCCAGAGCTGCCAGTAAACGCTGGCGCGGGGCGAGACGGTCAACGGTGATATCTTTCATGCCATCCGGGATCCAGATGTTCATCACCGACGGTGTGCCGAGTTGCTCGCCAAAATAGGCTGAAACACGGCGGCTGGCCTTGCAGTGATCAATCCAGAACTGGCGAATACTGTCGTCGGCATGGGAAAGCGTAAAGCCATCGGCGCTTAGCGGATGCGAAAAACAGGAGGGGTTAAAATCCAGACCGAGCTGATTGGTTTTCGCCCATTCAACCCAGTTTTTGAAGTGCTCTGGTTTGATTTGGTCGCGCGCGACTGGCGTATCTGATTCCAGATAGATGGCATGTAAATTCAGCCGTTTCGGACCCGGAATCAGCCGCATAGCCTGTTCCAGATCGGCACGTAGCTCGCTGGCATTACGCGCTTTGCCCGGATAATTACCAGTAGCCTGAATCCCACCGGTCAGCGAACCTTCCGGGTTTTCAAAACCGGAAACATCATCGCCCTGCCAGCAGTGCATTGAAACGGGTAAATGATCAAGTTGGCGCAGCGCCTCCTCGACATCAATCCCTACTGCCGCGAAACGCTGTTTCGCCAGCTCCCAGGCCTGTTCCAGTTGAGTGGTCATGCGCAAAGCTCCTTTGTCTGTCGTGTAGAGTGAATCTGCGCCACATAGTGGGCAATTTCACTGTCAGGATTAGGGGTAAAGGTGGTCAGATTCGCGGTGGTGCTGACGACCTGACGGAAATCATCCACATTGTTGAGTTCATCCAGCGTCATTAACTGGATGCCGATATTGCCGAGCGTCGAGGCTTCAACAGGCCCTGCGATCACTCGAATACCGCAGGCATCGGCACACAGCTGGTTGAGCAGCGTGTTCTGGCAGCCACCGCCGACAATATGCAGTTGTGAGAAATCTTCACCGCGCAGTTGCGCCAGCTCATGCAACACATCGGCATACAGCAGCGCCAGACTGTCGAAAATACAGCGCGCCAGTTCAGCATCACTTTCCGGGATTGGTTGCGCCGTTTCCCGACACGCAGCCTGAATTTCGCTGCACATCTCGTCAGGATTAATAAAGCGATCGTCATTGGGATTGATGGTGAAGCGGCAAGCCGGCAGTGCCTGTGTCGCGGCGATAAGCGCCGGAAGATCGTTGATTTGCCGCTCCTGAAGCACCCGCTGAAGCAGCCATAAGCCCATAATATTTTTCAGCACCCGATAGCGACCTTCCGCCCCGCCTTCATTGGTGATGTTGGCTGCCAGCGCTGTGTCATTGGTAAATGGTGTCTGGCTTTCGAAGCCCATCAATGACCAGGTGCCAGAAGAGAGATAAGCGGCGCGTGAACCGTTTAACGGCGAGGCGATAACCGCGCTGGCGGTGTCATGGCTGGCAACGGAGACGACAGGAATCTCATTACCTTGCGGGCAAATCCAGTGACCAATGACATTACCCGGATGCGTCGGGCGACCAAACCAGGCTTTGTTGGCACCGCTCCACGCCAGTAGCGACTCGTCCCAGTCGTCGCTATTGATATTGACCAGTTGCGTGGTGGTGGCGTTGGTATATTCCCAGTTCATCTTGCCGGTCAGGCGATAACTGAAGTAATCCGGCATCAGCAGAGCGTGAGCAATGTGTGGAATAAGCTCAGGTTGTTGCTCCGTCAGCGCACGCAACTGATAAAGCGTATTGAAGGGCAGAAACTGGATGCCGCTACGCTGATAAATATCGCGTTTGCCGAGTTGCTGTTGTGCCTGCGTCATCAGGCCATGGGTGCGGCTATCGCGATAAGCAACGGGCAGACCCACACGCTTACCCTGTAGGTCGAGCAGCACAAAGTCCACGCCCCAGGTATCAATCCCAATGCTATCGATACGAATCCCTTCCTCGCACACCTTGTTTAATCCAAGGCGAATGGCACTTTCCAGGCTATCCACATCCCAGGTGACATAACCGTTCTGGCTATGCAGGCCATTGTTAAAACGATGGATTTCGCGCAGCGTCAGGCTGCGGCATTCACGCTCGTAACGCGCCAGCATCACGCGCCCACTGGATGCGCCGAGATCGACGGCGACACAATTGCGAAAGGTCATAATGTGATCCTGCTGAATTTCATTACGACCAGTCTAAAAAGCGCCTGAATTCGCGACCTTCTCGTTACTGACAGGAAAATGGGCCATTGGCAACCAGGGAAAGATGAACGTGATGATGTTCACAATTTGCTGAATTGTGGTGATGTGATGCTTACCGCATTTCCTGAAAATTCACGCTGTATCTTGAAAAATCGACGTTTTTTACGTGGTTTTCCGTCGAAAATTTAAGGTAAGAACCTGACCTCGTGATTACTATTTCGCCGTGTTGACGACATCAGGAGGCCAGTATGACCGTATTACATAGTGTGGATTTTTTTCCGTCTGGTAACGCGTCCGTGGCGATAGAACCCCGGCTCCCGCAGGCGGATTTTCCTGAACATCATCATGATTTTCATGAAATTGTGATTGTCGAACATGGCACGGGTATTCATGTGTTTAATGGGCAGCCCTATACCATCACCGGTGGAACGGTCTGTTTCGTACGCGATCATGATCGGCATCTGTATGAACATACCGATAATCTGTGTCTGACCAATGTGCTGTATCGCTCGCCGGATCGATTTCAGTTTCTCGCCGGGCTGAATCAGTTGCTGCCACAAGAGCAGGATGGGCAGTATCCGTCTCACTGGCGCGTTAACCACAGCGTATTGCAGCAGGTGCGACAGCTGGTTGCACAGATGGAACAGCAGGAAGGGGAAAATGATTTACCCTCGACCGCCAGTCGCGAGATCTTGTTTATGCAATTACTGCTCTTGCTGCGTAAAAGCAGTTTGCAGGAGAACCTGGAAAACAGCGCATCACGTCTCAACTTGCTTCTGGCCTGGCTGGAGGACCATTTTGCCGATGAGGTGAATTGGGATGCCGTGGCGGATCAATTTTCTCTTTCACTGCGTACGCTACATCGGCAGCTTAAGCAGCAAACGGGACTGACGCCTCAGCGTTACCTGAACCGCCTGCGACTGATGAAAGCCCGACATCTGCTACGCCACAGCGAGGCCAGCGTTACTGACATCGCCTATCGCTGCGGATTCAGCGACAGTAACCACTTTTCGACGCTTTTTCGCCGAGAGTTTAACTGGTCACCGCGTGATATTCGTCAGGGACGGGATGGTTTTCTGCAATAACGCGAATCTTCTCAACGTATTTGTACGCCATATTGCGAATAATCAACTTCGTTCTCTGGCCGAGGTAGCCACGGTGGCGCATCAGTTAAAACTTCTCAAAGATGATTTTTTTGCCAGCGACCAGCAGGCAGTCGCTGTGGCTGACCGTTATCCGCAAGATGTCTTTGCCGAACATACACATGATTTTTGTGAGCTGGTGATTGTCTGGCGCGGTAATGGTCTGCATGTACTCAACGATCGCCCTTATCGCATTACCCGTGGCGATCTCTTTTACATTCATGCTGACGATAAACACTCCTACGCTTCCGTTAACGATCTGGTTTTGCAGAATATTATTTATTGCCCGGAGCGGCTGAAGCTGAATCTTGACTGGCAGGGGGCGATTCCGGGATTTAGCGCCAGCGCAGGGCAACCACACTGGCGCTTAGGTAGCATGGGGATGGCACAGGCGCGGCAGATTATCGGTCAGCTTGAACATGAAAGTAGTCAGCATGTGCCGTTTGCTAACGAAATGGCTGAGTTGCTGTTCGGGCAGTTGGTGATGTTGCTGAATCGCCATCGTTACACCAGTGATTCGTTGCCGCCAACATCCAGCGAAACGTTGCTGGATAAGCTGATTACCCGGCTGGCGGCCAGCCTGAAAAGTCCCTTTGCGCTGGATAACTTTTGTGATGAGGCATCGTGCAGTGAGCGCGTTTTGCGTCAGCAATTTCGCCAGCAGACTGGCATGACCATCAATCAATATCTGCGGCAGGTCAGAGTGTGTCATGCGCAATATCTTCTCCAGCATAGCCGCCTGTTAATCAGTGATATTTCAACCGAATGTGGCTTTGAAGATAGTAACTATTTTTCGGTGGTGTTTACCCGGGAAACCGGGATGACGCCCAGCCAGTGGCGTCATCTCAATTCGCAGAAAGATTAATTCGCCATGCCCATGCCGACGATGTTGGCGGCGACAATAATCACCACACAACCGAGGCTCAACACCGTTACCGGACGGCGACCTGCATTGTTCCACTCTTTCAGCACCAGCCCGACGATACCGCCGCACAATACATAGAAGCTCATATGCAGCATCCAGCTGATGTAGTCATACTGCGCCGGAATACGCGCGTGGCCCCAGGCATAGAAAAAGAATTGCAGATACCACATCAACCCGCCCAGTGCTGAGAGTAACACATTGTGAATGATCAGCGGTTTTGCCAGCGAGAAGTCGGCTTTTAGCGACAAATCCTTCACTTTTGCCAGACGAATGAAGCAGAAACCGAGGTTAATGATCGCGCCGCCGCCCATGATGACAACATAGCTTGGCAGAGCGACATACAGTGGATCGACGCCCAGTGCGGCAGCTGCTTCATGCATCGGTTTTGCGGCGTTCATCGCAAAGGACATCCCGGCAGAGAAAATGCCGCACATCACCGCCAGCACCAGCCCTTTTTTCAGGTTGAACTCTTCGGCTTTAATGCCCATCTTGCGCTCTTTCAACTGCCCGGCGCGAGTCACAATCCCTACGCCAATCAGCGCCACCAGAACGCCGAGCAACGTCATGCGTCCGCCTTCGGTATTAATCAGAACATCGAAATTGCCGTTGATAATTGGCGTCATCAGCGTACCGACAATCAACGTAATGCCAATGGCGATGCCAATTCCCATCGACATGCCGAGATAACGCATGGTCAGGCCGTAGTTGATATTACCGATCCCCCACATAGCGCCGAACAGAAAAACAGGCAGCAGCGTAGAGAGACTAAACGAGCTGTAATACGCCCAGAAATTCGGCAGTAACAGGGCGCTGATGGCCCACGGCAGAATAATCCACGAAACAATCCCACCAACTGACCACATGGTTTCCCATGACCATTTTTTTACTTTTTTGAACGGAGCGTAAAAACAGGCTGCACTGGCCGCGCCGATCAAATGCCAAAATATCCCCATCGTAATCGCGTTACTCATCTTCTTATCCTCATCATTTTTCGTCGCGTCACATCTCCGACGAGATGAGTGTAAAAATCGTGCTGTCGATTAACCTTTCGCCTGTTGCCGCCGCTGCCGATTTACTGGCAATCACGGCATTAAGTGGGTGATTTGCTTCACATCTTGGGCATTTTCCTGCAAAACCATACCCTTACGAAAAGTACGGCATTGATAATCATTTTCAATATCATTTAATTAACTATAATGAACCAACTGCTTACGCGGCATTAACAATCGGCCGCCCGACAATACTGGAGATGAATATGAGCTATACCCTGCCATCCCTGCCGTATGCTTACGATGCCCTGGAACCGCACTTCGATAAGCAGACCATGGAAATCCACCACACCAAACACCATCAGACCTACGTCAACAACGCCAACGCGGCGCTGGAAAGCCTGCCAGAATTCGCTAACCTGCCGGTTGAAGAGCTGATCACCAAACTGGACCAGCTGCCAGCAGACAAGAAAACCGTACTGCGCAACAACGCTGGCGGTCACGCTAACCACAGCCTGTTCTGGAAAGGTCTGAAAAAAGGCACCACCCTGCAGGGTGACCTGAAAGCGGCTATCGAACGTGACTTCGGCTCCGTTGATAACTTCAAAGCAGAATTTGAGAAAGCGGCAGCTTCCCGCTTTGGTTCCGGCTGGGCATGGCTGGTGCTGAAAGGCGATAAACTGGCGGTGGTTTCTACTGCTAACCAGGACTCCCCGCTGATGGGTGAAGCTATTTCTGGCGCTTCCGGCTTCCCGATTGTGGGCCTGGATGTGTGGGAACATGCTTACTACCTGAAATTCCAGAACCGCCGTCCGGACTACATCAAAGAGTTCTGGAACGTGGTGAACTGGGACGAAGCAGCGGCACGTTTCGCGGCGAAAAAATAATCATTTGCCGCCTGCTGCAATGAGGCGTTTACGTCGCATTGCAGCTTAAAAAATGAACCATCGCCAACGGCGGTGGTTTTTTTGTGATCAATTTCAAAATAAAAACAATGATCCGATAAAAATAAAACAGTGTTTCAATTGATGTGGTTTTGATCACTTTTATTGATCAAATGAATGTCTATCTTCGTTTCCATCAACACTGATGCTCCATTGAGGAATGACGCATCAGCCCTTAAAAATATGCCGACAGGTGATGGAAATGCAGATAAAACGCTCGATTGAGAAAATCCCGGGGGGGATGATGCTCGTCCCGCTATTCCTTGGCGCACTGTGCCACACCTTCTCGCCGGGGGCGGGGAAATATTTTGGATCATTCACCAACGGGATGATTACCGGTACGGTGCCCATTCTGGCGGTGTGGTTTTTTTGCATGGGGGCGTCAATAAAATTAAGCGCGACGGGAACGGTATTGCGTAAATCCGGTACGCTGGTGGTAACAAAAATTGCCGTCGCGTGGGTGGTTGCGGCAATTGCCTCGCGCATTATTCCGGAACATGGTGTTGAAGTTGGATTCTTTGCCGGACTTTCAACGCTGGCGCTGGTGGCGGCGATGGATATGACCAACGGCGGACTTTACGCTTCCATCATGCAGCAGTACGGCACAAAAGAAGAAGCTGGGGCATTTGTGTTGATGTCATTGGAGTCCGGGCCGCTCATGACGATGATTATTCTGGGCACTGCCGGGATTGCCTCGTTTGAACCGCATGTTTTCGTCGGCGCAGTATTACCGTTCCTGGTGGGCTTTGCCCTTGGGAACCTTGACCCTGAATTACGAGAATTTTTCAGCAAAGCGGTGCAGACGCTGATTCCATTCTTTGCCTTCGCGCTGGGCAATACCATTGATTTGACTGTAATTGCCCAGACAGGTTTGCTGGGGATCCTGTTGGGTGTGGCAGTAATTATCGTGACCGGTATTCCGTTGATTATCGCTGATAAATTGATTGGCGGTGGCGATGGCACTGCCGGAATTGCCGCTTCCAGTTCCGCAGGGGCCGCGGTAGCGACACCTGTGCTGATTGCAGAAATGGTGCCTGCGTTTAAACCGATGGCTCCGGCAGCAACTTCGCTGGTCGCGACGGCGGTCATTGTGACTTCGATTCTGGTGCCAATTCTTACCTCTATCTGGTCACGTAAAGTCAAAGCCAGAGCGGCGAAAATCGAAATTTTAGGTACGGTGAAATAAACCTGCTTCCTTAATCCCCACAGCCGGATGAACTAACGTTCGTCCGGTTTGCTATTGAGCTCCTGCCTGGATACATACCGCGAAAACAGCACGCCTGACATAAAATAAATATGGTCTAATGGGGAAATTTCTCGTGGAGAGGGAACAGATGCGATATCCGGTTGATGTATACACAGGCAAGATTCAGGCTTATCCCGAAGGCAAACCCAGCGCAATTGCCAAAATCCAGGTTGATGGTGAGTTGATGCTGACGGAGCTGGGGCTGGAAGGTGACGAGCAGGCGGAGAAAATGGTTCACGGCGGGCCAGACAGAGCGCTGTGTCATTATCCTCGTGAGCACTATCTCTACTGGGCGCGGGAATTTCCGGAACAGGCGGAGTTGTTTGTTGCGCCTGCGTTTGGTGAAAATCTCTCAACCGACGGTCTGACGGAAAGTAATGTTTATATGGGCGATATTTTCCGCTGGGGAGAGGCATTAATTCAGGTCAGCCAGCCGCGCTCGCCTTGCTATAAACTCAATTACCATTTTGATATCAGCGACATAGCGCAGTTGATGCAAAACACGGGTAAAGTGGGGTGGTTGTATAGCGTAATTGCACCAGGGTTGGTATCTGCTGATGCGCCACTGGAGTTGGTTTCCCGTGTCAGTGATGTGACCGTGCAGGAGGCTGCCGCCATCGCATGGCATATGCCGTTTGATGACGATCAGTATCACCGTTTACTCTCCGCCGCCGGGTTATCGAAAAGCTGGACGCGGACGATGCAAAAGCGCCGACTGAGCGGCAAGATCGAAGATTTTTCCCGCCGGTTGTGGGGAAAATAACCCCCGGAGTGTAGATACTGTTATGGCCTGCAAGTTTTTTCCTGGTCCGGTTTCCCGGATTGCAGGCATGCCAGACACAGCGCCGTCAGGCGCTGTTGTTTCATCCCTTCCGCGATTTT
>NZ_JBJQKY010000035.1:0-45210 GCF_046486595.1 Escherichia sp. WS3063
AGACTAAAATTTGGCTCCTCTGACTGGACTCGAACCAGTGACATACGGATTAACAGTCCGCCGTTCTACCGACTGAACTACAGAGGAATCGTGTGAACGGGGCGCATATTAATGGCAGTGCATGGTGATGTCAAAGGGTGAAATGCATTTTTTTGTTTGTTTGCTGCCAATTTCGACAAAATGGTGAGCTTTCAATCTTTTTGGTAATGAACCATCGTGGTGCATACCTTTATGTCTTGGGGCAGAGAACGCGAGTTCTAATAAAAAGATCGAGTGACAAAACTATCATAATCTCTTATTTGACAGTTGGTTAGCTTGTACATCAACGCCAAAATAAAACTGGCAAGCATCTTGCAATCTGGTTGTAAGTAATGGCGGCACTTGGGCCGATTCTTAAAAACCGGAGGCAACATGAACTTCAGACGCCTGAAATACTTCGTAAAAATTGTAGATATTGGTAGCCTGACCCAGGCTGCTGAAGTATTGCATATCGCACAACCAGCGCTCAGTCAGCAGGTTGCCACACTGGAAGGTGAGTTAAATCAACAACTTTTGATTCGCACAAAACGGGGTGTTACGCCAACTGACGCCGGAAAAATTCTCTATACCCATGCGCGGGCCATTTTACGTCAGTGTGAGCAGGCCCAACTGGCGGTGCATAACGTTGGTCAGGCATTATCGGGGCAAGTCTCGATTGGCTTTGCGCCAGGAACCGCTGCGTCATCCATCACCATGCCCTTATTACAGGCGGTTCGCGCTGAATTCCCGGAGGTCGTTATTTATCTTCATGAAAATAGCGGTGCAGTACTTAACGAAAAACTGATAAATCACCAACTCGATATGGCGGTGATTTATGAGCATTCCCCTGTGGCTGGTGTATCCAGTCAGGCTTTACTGAAAGAAGATCTTTTTCTGGTAGGAACTCAAGATTGCCCGGGGCAAAGCGTTGATGTTAATGCTATTGCGCAAATGAACCTTTTTCTCCCAAGTGATTACAGTGCTATTAGACTTCGTGTTGATGAGGCTTTTTCCCTACGGCGACTCACGGCAAAAGTCATTGGTGAAATTGAGTCTATTGCCACGCTTACCGCAGCGATTGCCAGCGGCATGGGCGTTGCAGTATTACCCGAATCGGCCGCGCGTTCGTTATGTGGCGCAGTAAATGGTTGGATGTCACGCATTACCACTCCTTCCATGAGTCTCTCTTTGTCATTAAATTTACCCGCCAGAGCGAACTTATCACCACAGGCGCAAGCAGTGAAAGAGTTGTTAATGTCAGTGATGAATTCTCCAGTGATGGAAAAAAGGCAGTGGCAATTGGTGAGCTAAGCGTTATATCGGGATGGAATAAGATGCGGGTTTTTATTATTTGTTATGCCGGGCATTAGACTTTAACAATAACGGGATATCTGAACTGCCCGGAGTTTACCGTGAATTTCCAACAACTAAAGATAATCCGCGAGGCTGCACGTCAGGATTACAACCTGACAGAGGTTGCGAATATGCTTTTTACCTCACAGTCAGGCGTTAGCCGTCATATTCGGGAACTGGAGGATGAACTTGGCATCGAAATATTTGTTCGACGAGGTAAGCGACTGCTGGGCATGACTGAACCGGGCAAAGCATTACTGGTCATTGCAGAACGTATTCTGAATGAAGCCAGTAATGTTCGTCGGCTTGCAGACCTGTTTACCAACGATACGTCTGGCGTTCTCACTATTGCAACGACGCATACTCAGGCACGTTATAGCTTGCCTGAGGTCATTAAAGCTTTTCGCGAACTTTTCCCGGAGGTTCGGCTGGAGCTAATCCAGGGTACACCACAGGAAATTGCGACGTTGTTGCAAAATGGCGAAGCTGATATTGGTATCGCCAGCGAGCGTTTGAGTAATGACCCGCAGCTCGTCGCCTTCCCGTGGTTTCGTTGGCACCATAGTTTGCTTGTTCCACTCGATCATCCCTTGACGCAAATTACACCGTTGACGCTGGAATCAATAGCGAAGTGGCCGTTAATTACTTACCGACAGGGGATTACGGGGCGCTCACGTATTGATGACGCATTTGCCCGCAAAGGTTTGCTGGCAGATATTGTATTAAGTGCGCAGGATTCTGATGTCATTAAAACCTATGTTGCTCTTGGGCTGGGGATCGGATTAGTTGCCGAACAATCCAGTGGTGAACAAGAGGAAAAGAATTTAATCCGTCTGGATACGAGGCATCTTTTCGATGCTAATACTGTCTGGTTGGGACTGAAGCGAGGGCAACTTCAACGTAACTATGTCTGGCGCTTTCTGGAACTTTGTAATGCAGGACTGTCAGTTGAGGATATCAAGCGCCAGGTGATGGAAAACAGTGAAGAGGAAATTGATTATCAGATATAGCGAAAAGCCCGCTATAAAAGCGGGTTTTTCAGAAATTGGGCTCCTCTGACTGGGATCGCCGTAGCCATTAACTGGCTGATTGGTAAGCTAAAACAAAAAATCGAGATTGTCAAGACCACCAGAATGACCACCAATTTTTCTACTGCATCCGACCGCTACGTGAGGTGATTCCTGATAATTAGGAGAAGAAAAACCACCAGCAATTGAGATGCTGGTGGTTTTTTCTTTGTTGAAGTGTATTTATGACATCTTGTTAAAGATTAGCATTAATCAAGAAACTCCTCAGGGAAATCTATTATGTATGATTCAGGATCTTCAGTACTTTGGCTGTAGGATTTTATTAATCCATTTGTTATGAAACTCTTAAGTATTTTTTCATTAGACGAGCTTATTTTTATCGATGCCAATTTTTTATCTAATAAGATAGTTAACTCAGAAGAATTAATCAGTTTTAGAAACTTCTTGATTTGTATTTTATTCATGTTAGTTATCTGCTTTACAAATAATTCTACATTATCATCATGGATAAAATGAGCATCCTTTATTAAGACCTCTAACAAGTTAATCGATAATTTATCAGCATGATCTTTTACCTCATTGACGTGACCACTTAAAATGATTAGAATTGTCGATTGAAGTGCTACTAATGTGCCATAATTTTCTATGAGATAAGGGATGTCATTTATATCTAATTTATTTGTGAGGATGTGTTTCTTAAAGAGAGTTGAGTATTTATTATTTTGAATAGAGATTGGAGTATCTACTATCATTGATAGCTTTTCTTTTTGTGAATCATCAATATCTAATTCTAAGACGTTCAAAATTTCATTTGTGTCACTAACAGCAGATTCACCTGTCTGTAGTTTAATATAGTCGATTATATTTTTATTTATATAATGCATAAGGTTATTAGGATATGTAGTTCTTAGAAACTCTAGATTCAGAATGGACATTCGAATTATATTAGTGTCGATAAGTACTTTTATCTTCGCATCCTGCAAACCGGATATATCAAATGATTCATAGCAATAGTCTAATGAAGATAATATCTCGAAGTATTTGTTATCGCTAATTTGTTCACAAATGATGACCTTGTCGAAAAATCTCTCTTTGATATCGTCTGTAAACCCACTATAATAGTCTAGTGTAATAGATTTTTCGCTATCTATAAATTTAATTATTGTTTCATCTAATTCACTATGCTGAGAAAAATAAAAAATAATATTCTCAGCAGTATACTCTATTTTTCGTTGGTCTAATAAGTAAGACCACATATTTGATTCATCTATTTTACTTAAGTCACTCAATCTATTATTGAGTTTTGCTATGTATGATTTTTTTATTTCCTCATCAATTCCTGATTTATTAATAATTACAACAACTGCATTTTCAGCATCAGCTATACTATTCTCACAATTTTCGAGAACTATAGCTATATATTTTTCGATATTTTTATCTATCTTTTTATAAAGATATGTTGATGCATTGCTTAGTAATATGGTGAAGTTTTGGTGTTTGATTTTATCTTCGTCTGCACATTTGTATTCATAGCAAATAAGCTCTTTTAAATTATGATAATTAAGTTCATAAAGTGACTCTTTATATACGGCTGAAAATAAAGATGCTTCTGAGTTGTTATATGATAAATTCTTAAATAAAATATCTAAACATTTAAACTTATCTATTAGCATTTGAATTTGAGGCTGTTCTATATTTAGATATGTTTTATGTTCAGATATATACTGTGATAGACAGCCATTATGGTTGACTTTTAATAAAGTGTCTTGATTTGAAAAATAAAGACTGTCCAGGGAATATGATTTTATTTGTTGTTGTGTATATAATTTTTCATTCAACATCAATTGAAAAAAATCACTCCACTGCTGATTTAATAAAGGGATTAACCTTGAAATATTACGTTCAGTGTCCATGTACTCTTTAATAAATCGGAGATTTTTATCTTTTTTCAGTTGAGATATAAATGTCTTAAGTTGTGTTGTATGTTGAGTCAATGAATCCAAGAGGTGATCCAACAAATCAAAATTTAACGTTTCTTGCTGGCTATAATCATAAAGTTGTAATCGACTTGCTATTAATGAGGGGTTATTCAAAGCATAAGAAAAATCTTTCCCTTTTTTATCGGAAATACTTCTTAAAAAAGCTTTGTCACTCCGGTTTAAACTGTTTTCATAGAAATATGTTATATAGTCATTATATGTTTCATCAATATATCCGTTTCTAATAAGATATTTCAGTAAATCAAAATACTCACTCCAGGGAAAGATTACGAAAGCCCGCTCCCCGCAAGGACTGACGCGAGATAGTTTCTGTCCATGGCAGCTTTTCGCATCTTACGTCTTAACCCTGCCTTGAATACCTTATCATTCGTTAAAATATTAATAGCGATGTGCCGTATCCCTGAAAATAATTCTGCGGCGTTTCCTCTTCTTATTTTGCAGTCGTCTTCATTCATTACCACGTCCAGACGCCAGTGCAGCTTATTCTCCACGTGCCAGTGGTTTCGGATTGCTGTGGCGAACTTCTCTGCGGTTAAATCAGCAGAACTGATATAATATCTGACCGTCATTTCTGGCTCTTTCTTTTGTTCTGCTATTATTGACCGAAAGGAGACTGCCACGCATAATTTCTTCAGACCTTTCCATTCAAACGTGAAATCAATAAGTTCATCAGGGACATCGCAAACAATGTGAAGACGGATTTCTTCTCTGCCGTGACTCTTTTCACTCATTGCGTAACTGTCATGCTCTGGATTATTTAATTCTTTCAGCGGAAATTTTTCCTCGAAGGCTTTATTTAGCCGCCCCTGGTTTCCTTTTACAGCGAATAAATAATCACCTCCCTGTTTTGTATCTTCTCTGCAATATCTTTCTGGCAACCCATCGCATCAGTTGTGATGATTTTTCCTTTAATATCCAGCATGTTAAGAAGTTCTGGGATAGCTGTAATCTCATTGGATTTCTCATCCGTCTTGATCTGTCCGATGACCAGACTGTGCATTGTTGAGAACGCACTAATGACATGAATCGCTCCCTTGCGGCGACTCTTGTCATAATAATGCCAGAGTGTTTTTCCATCAATTACGATGACGTCTTTATCATCTGAAGAATGGCAGTCACGCATCCAGTTAATAAAGCACTCGTGAAATTTTGCAGGACTGATACAGGATACAACTCTGGCAATGGTATCGTGAACAGGAATACCATTTTCAAAATCACCGTATTGTTTTAAAAAATCGAGATGTGTTTCCCCAAAATCCTCTATATCTTCCCAACCTTCTGCACCCGAAATAACGGCACAAATAGTCAGCAGTAGAATATCAGACAATTTATGTTCCACTTTCCAGACTTGTCTGTAATCGGGAATAATAGAAATATGTTCCATCAATTTTTTAAGTTCCATTTTGTTCTCCTTAATTATGTAAGGAGTATTTGATCATGTATAAGCAATAAAAAACAGCTTCAGACAATGAGGAATATCTCAATTTTTAAACATAAAATGCGAATTATTTAGTACAAAAAGAGTTCTTCTGATGATCTTTCTCTGATGCATTGACTCACTTAAAAAATACACTATAATAATTTAAAGATCTCAAGGAGTGATAATAAATGAAACTGGAAAAAGTAAGGCGTAAAATTATTACTAACGGTTTTAAATATAACGAGTTATTCAGTCTTAGGCATAATTTTAAAAATATTAAAAAACTCTTCATCCAAATTTAACTAAAGATTTGACACTAATAGATGTGATATATGACTCTGCAAAAGACGCTTTGTCGCTATGGTTTCCGGCAGTGGCATTTTTTGCTTTCATTCTCGGAATCCTCTTGGAAAGAGGGGCCGCTTTTTTCTTTATGTCTGCTGTGTTTTCAATATTTAGTGTCATGATTTTATGCTCAGATGCAAAAAACAATAATGTAAAGATCATCACTCAGTTAAAGCTGATAAAACTTGGTATACGAATTTTATTTTAGCGCAATGAGGCTGTGTTATATAATTGAATTAACCGGCTAATAATTATACTTTTTTAAAAGTACGTAATGTGAAATATTATTTAAATTTATATTTCTCATCATAAAATTCCAGTTTGGCTTTATAAGCGCTATACCCTAAATTCCAAATCTTCATATTTGTATTCATTTTTGACCATTTAGATGCATAATCCCAGCTTACATTATTAAAAAGCCTACCAGTCCCTGGCCTTTTTCTTCCCACACCTATAACTAACCTATTTTCATTCGGAAACAATTTTCTTGCATTAAAAGTATTATATAAGGACAATGAAAATTCAACAAAACTATACCCTAAATCAGAATCATCTTCACTTATTCCAAACTCATCAGCAATTCCCCGAATAACACGTCTAAGAGGCCCTGCATTCGCTTCTTCAAAAATCAAAGGAGAGACTGACTCCCATATATTATCAACGCCATAAGAAGCAAAAACAATTGCTATCCCACGTAATCTTCTAAGGTGTAATGTTTTACCCAATTGATAATACCCATAGGCAGTGAAAAGTTCTATTCCTCCTGTAGCAACCCCTCCAAATATTTTTACATATTTTAACACGCCTTGTTCTTCAAACATATCAGTTACCATATAAGTAACATGATCTTTCATTCTTAATATATCATATTCTTTTTTTTCCAACTCAACTTCTTCTTTAAGTTCAAAAACTATTTCCCTTTGCTTGAATGGGTTTCGCTCGTTATTGAATCTAAAATTATAATTATTTATGCTTATTTCAACTTCATTAAGATAGAAATTCTTAATAAAATCATCTTCCATAAGAAATGTCGCGGCAAGATTTGAAATGCGTCGTAACTCTACAATATATTTGTTTAAATCATAACGCAAATTAACTAACGCAGAAACGAAAGCCATATGTAGTACCTTATCAAAAAAATAAAATTAAAGTCTATACTGGGATGAGGACATGAATTAAATTTGTGTTAAAATCTTCACTATTATGTCAGCCCGAAATCAGGGCAAGAGCATGAATTAAATTTATGTTAAATTTTCCATTTCGTTAGCCCAAAACCCCAGGGCAAGATTACGAAAGCCCGCTCCCCGCAAGGACTGACGCGAGATAGTTTCTGTCCATGGCTGCTTTTCGCATCTTACGTCTTAACCCTGCCTTGAATACCTTATCATTCGTCAAAATATTAATAGCAATGTGCCGTATCCCTGAAAATAATTCTGCTGCGTTTCCTCTTCTTATTTTGCAGTCGTCTTCATTCATTACCACGTCCAGACGCCAGTGCAGCTTATTCTCCACGTGCCAGTGGTTTCGGATTGCTGTGGCGAACTTCTCTGCGGTTAAATCAGCAGAACTGATATAATATCTGACCGTCATTTCTGGCTCTTTCTTTTGTTCTGCTATTATTGACCGAAAGGAGACTGCCACGCATAATTTCTTCAGTCCTTTCCATTCAAACGTGAAATCAATAAGTTCATCAGGGACATCGCAAACAATATGAAGACGGATTTCTTCTCTGCCGTGACTCTTTTCACTAATGGCGTAACTGTCATGCTCTGGATTATTTAATTCTTTCAGTGGAAATTTTTCCTCAAAGGCTTTATTAAGCAGCCCCTGATTTCCTTTTACAGCGAATAAATAATCACCGCCCTGTTTTTGTATCTTCTCTGCAATATCTTTCTGGCAACCCATCGCATCAGTTGTGATGATTTTTCCTTTAATATCCAGCATGTTAAGAAGTTCAGGGATAGCTGTAATTTCATTGGATTTCTCATCCGTCCTGATCTGTCCGATGACCAGACTGTGCATTGTTGAGAACGCACTAATGACATGAATCGCACCCTTGCGGCGACTCTTGTCATAAGAATGCCGGAGTGTTTTTCCATCAATTGCAATGACGTCTTTATCATCTGAAGAATGGCAGTCACGCATCCAGTTAATAAAGCACTCGTGAAATTTTGCAGGACTGATACAGGATACAACTCTGGCAATGGTATCGTGAACAGGAATACCATTATCAAAATCACCATATTGCTTCAAAAAATCGAGATGTGTTTCCCCAAAATCCTCTATATCTTCCCAGCCTTCTGCACCCGAAATAACGGCACAAATAGTCAACAGTAGAATATCCGATAATTTATGTTCCACTTTCCAGGCTTGTCTGTAATCGGGGATAATAGAAATATGTTCCATCAATTTTTTAAGTTCCATTTTGTTCTCCTTAATTATGTAAGGAGTATTTGATCATGTATAAGCAATAAAAAAAAGCTTTAGGTAATGAGGAATATCTCAATTTTTAAACATAAAATGCGAATTATTTAGTACAAAAAAGCAGCGTTACGTGATCTTTCCCTGTTCCCTGGGGCGTCATGGCTCCAGCGCCAGGTGGCTCCGCCCGGCATAATCCGCGCCAGTAAATCCCCCTGTGCGCAGTAGCTGAACTGCTGTTTCCGGCCCTGCGGGTCGGTCAGGCAGACCATGCTGCCCTTATCGTCGTAATCCCACTGCCATACCTGGTCGCCCGGCAGGGTCAGGCGGGTTAACTGTCCGGCGTCGTTGTAGTCATAGTACAGACTGTAACCACCCGGCAGGGCGACGTGCCAGATATCGCCCTCATCGTTGTATTCATACGCTGTTTTACGCCCCAGTGCATCGGTGCGTGACTGGAGTTGCGTGTTCTCCCATACCGTAATCTCTTCCCGACCGAGCGGGTCGGTGCTGCGGGTGAGCAGGCCGTCTTCGTTATACCAGATTACGGCGTGCCTACGGCATACGAATACGATGATCCTTCCCTGGAGATGCTACCGATTTAATATATTTGTTATATGTCCAATTATTTTAACCTCGGTGAACAGGAACTTTCGAATATGAAATTCCTTTAAATTTTTCTTTTTTCATTTTTTTTACTAATGAATCAGATAACATAAGATAAGATGAATATTCTGCGCATCGTGCAATGCAAAAATCTTCCGGAGGCTCTTCAATAAAAAAAACCTGTTCAAACCCCATGATCGCTGTTGTTCCGGGAATATACTGGCAATGAGAGTGCTGCATATCAATTAACGGTAGTTTTGTGAGTGTATTCAAAAGATAAAAACCATCTTTGAGTCCATTGTTCGTGTGAAGGTCTATTTTATGAAACTCAACATTACCTTTGGCATGTGTTTCCAGGAAGTCCTTTAGTCGTTCATTAACTACGGGGATCAATGAACTATTTGGCAAGCAATCATATTTATTTATCATTTCATCGGGCATCGCGTAGATAATGACTGGATTGATATTCTCAACTCTTTCAATTGGTGTGCTATGAGAAAAAAGTAAGTAATCAAAAGATTCATATTGATATTCTCCAATATACTTATTGGCATATTGTTCTGGGATTGTCCATCTATACATATATTTTCTCTGTTAAGTTAGTAAAACAGACCATGCACGTCTGTTTTTATTTAAAGCTCTATGGCCAGATTTCAAGAGGGCTCTTTCTTTAGCAACTATTTCGTCAAGTGCGTCACTGTATTGTTTTTGCGTCCACCCATGTTTTCTCCCGTGTTCTAACACTTTGTCCATTTCATTTGCCAGGTTTTCACTTACCTTTTTTTGATGCCTCCCTTTATGAATGGATCGAGTTGCATGAAGTTCACATTTTGTAGGTAAGAAAATCTTGTTTTTCATTTTCTGTAGGTCGTATGCCGCGGCCTTCAACAATGGATGGTTTTTGGTTAAGCTGTTTTTATCGCTGATAATATGATGTTCTTGGAATCCTTTTTGTTTGAGGAGTCGAGCGCGTTTACTGTCTAGCCCCCAAGGGTCAATCAATTCCAGCGAGTTACGAACATATCCATAAGGATTTATCCCCCCAAGTAATCCTATGGGATCTGAAGAGATATACTGCCCCGTCTCGCAATCATAGTACCGGAACCGGTTATAGTACAGTCCCGATTCTGTGTCCTCATACTGCCCCGGAAAACGTAACCGACAGGTGGGTGCATCGCCCTTATTGATGCCTTCCTCACGTCCCCATAGCTGCTGCTTGCCTTTCCAGACAATCAGGCCGTCTTCGGTCAGCAGTTCCTGTACTCGTCCAACCGTGTCCGTCACCGCATAATTCAGTTGCCCCTTCTCATAACGCGCAAACGGCGTGAAATCTCCCGGCTCGTATATCCAGCGGATGGCGTTTTCGTCTTCCGGTTTACCGTTAACGCCAACCGGAATTTCCTCCGTTAGCTGGTCGCCGTTCCAGTGAAAATCCATGCCGGGTTTGTCGCGGTTGGTGCAGCGTTTGCTGATGCGCCTGCCAAACGGGTCGTATTTATATTCCCAGCGTTCGCCATCCGGGGTTTCCAGTCCGGTTAGCTGGCTTCTTGCATCCCATCTGTAGCGCCATTCGAGAGGGCGGTAGCCACCTTTATCGACCAGCTTCTGTACCAGCCTGCCGTTAACATCGTATTTCCAGGTGATGTTATGGGCATTCACCACCCGGACAAATTTCCCTTCTTCCGGTTTTCCTGTCTGCGGATTGATGCGGTGCGTTGAGTGCCGCCAGCCTTCATGCTCACTGGATATCACCCGGCCATGCTGCTGTTGCTGGTGCGTTTCGCTTTCCAGGACGTTATTCACACGGGTCTGGCGGCGGGTGATGTTCAGGTTTTTATCGTAAGTGAACAGCTCCTCGCACAGCGGAAACTGGCTGGAATCACCCGTCCAGGTGGCGTGGCTTATCTGGTCGTTTGCCGTGATGGTGTTGAACATGGAGCCGCGCAGCGAGTCGGCGATTGCGGTCAGGTTATACGCTTTGTCGTAAAGCCATTCCCGCTCCAGGCTTTTATTTCGCTCATGCGGCCCGGCCTGGTGGTCCCCGGCATTCTGCTTCGCTGGCATCCCTGTGCGCGTGTAAGCCAGCGTCTGGTAAAATCCGGCCCCGCTGCGTCGGGAGGTTTCCATGCCGCGCAGGTCATGCTCAAATGTCAGCGGGGCATGGTCCGCTATCTGCCAGGTGGTCAGACAGCCCTACTAGGCTGCAGGTAAATTTAATGAGTAATTGGTTATATCATGCAAATTGTCGAGTGATTTTCGCGCAAAAACAGATGACAAAAATATAGCGATAAAATATTGTATAAAAACATATTTTTCATGCTCTCACTCTAACTGGGTGACTGTCGCTGCGTCAGTATTTGGCTCTCCATGACTCATTACTAGCACTAACATCGTCATTTATATATGCATTTAAATAAGACTCTAGATTTTTATATCTCGATTCACCATTGCAGTCATATACCCATATCTCAGGTTCAATTTCACTATCTAACCAAAGCAGATATATTCGTTCATAGGTAGACTCACTTCCAGCAAAAAGTGATAATCTATTATTTTTGAAAAGCGAAGAAGCATCATTGTCCCAATTATTACGAGCAGCTATCTGATTCTCCTTAATTCGCCACAATCGGTCATTTATTACCAAATCATCACGCCAAATTTCCATCATCTCTTCTATTGAAAGCCAATCCCCATGTGTTGCATTCTTCCAACTAGAGAACATACCAAATCTAACCTTTAGCATAGGGCTAAGATTTCTATAGTAATCTTTTTTTAGCGTGGGTACTTTATCATGGCTGTGTAAAGTGACAGGTAATTCCGTTATATTTATTTTTAAATCAACCAAAATATCGTTAATCAATTCTTTTAATTTTTTCATAGTATAATGTCCACTATTCTTACCGATGTATAAGTTGTACCAACAGGCACTGCTTGAGTTAACCCACCAATATAAGAATTTACTTTTGGACTTAACGGCATAAACGGACCATCAATTTTTCCACCCCATCCAACATCTGGAATATGCCCCGCCACTTCACCATTAGCATATAAACTTGGGTTAAGTTTTCTCTCAGCAGCGGCGGCTTCACTTGCTGCTTTTCTGACTTCTTTACAAACAGAACGTCTGGCCATTGAACCACCATTCGCCACTATCTGCTCGTTCCATCTTTTTACAAACTCAGCCAATTCTCTGGATGCTGCAGTATCAGGAGCAGCCCCATTTACTCCAAATTTATCCACAATATGCAAAACATTATCTATAACTTTAGCGTTAGCTAAACCTAATGGGTCAATATAATTTAATGGACTATGAACATAGCCATATGGTTTTATTCCCCCTCTCAGCCCAATCGGATCTGAAGAGATATACTGCCCCGTCCCGCAATCATAGTACCGGAACCGGTTATAGTACAGTCCCGATTCTGTGTCCTCATACTGCCCCGGAAAACGTAACCGACAGGTGGGTGCATCGCCCTTATTGATGCCTTCCTCACGTCCCCATAGCTGCTGCTTGCCTTTCCAGACAATCAGGCCGTCTTCGGTCAGCAGTTCCTGTACTCGTCCAACCGTGTCCGTCACCGCATAATTCAGTTGCCCCTTCTCATAACGCGCAAACGGCGTGAAATCTCCCGGCTCGTATATCCAGCGGATGGCGTTTTCGTCTTCCGGTTTGCCATCCACACCAACCGGAATTTCCTCCGTCAACTGGTCGCCGTTCCAGTGAAAATCCATACCGGGTTTATCGTGGCTGGTACAGCGTTTGCTGATGCGCCTGCCGAACGGGTCGTATTTATACTCCCAGCGTTCACCATCCGGTGTTTCCAGCCCGGTCAACTGGCTGCGTGAATCCCATTTGTAACGCCACTGGAGAGGGCGATAGCCACCTTTATCGACCAGCTTCTCCACCAGACGACCGTTAATATCGTACTTCCAGGTGATACCGTGCGCGTTGACCACCCGGACAAATTTCCCTTCCTCCGGCTTGCCAGTGTCCGGGTTAATCCGGTGCGTTGAGTGTCGCCATTCTTTGTGTCCACGCGACGCCACCCGGCCATGCTGTTGCTGCTGATGTGTCTCGCTCTCCAGTACCTCGTTCACCCAGGTCTGGCGGCGGTGATATTCAGGTTTTTGTCGTAGAGGAAGCGTTCCTCACTCATCGGCATATTACTGCTGCCCGTCCAGGTGGCATGGCTTATCTGGTCGTTCGCTGTCACGCTGTTGACCATCGTCCCGCGCAGCGTGTCCGATATCATCGTCAGGTTATACGCATGGTCGTACAGCCACTGGCGTTGCAGGTCTTTATTCTTCGCCTCCGGCTCTGCCTGGCTTCCCGAACGCTGCGTTGTCAGCATTCCTGTCTGCGTGTAGCCCTGCGTCTGGTAAAATCCGGCCTCGCTTTGTCTGGATGTTTCCTGGCCGCGCAGGTCATATTCAAATGCCAGCGGCGCATGGTCGGCTATCTGCCACGATGTCAGCTCACCCATCAACCCGCGGGTGAAACGTTCCGTAATGCCTGCGGTGGTGCGCCGGGTGACATAATCCTGTTCTGCGTCGTGGCCATATTCCGTCCGTCTGCCGTTGAGGGTTTCGTTTGTTATTATTACCGAGTCATCATCATAGTAGTATACAACTAATTATTTTTTAAAATGATTGAGTTATATTCAGGAGCGATTTCACTAATGTTTTTTTCTAAATGTAATCCTTCATCTTTCCACCAGTACTCATAATAATGATCGGGTTTTTTATATTCATAAATAGCAATGAGCCCCAAGAGAGCACACGGGCTATTGGCTACAAAATCCCAACCATCTTTTTCGGCATAATATCTTTCTTGTTTTTTTTCATGCCACAATCGATATCCTTTACAAATCAAAATATTAAAAACAGTGTTGTGTACATTCGAGTACTCAGATAGTGCAGGCATTATTCCACTCCTTCCTATTTTATATAACATGACGAATAATTGCATCAAAGGGAATTTCACCTTTGAAGAGAACTTCTAGTGCTCTTTCGGCATCTCTCCTGTTAGTTAAAGAGCCGCTACGACGAACCGCTTGCATAACATTCTTGTGATCAATAAATGATATACCACTGTCGATAATTTTTTGAACATCAATTTCTATATACCCATTGCCCGAATCAAATATTTTAGCTGCACACTTGGTAAGCGATGCAGAAATATGTCCTGTATTTTTTCCATCAACATGTTCAACTATTGAACCAAACTCACCTTTAGGTAATAAACTTTGACCATTCTCATATCGAATACGATCGTCTGCACTCAGATATCTGAAAACTGTATTCTGAGCGTTCTTTTTGGCTAGCCCAAAAGGGTCTGCCCACCCTAATGGATTATGCACATACCCATATGGATTAATCCCTCCGTCCAATCCTGACGGATCAGCACACAGATATTGTCCTGTCTCGCAATCATAGTACCGGAACCGGTTATAGTACAACCCTGATTCCACATCCTCGTACTGCCCCGGAAAACGTAACCGGCATGTGGGCGCATCTTTCTTATTTCTGCCTTCCTCACGGCCCCATAGCTGCTGCTTGCCTTTCCAGACTATCAGGCCGTTTTCTGTCAGCAGTTCCTGTACGCGGCCAACCGTGTTCGTCACTGCATAATGCAGTTGCCCCTTCTCATAACGCGCAATCGGTGTAAAACTTCCCGGCTCATATATCCAGCGGATGCTGTTTTCAGTATCAGGACTACTGTCAGCGCCGACCGGAATTTCCTCCGTCAACTGGTCGCCATTCCAGTGAAAATCCATACCGGGTTTGTCGCGGTTGGTGCAGCGCTTGCTGATGCGCCTGCCGAAGGGGTCGTATTTGTATTCCCAGCGTTCACCATCCGGGGTTTCCAGCCCGGTTAGCTGGCTGCGCGCGTCCCATCTGTAGCGCCATTCCAGCGGTCGGTAACCGCCTTTATCGACCAGCTTCTGTATCAGCCTGCCGTTAACATCGTATTTCCAGGTGACGTTATGGGCGTTCACCACCCGGACAAATTTCCCTTCTTCCGGTTTTCCTGTCTGCGGATTGATGCGGTGCGTTGAGTGCCGCCAGCCTTCATGCTCACTTGATATCACCCGTCCATGCCGGTTCTGCTGGTGCGTTTCGCTTTCCAGTATGTCATTCACCCGGGTCTGGCGGCGGGTGATGTTCAGGTTTTTGTCGTAAGTGAACAGTTCCTCACACAGCGGAAACTGACTGGAATCACCCGTCCAGGTGGCGTGGCTTATCTGGTCGTTCGCCGTGATGGTGTTGAACATGGAGCCGCGCAGCGAGTCGGCGATTGCGGTCAGATTATACGCTTTGTCATACAGCCACTGGCGCTTCAGGCTTTTATTCCGCTCATCCGAGCCGGCCCGGTGGTCCCCGGCATTCTGCTTCGTTGGCATTCCTGTGCGGGTGTAAGCCAGCGTCTGGTAAAACCCGGCCTCGCTGCGTCGGGACGTTTCCATGCCGCGCAGGTCATGTTCAAATGTCAGCGGGGCATGGTCGGCTATCTGCCAGGTGGTCAGATAGCCCATCAGGTTGCGGGTGAAGTGCTCTGTGATGCCTGCGGTGGTGCGCTGTGAAACTGTGTCGAGATTATTGTCGTAACTGTATTCTGTACGCCTGCCGTTGATTGTCTCGGCCACAACCCTGCTGGCACTGTCATATTCATACGTAACGATGGCATCATCGTTTTTCGCCTCCACCAGGCGGCACAGCGTGTCATAGAGGAAGGTGGTGGCGCTCAGGGTACGGTTGCTGTCGCCCTGGGTGACTTCCTCGTCCGTTACCTGGTCGGTCACGTTGTAGCGGCGGTTCAGGTGAGTGCCGTCCGGGAAGGTGGTGCGGGTACAGCGGCCTGCCGCATCGTAGCTGTAGGTCAGTGTGCGCCCGGTGAAGTCGGTTTCCGCGATAAGCTGCCCGGCTTTATCATATTCCAGACGGTAGTGCTCACCTTCCGCGTTGGTGATTTCGGTCAGGCGGGTCAGCTTGTCGTAGCGGCACTCCAGCCGTTCACCATCCGGGCGGATAACTGCCGTTAACAGGTCAAATGCACCATATTCGTAGCGGGTGGTTTTGCCTTCGCCATCGGTGAAGCTCTCCGGCAGCTTTTCACTGTTCTGGCGCATCAGTTCCCGCACGCCATCCGGGCGGTTAATTTCTTCCACGCTGCCCAGCGGCCCAGCGTGGGTTTTGCTGTGGCGGAACTGCGTGGTGAAGCCCAGCGGGTCTTTCACACTCAGCAGGCGGCCCAGCATATCCTGTTCAGTCTGCGTGACGCCGCCGTCCGGCGCAGTGGTCTCGCGCACCTGGTGCAGGGCGTCATGGCTCCAGCGCCAGGTGGCTCCGCCCGGCATAATCCGCGCCAGTAAATCACCCTGTTGGCTGTAGCTGAACTGCTGTTTCCGGCCCTGCGGGTCGGTCAGGCAGACCATGCTGCCCTTATCGTCGTAGTCCCACAGCCATACCTGGTCGCCCGGCAGGGTCAGGCGGGTTAACTGCCCGGCGTCGTTGTAGTCGTAATAGAGGCTGTAGCCGCCCGGCAGGGCAACATGCCAGATATCGCCCTCATCGTTATATTCATACGCTGTTTTACGCCCCAGCGCGTCGGTGCGCGACTGAAGTTGCGTGTTTTCCCATACTGTAATCTCTTCACGGCCCAGCGGGTCGGTGCTGTGGGTGACCAGGCCGTCTTCGTTATACCAGTAACGGGTTTCGCCGCCTTCTGCATCCACGTAGGTGGTACAGTGCTCTTCATCGTTATAGATAAAACGGTCGTCGTAATAGCCTTCGGTTGACAGGGTGCTGATGGCGCGCCCCTGCGGGTCGTAACGGATATCCACGCAGGTTTTATCCGTATCCCGCCAGCGGGTCATAAACCCTTCAGTCGTGTATTCATGCCACAGATGAGAAAACTGGAAAGTATCGCACTCTGCCAGATAACCATTATCATCGTACTGACAGGTGACAAGGCGCTGACGCCGCGGTGTTGCCAGGTCAATGCTCATTAGTTGCTGCTGTAGCCAGGCAAGCGCGAGCGTGTAGCCGTCGCTGTGGCGGATTTCTGTCAGCAGGCCGTCCGTGCGGATAAAATCAATCCGGTTGCCGTAATTGTCATGAAGGGCAGACAGCAAATAAGTACCTGTGCCTGCCTGAGAAAAAATCTGTGTCTGCTGTGTGCGGCGGTCGGACAACGACAGTTCTCCGCTCATGTCGCCCGTCAGCCGGTAGTGTGCCTGGCGGGAGTTCGCTGCACCCTCAAAAATGCCGTCCTGCGGAATGGGGTAGTACAGTTCCACCCCTTCACCGTCAGTGAAGTGCAGGTTGCCGTCAGTGTGTACCTTCAGGGATACGGACCATTCATCGGTCCATTTGGGACCAAAGATGCCGCCATGTTGTGCCTGAGAACGGTAAAACCGGGAAAGCGTGAGAGGAAGTGAGCCGGGAAGGGAAAGAACGCTGAAGTGCTGGAGAAAGTCGCCGGTTCCGGCGTCCACGGGTTCGCCGGGTTTGGTACAATCACTGCTTTCCGCACCCTTACCTTTGCCTTTGTTATTTTTCGCTTTCCCCTTAACGATACCCCCTTTCTTTTTAGCTGCCGCTTTCTTCTGGGCTTTTCTCAGCGCACGGGAGCGCATTGCCGCCTCCTTCTCCAGCTTTTTCTTTGCGGCTCGTTCGGCGGCTTCTTTAGCCGCCTTTGCTGCTTTTCGTCCTTTAACTGCCATCCTGCCAGCCGCTGCCGCATCACCTATCCCCGGAAGTGAGGCCGCCACAGACATAAACGCGTCAGCATAATTACCACGCGCCAGGCTGATACCCGCATTCAGCATATCGGCAAAAAAACCAAAGCCCGGTGCAAACCCGGCAATATCCAGTCCTGTCTGCACCCAGTCCAGCCAGCTGCTCTTTTCTTCCTCTTCTTCCGTCTCCGGTTCATCCGGCGGGTCCGCTTCTTCCGCAGGCACGCCTGCCGGTGGCGGCTGGCCCACGATTAGGCCGATGGTGTTACGGCTGTTCATCCAGAACTCATCGTGGTGACGCAGTATCGGCTTGCCGCCAAAAAATACTGTCTCGCTGTGGTCCAGCGGCTCGCAGACATCACCCACTGTACCGCTGCTGACACCTTTTGCCGCACCTGCGGCATCGCCCTTTGTCTGAGGGATGGTGCTCTGGTTTAGGACCACTGCCGGGCAGCCGTTCAGCTTCACCGACTGCACCACCATCACTGCTTCAGCCATATTGGCTGTGACAGGGTAGGGGACAGGCGGTGTGGAATCTCCGCGTGGTGTTTTACAGACATCCGGTTTGGTGCTGATGACTTTCCATTGTCCGTGCTTACGGGCTGTAAAGTTGTCGGCCATCCTTAGGCGCTCCTTGTTCTGTAGCGGGCTTCCAGTACCCGCACCGGTGGTGTGCTGTTGGGCAGCAGAAAGCGCCAGGTCAGCGCCACGGTCAGGGTGTCAGTATTGATTTCCACCGTATCCAGCAACATGGGTAATGGCATTCGATGCCCGCTCATGGCGCGCAACAGAAGGCGTCCTTCATGTGCGGGCAGGGTGAACCGGATATCGCCCTCCGGGCGAAAACCCGTCAGTACAAATCCCAGTCCTGGCAGAGGAAAAGGGATGCGCTGGTCATCCGGGGCGCAGTTCCAGTAGTTAAAATCAAAATCATCCGGCAGGTCGGGGTGTTGTGTTTCCAGCCACTCCTGGTCATAGGTGCCAGCAAGAGATAACCGTGGCAGCCAGGCGCGCCCGATACAGCCAAAACCGGCTGGCTGAAATTCGGGGGCAAACCAGTCTGCTTTCCCTTCGAGACAGTCTGTGAACTGTTTGAGTGTGAATGGGCTGTCCACGGCGATGATGCGGGGCGCTTCAACCTGCTGAACCTGACAGGCCCGCAGATACCACTGCTGCATATAGCCTAATCCGAGTGGATTGACCGGACAGGCCATATGCGCCAGTGGTGGATTCTCCTGGTTTGGGTGTTCCCGACGCTGGTCTTCGGTCAGGCGATATTCTTCGGGGACGCGGCTGGCATATTCGCTGCCTGCCTCCACGCGGCATTCGCCGCCGAAAGCGTAACGGTAGTCAAGCGGCAGGGAGGTGAAGGGTTCCGGTTCAGTTTCATACCACTGGCGGATTAACGGCTGGTACCTGTAGAAACGCTGGCCTGTTATCCGCAGTTTTTTGTCTGTCAGCACCTCACCTGTCGATGAGAGCATAAGAACGCCTGCCGTCATTTCTGGCACGGCAGCGCCTCCCGGCGTATAAGCTGTTCCGTTGATGATGATGTCACAGGCGGGTTTCAGAGGAGCAAGGTCACTTTCACGCAGTACCGGAGAGGTGTTCATCTCCCCGGCATACTCATCCTCCACACAGAGCGGCAATGGCGGGTTTTCCATCAGTTGTGCCTGCCACTGACCATTCTCGTCCTGCTTCAGCCGGAAGCCGGTTTTCATGGCGACCACACAATGACGCTCGTTGTGTTTGTCGTCCATTGCATATTGCATTACTGAAAACGGCGTAAGATTACGAAATTCCATTTTTCACGCCTCAGTTGATAAATACGTCTTTACCGTTGATATGCACAAGGCCACCAGCAGTAAAATCAAACTCTGAGCCGGAGATTGTTACCTTGCCACCTTTTTCCATTTTCAGGGAGCAGGAGCCACAGATAAGCTCAATCGACTCGCCGGAAATAATCTTCGTTTCTTTGGTGACATCAAGCGTATAGTTTTCTTTTACTGTTACCTTTTGCGACTTCATGACAGTTTCATCATCGCCGCCAGTGATAGTGACCTTCTGGTCTCCACCCACATTTTTTTCACGCTTTTCTGTGACATTCAGCGTCTGGTTGTTCTGAACCGTGACTGTCTGGTCGTGGGCAACCGTCACTTTCTGGTCGTGTCCGCCTTCTTTTTTACTGCCCACATTGACCGTCTGACCAACAACTACTGTGACCGTCTGGTTATTCTTCACTGTTTCGGTATGGTCGTGATCCACTGTTGTCGTCCGGTCATGCAGTACCTCTGTCACCATGTCCTTCTGGGCGTGCATATAAAGCTGTTCGTTACTGGTCGCATCCTCAAAACGTAGTTCGTTAAAACCCTCACCTTTGTAGGTTTTTGAACGGATAGTCATCTGCGTTTTGGTGCCAGGCAGACCACCGGGAGAGCGGTTATCCTGGTGATAAGTACGTCCCATGATGATGGGCTGGTCGGGATCGCCGTTAAGAAAATCGACAATCACTTCCTGGTCTATACGCGGAATGGCAAGGTTGCCGAATCCGGCTCCAGCCCAGGCTTGTGACACTCGTACCCAACAGGAGTTATTCTCATCTTTGGTTTTGGTTCTGTCCCAGTGAAACTTCACCCGTACCCGGCCATGTTCATCGCAGAAAATTTCCTCGCCAGCCGGACCGGTGACAATGGCACTTTGTGGACCATCTACCTTTGGCTTCATCATTGGCTGTGGACGCCAGGTACGGTCTGCCGGGATAACAGTAAACTGGTTATGCATCGAGGTTCCGTAACCCTGGCTACCATGTAATGCCTGCGGCTGTTCGCCCGTTAGTGTGCTACCGATCACTTGCCATTCCCGGTTCAGGGTTTTCTGTGGATGGTTCTCCAGTTTGAAACGGGTTCCTGGCCATAGCCTCGGCGAATTGCTGCTACCGCTGCCTAATTCCGCATCATTACGCAACCCATCCATCTGATAACGGGTAAAATCCTGCCCGTGCTGTTCATCCTTGAAACGTCCTGGGTAGTCATAGATTTCATACTGTTCAAACTGGTTGTTCAGATTCTCGCCCTGTCGGATATATTTGCCTTCCCAGCCGGGGGTTTTAAAGGTGTAGTCTTTGCTCAGTATTGATGAAGGACGAACATTAGCTTCGTAATGAAACGCATTGATGCACTCCTTGTCGGCTTCAGTTCGGGTATTTGGGTTGAAGGTAATGGTTCCTATTGGCGACAAACCTGCTGCATCATCACATAATGTCAGTTTCTGATCCGGGCCGTTCGGGGCTAACTTATCATAAAAATAAATGCCTTCTTCTGCCCATAGCCGTGACAGAAATGCCAGGTCCGTTTCGCCATACTGTACGCAGAACTCGCGAGTAGGGTGCTCACTGTTTAAGGATGGCTCCCAGTCTGTTACACCATTCTCATCCAGTAAGGTGGCTGAAATAGTTGCAATATCTTGCTGTTGAAAAATACGGAAATTCTGGCGTAGGCCGCTACGCCACAGAGGTGGCTGGATACGAAGGCGGTACTGCATCTGCCAGTTATTGTTTTCTTTCATTCCGAAACTGGCAATTACACCCGATACATAACGCAGCGCCTTGGGGCCCTGCCAGATGATCAGCGTGGCTTTTTTTTCCAGCAAGCTATTTGCTTGAATACCAAACTCCTTGCTGGCGACATCTACATCCATAACAAATGGAAACGAGAAATTCTGCATCAGCCAGAAATTTACCACGGCGAAGGTGTCCGCATTTTGGCCGTCCACTTTCAGCGTAAAACGCAATCCTTTTAATGACATTTAGACCTCCCTGATGCTTACAGGAAAACACACACTCCACAGTTCAGTTGCTGTGACAGTACAGTGTTACGCTGGATTTCAGGCACGCTACCGCCGAAGTATCCGGCATCCGCCATCTCCCGTAAAAACGTAACCCCTTACTGACAACCTTTTTTCCTGCGGTGTAATACAAAAACAGCACCCGGCCAGACGGTCGGATGCTGTTGTCTTAACTTATGCTTCCAGCGGTGCACGCCAGTCGTCAGCGCCAGAAGTGCCTGACTTAACGTGTTCCCACTCGATTTTGCGGTAGGCCAGCGAAACTTCGAGTAACTGGGTGAACTCGCGTTTTGCCGGGTCCTGGCAGTGCGGCATATGCAACTTCATATCAACAATTGTCGAGTCTGTCAGGCGGGTAGTGAAGTAATGTTCCTGTTTGCCTTCCACAGAGGTACGCCACCAGTGCAGTTCAGTGGTAGGCAGCATTTCACCGGAGGCCAGCGCGTTGTACAGCAGGGGGACTGCTTTGTTCAGCGCCACAGTGAAGATAAATGGCTTGTGAGCGCGCTGTCCGGCTGGCTGGCCAGATTGTGGGTCCGTCGGGACGGTGACGTTATGCAGGAATTCCTGCACCAGCATTTCATCTTCATGGCCCTGCACGTAGATATTGCCGACGGAATCAGCAGTAAATGCACCTGCGGTGATGTTTCCCTGGGTCTGACCAGTAATTGAGATATAACACGGTGTTGGCATTTGTAAACTCCTTGTGAATGTTCTTAACAACAACTTGCTGATGACCTGCCATTAATCCCTGGCAGGCAGATAACGATACGGTCCATGCCTAGAACCACACCATTTCTCTGTGCTTGATTTACAGACAATGCGAATTAACGCTTGTCGTAATAATTGTTTTTACAAATTTTAAACTTTCTGTTTAGTTAAACTTTAATCAACGAGTGGATGATCGCTAGTGGTTGGTAAATGTTTTTCAATCACCATCTATAAAAGGCATGGCTTTATCATGAATATATATTATATTCTGTTGTTCTTAATTGTCACTTTGATAAAAATAAGGATATCCTTATTTTATTTCAAATTATAATCACGGAATTTATATATATTCTGTAAGTCATAAGAAATCCTTGTGTTTCTTGATCAAAGATCTAAAATCAATGAGTTACATAATTCACTATTGGGCATTGCGTGCTTGGCATGCATGGTTTCAGGCTTCTTTGTCTTTTGTTGTTCCTATTGTTTCGTGGAAGGATACCCCTTGAAAATTTTCTTTTCAAATGCTTTTCTGCGCGTAGAATGTGACGCTATGAATGTGTAGAATTTTATTTTTTTACTGCCATTGGGCTGGTATTTGCTGTATTTTTTAAATGCAGAACATGCTGCGCTCATGGCCTGGATGATAACCTTATGGATTATTCTTATGAGCAGCAGAAGAAATGACGGTGGTGGCAGTATTGCCCCAAAAGAAAGAGTAAATATTAAATTTAAGCCAAAAACGGGGAATCAGACAGCAGAAGTGGAATTACCGCTAAATCTGTTGGTTACTGGCAATTTGACAGGTGATGCAGATAACACGCCACTGGATGAGCGCCAGCCCGTTGCCATCAACCGCAACAACTTTAACGCAGTGCTGGATCAGGCAGGGATTGGTCGTGATTTCACCGTTCCGTCTGCTCTCAGCGAAACGCCTGATACGCGCATGAGCGTAAATCTGAAAATCAGCTCGCTGGCCGATCTTTCTCCGGACAACATTGCCTCCCAGGTGCCGGAGATGCGCAAAATGCTGGAACTACGCGAAGCATTGGTGGCGCTTCGGGGGCCAATGGGCAATATCCCTGCGTTCCGTGCACAACTTCAGGCATTGCTTGATGACGAAAAGAGCCGTGAGCAACTGATTGCAGAGCTGGGCCTCGCAGGCCGGAAATAACTTGTACAAGGACTTCAGTATGTCAGAAACTACCTTACCGGAAGTATCTGCTTCCGCTGCACCGGTCTCCGCGCCCACCCTGCTGGATGAAATCATGGCGCAGACTCGTTTTAAACCGGAATCAGAAAGCTACGATATTGCCCGTCAGGGCGTGACTGCTTTTATCACTGCGCTGTTACAAAGTGATGAAGAGGCGGAGTCCGTCGATATTCTTGCCGTCAATGGCATGATTGCTGACATCGATGAGCGCATGGGGCGTCAAATGGATTTGATTCTCCATGCCCCGGAGTTTCAGGAGCTGGAATCGTTCCTGCGTTCACTGAAACTGCTGGTTGACCATGCCGATCCGCGCGAAAACATCAAAATTCATCTGATGCATGCTACCAAAGAAGAACTGCTGGATGATTTTGAATTTGCTCCGGAAATTACCCAGTCAGGATACTACCGGCATGTTTATTCCAGTGGTTTCGGCCAGTTTGGTGGGGAGCCAGTTGCCGCTGTTATTGGTAATTACGCTTTCGATAATACCGCCGCCGATATGAAGCTGCTGAAATATATCAGCGCAGTCAGCGCGATGGCTCACTGCCCGTTCCTGTCTTCCGTTTCCCCTGATTTCTTTGGCCTGGATTCGTTTACCGAACTTCCTGGTATCAAGGATGTTGCCGCCATTTTCGAAGGCCCGGCTTACACCAAATGGCGTTCACTGCGTGAGTCAGAAGACTCCCGAAATCTCGGTCTGACAGCACCGCGTTTCCTGTTGCGTCACCCTTATGCGCCTGATGAGAATCCGGTGAAAAGCTTTAATTATCATGAAAATGTCAGCAAAAACCACGAACACTATTTGTGGGGTAACACCGCGTTTCTGCTGGCAGCAAACATGGCTGAGAGTTTCATGTCAACGCGCTGGTGCCCGAATATTGTCGGTCCACAAAGTGGTGGTGCTGTAAAAGATTTGCCCGTGCATTTATATGAGGCTATGGGCCAGCTTCAGGCTAAAGTCCCGACGGAAATTCTCATTACCGACAGACGGGAGTATGAGCTGGCAGAGCAGGGTTTCATCACTCTGACTATGCGTAAAGGCTCTGACAATGCAGCATTTTTCTCCGCCAATTCAGTACAGAAGCCGAAAGTATTCCCCAATACGCCGGAAGGAAAAGAAGCCGAGACTAACTACAAACTGGGCACTCAGCTTCCTTATCTGTTCATTATCAACAGGCTGGCGCATTACATTAAAGTGCTTCAGCGTGAACAGTTGGGTTCATGGAAAGAGCGTGGAGATCTTGAACGCGAGTTAAACACCTGGATTCGTCAGTATGTGGCTGACCAGGAAAACCCGCCTTCAGAAGTTCGCAGCCGCAAGCCATTACGCCAGGCAAAAATTGAAGTTGCTGATGTTGAAGGTGAACCGGGCTGGTATCAGGTCAATATCGCAGTACGTCCGCACTTCAAATACATGGGGGCTTCATTTGAATTATCCCTGGTCGGACGTCTGGACAAGGAGTGAGCATGGTAACGGAACGGGAGTCGGGAGGAAGTTTGTTTGAGCGTATTGGTGAGGCGGTAAATCCCTCTTCGCGTCAACGTCCAAAGGTGGCGTTGTTGCATTCTGTTCGCAATAACCTGCGCAATATACTCAACACCCGTTCTGGTAGTTGCCACGGTTCTCCGGAGCTTGGGATTGTAGATTTTAATGATGGCTCCCCTGACTCCATGAACATCCGGGACTGGATGATTCTGGCTATTAAAAATAGCATTCTGCGTTACGAACCCCGCATTTCTGATGTGGTGGTTAGTGCTGCCGAAGAGGAAATGCACGCGCCACTGGAGCTAGGTTTTCATATTGTAGCGTACATAGATTTCAGTGACCGACAGGATGTTCTGGAATTTGATATTTTGCTGGATAACCACCAGCATTGGTGTGTGGAGTAATCTGATGGCCTTCGAAGAACGTTACTATCGAGAAGAGCTTGATTATCTACGTCAGCTTGGCAAGCTGCTGTCACAGGAGAAACCTTATCTGGCCCGCTTTCTGGCTGAAAAGGAAGGTGATCCTGATGTGGAACGCCTGATGGAGGCGTTTGCGTTTCTCTCGGGCGGTTTGCGACAAAAGCTGGAGGATGAATTCCCGGAATTTACGCATAGCCTGATTAATATGTTGTGGCCTAACTATTTACGCCCGGTTCCGGCAATGGCAGTGATTGAATACCAACCCCGTAAGGAACTGAAATCATCCGTCCAGGTACACCGCGACGAGCTGATAAAAACGCAGACAGGCAGCAGTATGCGAACTTATGCTCGGGGGGCGTTAACCGATGATGATAACAAAGCCGCACTGCCGAACTGCTATTTCACACTGGCGCGTGATATCTGGCTACAACCCCTGATGGTAAGGGATGTACGGAATACCAGTACCCTCAAAGAAGGTGTCATTGAGATAGATTTTTTCACTGAGGGAAACGTTTCTCCCGGTGAACTGGATCTGAATAAGCTCTCCTTCTGGCTGGGAAATGAGGATGATTATACCCGCCATCAACTCTATCTGTGGTTTAGTGAGCGTCTGATGGATGCGGAACTGGTAGCCGGAGATCACCGTGTGGCGCTGCCGGATCTGTGGCTTGAGGCTGCGGGATTTGAGCGGGAGGATGCGCTGCTGCCGTGGCCGAAAAACGTACATAATGGCTACCGTGTACTTCAGGAGTATTTCTGTTATCCGGAGAGCTTTTTCTTCTTTCATCTGCGGGAGGCTGCACCGTTGCCGAAAGGCTTCCCGCTCCATGCTTTTACACTACGACTGCACTTTAATCTGCCTCTTCCGGTGGATGTTAAGCTGCGTAAGGCTTCACTTCGTCCATATTGCACACCAGCAGTGAACCTGTTTGTCCATCATTCTGAACCCGTGAGGCCCGATGACAGTGCGCCACAGTACCCATTAACGGCCAGCCAACAGTATCCAGAGTTCTATGATATTTTTCAGATAAAATCTGTTTCCAGCAAACTTCCAACGGTCAGCAAAGGGGAAAAGTATCGCCTTTGGCCTGAATTTGAGGGTTTTCAGCACCAGATCGAGTACAGCCGTCAGCGTGAAGTCGTTTACTGGCATCACCGCACAAAAACGTCACTGTTTCACCGGGGACTGGATCATTCCATTGCCTTTGTCCATGCTGATGGCAGCCTGCCGGAGCAGGCCCTACTGGACGGAGAAGTGTTCACGGCCTCGCTGGTATGCACCAACCGGATGTTGCCCGCGTCACTGCATGTGGGTGATATCTGTGAAGCCGTGAATAAAAACCCGGCAGTGGCTTCCTTCAGCAATGTCACCCGGCCAACCCGCCCGTTATACCCGGTGACGGATGGTGATATGCACTGGTCGCTGATTTCAAGCATGAACCTGAACTACCTCTCGCTGCTGGACAGGGAAGCACTGGTTCAGGTACTGCGTACTTTTGATTTACCAGGCATTCATCACCCGCAGCAGGCCCGGCTTTCCTCCCAGAAGCTGGATGCCATCGAAAAAATGGAATCCCGTCCCGTCGATCGCCTGTTTAAAGGCATACCGGTCCGCGGTCTCTCCACCACGCTGTGGATTAACCCCGCACCCTTTGTCTGTGAGGGGGAGATCTATTTCCTGGGGACGGTGCTCTCATACTTCTTTGCCCTTTATGCCAGCATCAACTCATTTCACTGCCTCAAAATTATTAACACGGAAAGTCAGGAGTCCTGGGAATGGCAACATACGGGCCAGCACGCCCTGATATAGAGGGAACGGGAATACTCCCGGATGTGCGCGGGATAAATTTTTATGTGCTGATGGAATCACTGTACCGCCGATATGGTGCACCGAATCAGGATCCGTCCCTGCGCACCGAGCCAGAAAAGGAAGTGGCGCTGTTTAAATCTGACGCCAGTATTGCCTTTCCCTGTAGCGACCTGAGCACGCTTGAGCGCAGGGATTCCGGGCAGTTTACCCTGACCACAAAATTTCTCGGTTTCTCCGGCGGCCAGTCTCCGCTACCCGGTTATTACCTGGATCGGATGGCGCGGGAATCCGCACAGAATGAAGAAGGGCTGAAAGCATTTCTTGATCTGTTCAGCCACCGCTGGACGCAATTTGCCTACCATGCCTGGCGTAAGTACCGCTATTACATCTGTTTTCGCAACGGTGGGACGGATGTCTTTTCACAGCGAATGTATGCGCTGGTTGGGCTGGGCAACCAGAGTGTGCGTGACAGGCTTGCCATCAACCACAGCAAAATGCTCGCGTATGCCGGAATTCTGGCAACGCCGGGGCGCTCGCCGGATGTGGTGTGCAACCTGGTCAGCCACTGCTTTGATCTGCCGGATGTCAGTATTGAAAGCTGGCAGTTACGAAAGGTGGTCATTGCGCCTGACCAGCAGAACCGGCTGGGCGTGCGTAATGCTAAAAAGAAAACCGCCGGATACGTACCAGGGCGCTCCGTCATTGGCGTTAATTTTACGCTGGGTGCCAGAGTACCTGATCGCAGCGGAAAATTTCTGCTGCGGTTAAGTAATCTTTCCATGGCGTGCTATCTCTCGTTTTTACCGGAAGGCGAAAACCACCAGGCGCTGACCATGTTTATTGCCTTTCTGTTGCGCGATCAGTTTGCCTGGGATCTCCGGCTGGATCTGGCTCCGGAACAGGCAAAAGGAATGCTGCTGGGTGATCGTTCCCGCTCCTGCATCGGACGCACGGCGTTTATTGGTCAGCCCAAAACGCCGCCCTCCGTCACCCTTCACATCAGGGATTAATTTTATGGAATCGCATATGGCTGAAGAAAAAACGCAGTCCTCCCGGCTCTCAATGACATTACAGGTGATGAACGGTAATGAACTGGAGAGCGGACGTGCCGCAAAATGCCTCTTTACTGCTGATGGCGGGGATATCGGTAACCTGCCTGAGTGCCACTGGCCGGTACAGGACAGGGCCGGTTCCGTTGCCGGTCGTGCCTGCCAGGTGGTGGTGCATGACGGCGCATTTTGTCTGAAGAGTCTGGGTACAGGACTGATGATTAACCTGGCTCCGGTTGCCCTGGATGCCGGGCTGGTACGTCTGCGACAGGGGGACGAGATCGTGCTGGGGGCACTGGCGCTGAAGGTGTTTATCCACACAGGAAAACTGATCACTTACAGCGAACAGATGGCAGCACCTGAAACTATCGTCACTAACCGTGATCGTCTGGCGGACTCATTGCTGACAACGGACGGCCAGCCTGCATATCCAGGTATGCCCCAGCGACACCAGCTTGCAGATACCGTGGCCAACAGTTTTTCAGCCGATCCGTTGCAGGCGCTTCAGGCAGAAAGTTTGACGGTGGCGGGTGATCCTCTCTCCGGGATCGTCCCAACCCGCTCTTCGGCTCCCGTCAGGGATGGTGTGATCGACAAACCGTTTATGGATCTGCCTCCGGTGTATCCCGATCCGCAGGAGAAGCATGATGATTCCGTTAATCCGACTGACATCGCCCAACTCCATCTTGCTGTTACCCCGCTACTGCGTGGGCTGGGTAGTACCCTGGCTGTACGCAACTCGCAGGATGCGGATGGTTTTCTCGAAGAGGCCGGACGAACCCTACAGGCGGCAATAAAAGGGTTACTCGATCTACAACAGCACCGTAACAGCCTGTCGGATAAACATTTGCGCCCGCTGGAAGATAACCCGCTGCGGCTGAACATGGATTACGCCACCGCGCTTGATGTGATGTTTGCAGAGGGCAAAAGCCCGGTACATCTGGCGGCCCCTGCCGCCGTCAGCGAAAGCCTGCGCAATATCCGCCATCACGAAGAGGCCAACCGGGCGGCGATTGTGGAGTCGCTCCGCGTGCTGCTGGATGCGTTTTCACCACAGAGCCTGATGCGCCGTTTTGTGCAGTACCGCCGCAGCCATGAACTTCGCCAGCCGCTGGACGCCGCCGGAGCCTGGCAGATGTACAGCCATTATTACGAAGAACTGGCGTCCGATCGCCAGCAGGGATTTGAAATGCTGTTTAACGAAGTCTATGCCCAGGTCTATGACCGGGTACTGCGTGAGAAACAGCGGGAGCCGGAAGCATGACCGCGCGCTTCTTTCGCGTCTGCACGATGGTGGTGCTGTTCAGCCTCACCCTGACAGGCTGCGAAACAGTGAAAAAGCTCGGCCAGGTGATCAAGAATCCGGATATTCAGGTCGGGAAACTGGCGGATCAGGCCTCAGAGGTGACGGTCACGTTGCTGACCGAGCCGGACACAAATATTAATGCAGAAGGTGAGGCGGCGGCAGTTGATGTGCAACTGATTTATATGAGCGACGACTCTAAGTTGCAGGCAGCCGACTATGACCAGATCGCCAGTACGCCGCTGCCGGATGTGCTGGGTAAAAACTATATCGACCACCAGGACTTTAACCTGCTGCCGGACACCATTAAAACCCTGCCGCCGGTAAAGCTGGATGAGAAAACGCAGTTTATCGGTGTCGTGGCCTACTTCTCCGATGACCAGGCGACCGAATGGAAACAAATCGAAGCGGTGGAAGGTACAGGCCATCACTACCGTTTGCTGGTGCATGTAAGGCAAAGCAGTATCGAAATGAAAAAAGAGGAAAACTGACAATGGCGACCATGAAAAACAGGGTGATCTGGCAGGAAGGGTTGTTTGCCCTGCCGCAGCATTTTCAGCAACAGCAGCGGAACCAGGAGTATTTGCTGAACCAGCGTATCAGCGCACAGGATGATTTTGCCTGGGGCTTCACGTCATTGTCGATTAACACCGAGCTGCTGGCCCAGGGAAAACTCATGCTCGACAACGCAGCAGGCTGTATGCCGGATGGTACGGTGTTCAGCATTCCGGAGCAGGATCAGCTTCCTGTCCCGTATCAGCCGCTTGATCTCTCAAAACCCGGAAGCCATGACATTTATCTGGCGCTGCCTGTCATCAGCGATATTACCTGTGAAATTGAGGGACGTCAGAGCGCAGGGCAGGGGACGGAGCGTTACCGCCTGGCCCGTGCTGATGTCCGTGATTTGCACTCTGATGATGGCGATGTTCAGCAAATTGTCCTCGGGCAACTTGCACCCAAAATTGTCAGCGGTGCGGATGATCTCAGCGCAATGGTGACGCTGCCGCTGTGCCGTATCCGTGACAAGCTGGCTAATGGCGCGCTGGTGCTGGACGACAGTTTTATTCCCACCTGTCAGGCCATCCGGGTCAGTCCGGTACTCAGCGGGTTTGCCGGTGATGTGCAGGGGCTTATCAGCAACCGCGCCAGCGAACTGGCAAAGCGTATTGGCTCGCCAGAGCAAAGTGGCATTGCCGATGTGGCCGAGTTTATGATGTTGCAGATGCTTAACCGCAGCCAGATGCACTTCACTCACCGCACGCACCTGCATACCCTGCATCCGGAAACCTTTTATCTGGATCTTGTTCGCCTGCTGGGTGAACTGATGACCTTCACGGAGGACAGCCGTCTTCCCTGTCCGGTGGAGGTGTACAGTCACCGCGATCTGACCCACTCATTCAGTACCGTGATCCCGGAACTGCGCCGGGCGCTCAATACTGTACTGATGCCGCGTGCGCAGAACCTGCCGCTGGTCTTCTCGGATGGGTTTTATGTCGCCACCGTTAACGATCCTACACTGTTGCAGTCCGGCACCTTTATTCTGGCGGTGCGTGCGCGAATGCCTCACAGCCAGCTTATCCACCAGTTTACCCAGCAGTCAAAAATTGCCGCCACCAACAAAATCCGCGATATGGTCAGCGTCCAGGTGCCGGGCGTGCCGCTGACGCCACGGACCGCCGCGCCGCGCCAGTTACCCTATCACGACGGTTATGTTTACTTCGAACTCGACAAGGGCGTAGCTGCCTGGCAGGACGTGATGAAAGCCGGGGCACTGGCGCTGCATATTTCCGGCACTTTCCCGGATCTGGGGGTACAACTGTGGGCAATAAGAGGTTAAGGCCATGAACGATCCGTTCATCCTGCCAGCCGGTGAAAATGAATATCTGGCTATGGGGAATATACCGGAGAGGCAGAGTACCGTGGTGCCGGACAGCGATGGCGATATTTCCAGCCGCCAGTACCGGTTGCCCCTGCGCGGTAACAGTCTGAACCCGATGATCGATGCCGCCACGCCGTTACTGGGGATGGTGATGCGCCTGGACGGGATGAACAGTCAGACCATGCCGGAACATCTTTTTGCACAGGTTGTGACCGACGTTCAGGCAGTGGAGCAGTTACTCCAGGAGCAGGGCTATGAGCCTGGCGTGATCGTCTCTTTTCGCTATGTTCTGTGCACTTTTATCGATGAGGCTGCGCTGGGTAACGGCTGGTCGAACAAGAATGAGTGGATCAAACAGTCGCTGCTGGTCCATTTCCACAATGAAGCCTGGGGGGGGGAGAAGGTCTTCATCCTGCTGGAGCGCCTGATCCGTGAGCCAAAACGCTACCAGGATCTGCTGGAGTTTATCTTTATCTGTTTTTCGCTGGGATTTCGCGGGCGCTACAAAGTGGCCGTCCAGGATCAGGGGGAGTTTGAGCGGATCTACCGCCGTCTGCACCACGTCCTGCATACGTTGCGTGGCGATGCCCCCTTCCCATTACTGCACCAGGACAAAAAGACCCAGGGCGGGCGCTATCAGTTAATGAAACGCCTGACCATAAAGCATGTTCTGATGGGGGGCGTGGTGGTACTGGCATTGTTTTATCTGTTCTACATGCTGCGTCTGGACAGTCAGACGCAGGATATTCTGCATCAACTGAACCGGCTGCTCGCCAGGTAAGGACACAATATATGATCCAGATTAATCTGGCCTCACTGGTTAAACATCTTAATCCGTTTTCCCGCCAGGCGCTGGAAGCGGCGGCAGCGGAGTGCATGAGTCAGCAGGCATCGGAAATTACGGTGGCGCATGTTCTGTTGCAGATGTTGGCATCAGTGCGCAGCGACTTAAGGGTGATCTCTGAGCGGGCCGACATCGACCTGAATGAGCTTCGCCGGGCGCTGACGGTGGAGAACTACGCCACGTCGCGCACAGCAGACAATTACCCGGCATTTTCCCCGATGCTGGTCGAGTGGCTGAAAGAGGGGGGGCTGCTGGCCTCCGCAGAGATGCAGCACAGCGAACTGCGTGGCGGTGTACTGCTGCTGGCCCTGCTGCATTCACCACTGCGTTATGTCCCCGGCGTGGCCGCACGTCTGCTGACCGGCATTAACCGCGATCGTCTGCAACAGGACTTTGCGCAGTGGACGCGCGAGTCGGCAGAAACCGCGATGCAGGGGGTCGACGAAAAGGCCGTCAGTGTTGTGGTGGATACAGGGGACACCCTGCTTGCCCGCTACGCCAAAAACATGACCGAAGATGCCCGTAACGGCAGGCTCGACCCGGTGCTGTGCCGCGATCATGAAATTGACCTGATGATCGACATTCTCTGCCGCCGCCGTAAAAACAACCCGGTTGTGGTGGGCGAAGCAGGCGTGGGAAAAAGCGCGCTGATTGAAGGGCTGGCGCTGCGTATTGTGACAGGCCAGGTGCCGGACAAGCTGAAAAACACCGATATTATGACCCTTGACCTGGGCGCATTGCAGGCTGGTGCGTCGGTGAAAGGTGAGTTTGAAAAACGCTTCAAGGGGCTGATGGCGGAAGTCATATCGTCCCCGGAGCCGGTCATTCTGTTTATTGACGAAGCGCACACCCTGATTGGCGCGGGCAACCAGCAGGGCGGGCTGGATATATCCAACCTGCTCAAACCGGCGCTGGCGCGTGGCGAACTGAAAACCATCGCCGCCACAACCTGGAGCGAATACAAAAAATACTTTGAGAAAGATGCCGCCCTGTCGCGCCGCTTCCAGTTGGTGAAGGTCAGCGAACCCAGTGCCGCCGAAGCCACCATTATTCTGCGCGGCCTCTCTTCGGTCTATGAACAGTCTCACGGCGTGCTGATTGATGATGACGCCTTGCAGGCCGCTGCGACATTAAGTGAGCGTTATCTCTCCGGGCGTCAGTTGCCGGACAAAGCCATTGATGTGCTGGATACCGCCTGCGCCCGTGTGGCAATCAACCTGTCATCGCCACCGAAGCAAATCTCGGCGCTGACCACCCTGAGCCACCAGCAGGAGGCGGAAATTCGCCAGCTTGAGCGCGAGCTTCGCATCGGGCTGCGTACCGACACCACACGGATGACCGAAGTGCTGGTGCAGTATGATGAAACGCTGACGGCGCTGGATGAACTGGAGGCCGCCTGGCATCAGCAACAGACGCTGGTACAGGAGATTATCGCGCTGCGTCAGAAGTTACTGGGCGTGGCAGAGGACACAGATGTCGTAGTGGATACGCCGCCAGATTCAGAGCAGGATAATACCGGTGCCACACCGGCTGATGAAGCTGGCAGTGTACAGCCGGAAGAGACCGCTGAAACAGTTTCCCCGGTGCAGCGGCTGGCACAGCTCACTGCCGAACTGGACGCCCTGCATAACGACCGGTTGCTGGTTTCCCCGCATGTCGATAAAAAACAGATTGCGGCGGTGATTGCCGAATGGACCGGTGTGCCGCTTAACCGCCTGTCGCAGAATGAGATGTCAGTCATCACCGACCTGCCGGTATGGCTGGGCGACACCATCAAAGGCCAGGACCTGGCGATTGCCAGCCTGCATAAACACCTGCTGACCGCGCGCGCCGACCTGCGCCGTCCGGGACGTCCGCTTGGCGCGTTCCTGCTGGCTGGCCCCAGCGGCGTGGGTAAAACCGAAACCGTCCTGCAACTGGCGGAGCTGCTCTACGGCGGTCGCCAGTACCTCACCACCATCAATATGTCCGAGTTTCAGGAAAAACACACCGTTTCGCGGCTGATTGGTTCTCCTCCGGGCTATGTCGGCTATGGCGAAGGCGGCGTGCTGACCGAAGCGATCCGCCAGAAACCGTACTCGGTGGTACTTCTCGACGAAGTGGAAAAAGCGCACCCGGATGTGCTCAACCTGTTCTACCAGGCATTTGACAAGGGTGAGATGGCCGACGGTGAGGGCCGCCTGATTGACTGCAAAAATATCGTCTTCTTCCTCACCTCCAACCTCGGCTACCAGGTGATTGTCGAACATGCCGATGACCCGGAAACCATGCAGGAAGCCCTGTATCCGGTGCTGGCGGACTTCTTTAAACCTGCCCTGCTGGCGCGTATGGAAGTGGTGCCGTACCTGCCGCTGTCGAAAGAGACACTCGCCACCATCATTGCCGGGAAACTCACCCGCCTGGATAACGTGCTGCGCAGCCGCTTTAGCGCAGAAGTGATTATTGAACCGGAAGTGACGGACGAAATCATGAGCCGCGTCACCCGAGCGGAAAACGGCGCGAGGATGCTCGAATCGGTCATTGACGGCGACATGCTGCCGCCGCTCTCCCTGCTGCTGTTGCAGAAGATGGCAGCCAACACGGCGATTGCCCGGATTCGGCTGTCGGCGGCAGACGGCGCGTTCACAGCAGATGTGGAAGATGCTCTGGACGACGAGTCCGTCACAGAGGATGAAACGGTTTTATGAGCAGGTTGCGCGTTTTCCGGCAGACAGGATGGTTTATCGCGGGCCTGATGGCGGGCTTACCCGCCAGTGCCGCGCCCGCAGAAACATCGTCAATGGCCGGTGTGGCAGTAGCTGTCGCCACAGCGACACCGCCGGATGCGACAGCCACGTTACAGGCCATGCAGTCCTGTCGGCGGGAGTCTGCGGCGCTGGAGCGGCTTGACTGCTATGACCGCCTGCTGGAACCGCTGTCCCCGTCAGGGTTTGACGGGGCGCTGGTCAAAGCTGGTTTTGTGGGCGAAGCCTGGACCCGCGCCACAGAGCAGGAAAAACGCCGCCAGGGCAACACCACGGAGCTGCTGGTGACGCAGGTGCCGGGGGAACGCCCGACGGTGGTGATAACCACCCCGGCTATCGGCCATGTTCCGCCGCGCCCGGTGCTGATGTTCAGTTGCGTGGACAATATTACCCGGATGCAGGTGGCGCTGATGCACCCTCTGGATGTCCATGATATCGCCGTTACCCTGAATGCTGACAGCCGGGCATTACGCAGCCACTGGTTTGTACGCGAGAACGGCACCCTGCTGGAGTCCAGCCGGGGGTTATCCGGTATTGATGAAATTAAACAGTTATTTGGCGCAAAAACGCTGACGGTGGATACCGGCGCAGACAACGCCGCCGGAAAGCTGACCTTTAACATTGACGGGCTGGCAGGGGCGATTGCACCCCTGCGCGATGCCTGCCACTGGGCGGGAGAATAAAAATATGGCAATGGACTTACGCGATCCGAATGTCTGGGTATCGCACCTGCTGGAAAACCTGCCGGAAGAGAAACTGGCATCAGCGCTGAAGGACGATAACCCGGACTGGGAGTATATCGACGGTGGGATTGTCAAGCTGGGATCGCTGGCGCACAGCCAGCTGGATATCCCTGAACTCCAGCACCGGGGGCTGGTCCTTCTGGCTTCGGAGAGTAAGGATTTTCGCCTGCTGGCGCATCTGCTGAGAACCCTGCAACATGCCGGTGATCCGCTCCTGGCCTTGCGCCTGCTGGCGCTGTATGTGGAGCATTACTGGGCGGTGGCCGCGCCGCAGAATATGGCGCATAAAAAACGCTTTGCCAGTCAGGTGATAAAACGTTTTGAGGCGGGCGTCACGTCTTTTGCGGAAAGTGCAGCCACGGCACAGCGCGATGCGCTGCTGGGGGAACTGGCAAAGCTGGCGCAGTGCTGGCAGTCGCATAACGTCCCGGAACTGGCACAGGCGACGGATGATCTTTTTGCCCTGTACCAGCGCGCGTTTAATGGTACTGCGCCCGTGTCACCGGCCTCTCCGGCAAATACCGGCACACTGGCGCAAACCGTTGCTGCTCCCGTATCCGCTGCTTCGCAAAACGCCAGTACGGCGCCTGCCGTCCCGGCCCCCCAGGTTACGGTTGACAGTCACGACGACAAAGCCTGGCGTGACACGCTGTTAAAAGTGGCGGCCATTTTATGTGAACGCCAGCCGGACTCACCGCAGGGCTACCGTCTGCGCCGCCATGCGCTGTGGCAGAACATCACCAGTACACCCCAGGTGGAAAGCGATGGACGCACCCCGCTGGCTGCGGTTTCTGCCGATATGGTGGCGGATTACCAGTCCCGGCTTGCCAGCGCGGATATGGCGCTGTGGCAGCAGGTGGAGAAAAGCGTACTGCTGGCTCCTTACTGGCTGGACGGTCACTGCCTTTCTGCACAGACGGCACTGCGCCTGGGTTACAAACAGGTGGCAGACGCCATCCGCGATGAGGTCACCCGCTTCCTTGAGCGCCTGCCCCAGCTTACCGGGCTGCTGTTTAATGACCGCACACCGTTTATCAGTGAGCAGACGAAACAATGGCTGTCCGCTTCGCCCGACTGCAAAGTGGCACCGGTTGCGCAGGCCGGTGAGGAATCGCAGGCGGCCAGGGCCTGTTTTGCTGAGCAGGGGCTGGAGGCGGCGCTGCGGTATCTGGACATGCTACCCGAAGGCGATCCCCGCGATCAGTTTCACCGCCAGTACCTTGCCGCCCAGTTGACGGAAGAGGCGGGGCTGGTACAGCTTGCGCAGCAGCAGTACCGGATGTTGTTCAGGATGGGGTTGCAAATGATGGTGGCCGACTGGGAGCCATCGTTACTTGAACAGCTTGAACAAAAATTCACGGCAGAACAATAAAAGAGAACAGGAGTTTTTGTGTTCAGATTACCAACACCCCGACTATTCAGCGGACTCAAATCAGCCCTGCGCCCGGCGATGCCCCGGTTTAAGGTTTCTGCATTCTGGCTGCTGATACTGGCGTGGATTTTCCTGCTGGTGTGGATCTGGTGGAAAGGCCCGACGTGGACGCTGTATGAAGAACAGTGGCTCAAACCACTGGCTAACCGCTGGCTGGCAACGGCAGCATGGGGGATTATTGCCCTGGTGTGGCTTACTGTCCGGGTAATGAAGCGCCTGCAACAGCTTGAAAAACAGCAAAAACAGCAGCGCGAAGAGGCCGTTGATCCGCTCAGCGTGGAGCTGAACGCCCAGCAGCGTTACCTCGACCGCTGGTTACTGCGCCTGCAACGCCATCTCGACAACCGCCGCTACCTGTGGCAGTTGCCCTGGTATATGGTTATCGGTCCGGCGGGCAGTGGCAAAACGACACTGCTGCGCGAGGGTTTTCCGTCTGACATAATTTATATCCCCGAAGCGGTGCGTGGGGCGGAGCCGCGCCTGTATCTCATCCCGCATGTCGGGCAACAGGCGGTGATATTCGATATTGATGGCTCGCTCTGTGAACAGCCGGATGCAAATGTTTTGCACCGCCGGTTATGGGAACATGCCCTGGGCTGGCTGGTAGAGAAGCGCGCCCGTCAGCCGCTGAACGGGCTCATTCTGACCCTCGATTTACCTGACCTGCTGACCGCCGACAAGCGCCGCCGTGAGTATCTGCTACAGACGCTGCGCAGCCGCCTCCAGGATGTACGCCAGCAGCTTCACTGCCAGTTGCCGGTCTATGTGGTGCTGACCCGGCTGGATCTGCTGCATGGTTTTGCCACGCTGTTTCAGTCACTGGATAAAAAAGATCGTGACACCATTCTGGGCGTCACGTTCACCCGTCGTGCCCATGAAAACGAGGACTGGCGAAGCGAACTTAATGCCTTCTGGCAGTCGTGGTGTGACCGAATGAACCAGGCGCTGCCGGATCTGATGCTGGCGCAGAGCCATATGCGTGGCTCCCTGTTCAGCTTTGCCCGCCAGATGCAGGGAAGCCGGGAATCCCTGGTGGCGCTGCTGGATGGATTGCTGGATGGCGAAAACATGGACGTCATGCTGCGCGGCGTCTATCTCACCTCGTCACTGCAACGCGGCCAGATGGATGACATCTTTACCCAGTCCGCCGCCCGCCAGTACCGGCTGGGCAGCAGTCCGCTGACGGCCTGGCCGCTGGTGGATACCACGCCGTATTTCACCCGCAACCTGTTCCCGCAGGCATTACTGGCAGAGCCTAACCTGGCAACGGAGAGCCGGACCTGGCTGACCAGCAGTCGCCGCCGCCTGACCGCCTTTTCCGCAACGGGCGGCGTGGCGGCGCTGCTGTTAATCACCGGCTGGCACCATTATTACAATGACAACTATGCCTCCGGCGTCCTGGTGCTGAAGCAGGCGAAAGCGTTTATGGATATCACGCCCCCGCAGGGGATGGATGACTATGGCAACCTGCAACTGCCGCTGCTGAACCCGGTACGTGATGCCACTCTTGCTTATGGCGACTGGGGCGACCGCAGCCGCCTGGCGGATATGGGGTTATACCAGGGGCGGCGTGTCGGGCCGTATGTGGAGCAGACCTACCTGCAACTGCTGGAGCAGCGTTATTTGCCTGCCCTGTTTAACGGGCTGGTCAAAGAGATGAACGCCGCGCCGCCGGAGAGCGAGGAAAAACTCGCTGTGCTGCGCGTGATGCGAATGCTGGAGGATAAAAGCGGACGTAATAATGAGGTCGTAAAGCAGTATATGGCAAAACGCTGGAGCGAAAAGTTCCACGGCCAGCGCGATATCCAGGCGCAACTGATGTCTCATCTTGACTACGCGCTGGCGCACACGGACTGGCACGCAGAGCGTCAGGCGGGTGACGGTGACGCCATCAGCCGCTGGATGCCGTATGACAAGCCCGTTGTGTCAGCACAGAAAGAACTGAGCAAACTGCCTGTCTACCAGCGGGTTTACCAGAGCCTGAAAACGCGGGCACTGGGCGTACTGCCTGCTGACCTTAACCTGCGTGACCAGGTGGGGCCGACCTTTGAGCAGGTGTTCACGTCTGCCGATGACAACAAACTGGTTGTTCCGCAGTTTCTCACCCGTTACGGCCTGCAAAGCTACTTTGTGAAGCAGCGCGATGAACTGGTTGAACTGACGGCGATGGATTCCTGGGTACTCAACCTCACCCGCAGCGTGAAATACAGCGACGCTGACCAGACAGAGATCCAGCGCCAGCTGACTGAACAGTATCTCAGCGACTACACCGCCACCTGGCGGGCCGGGATGGATAACCTGAACGTCCGGGATTATGAATCCATTGCGCAACTGACCGGTGCGCTGGAGCAGATTATCAGTGGTGACCAGCCACTTCAGCGGGCGCTGACTGCCCTGCGTGATAACACGCAGCCTGCGGTACTCTCTGAAAAACTCTCTGATAAAGAACGGGAGGACGCGCTGGCGGAGCCGGACTACCGCCTGCTGACGCGCCTCGGGCATGAATTCGCCCCGGAAAACAGTACGCTCGCGGTGCAGAAGGACAAAGAAAGTACCATGCAGGCGGTGTACCAGCAGTTAACGGAACTGCACCGCTATCTGCTGGCGATCCAGAACGCGCCGGTGCCGGGGAAATCGGCGCTGAAAGCCGTCCAGCTACGTCTGGACCAGAACAGTAGCGACCCGATATTCGCCACCCGCCAGATGGCGAAAACCCTGCCCGCGCCACTTAACCGCTGGGTGGGCAAGCTGGCCGACCAGGCCTGGCATGTGGTGATGGTGGAGGCCGTTCACTATATGGAAATTGACTGGCGTGACAACGTGGTGAAACCGTTCAATGAACAGCTTGCCGGTAACTATCCGTTTAATCCGCGCTCGGCGCAGGATGCCTCACTGGATGCGTTTGAGCGTTTCTTTAAACCGGATGGCGTACTGGACACATTCTGGCAGCAGAACCTGAAACTGTTTATTGAAAATGACCTGAGCCGTGATGGCGATGACGGGGTGATTATCCGTGAGGACATCATCCGGCAACTGGATACTGCGCAGAAGATTCGCGACATCTTCTTCAGTAAACAAAACGGTCTGGGAACGCAGTTTGCGGTGGAAACGGTATCGCTCTCCGGCAACAAACGGCGCAGTGTACTGAACCTCGACGGTCAGTTAGTCGATTACAGCCAGGGCCGCAACTATACCGCCCACCTGGTGTGGCCGAACAATATGCGGGAAGGCAATGAAAGCAAACTGACGCTGATAGGTGTCAGCGGCGGAGCGCCGCGCAGCATCCGTTTCACCGGGCCGTGGGCGCAGTTCCGCCTGTTCGGGGCAGGGCAGTTAACCAGCGTTGAGGCAGGGACATTCAGCGTGCGGTTTAACGTGGACGGTGGCGCGATGGTCTACAGGATACACGCTGACACCGAGGACAATCCATTCAGTGGCGGGCTTTTCAGCCAGTTCAGGCTGTCGGACACGCTGTACTGAGGAGACAGGGATGAGCAATAACGTACTGACACAAACTATCGTTACCGGCAGTGACCCGCGTGGCCTGCCAGAGTTCAGCGCCATCCGCGAGGAAATCAACAAGGCCAGCCACCCGTCGCAGCCGGAGCTGAACTGGAAACTGGTGGAGTCGCTGGCGCTGGCGATATTTAAGGCCAACGGGGTGGATTTGCATACCGCCACCTACTACACGCTGGCCCGGACCCGGACACAGGGGCTGGCGGGATTCTGCGAAGGGGCGGAATTGCTGGCGGCGATGGTCACTCACGAGTGGGATAACTTCTGGCCGCAGGGCGGCCCGGCGCGGACCGAGATGCTGGACTGGTTCAACACCCGCACCGGGAATATCCTGCGCCAGCAGATATCCTTTGTGGAGGCTGACCTGCCTCTGTTATATCGCACGGAACGGGCACTACAGCTTATCTGTGACAAGCTCCAGCAGGTGGAACTGAAGCGCCAGCCGCGCGTGGAAAACCTGCTTTATTTTGTTCAGAACACGCGTAAACGACTTGAGCCGCAGCCGAAAAGCAGCGTTGAACACACCGCACAGACCACGGTCAGAACGCTGATTTATGCCCCGGAAAACGGTATTACGCCAGCAACCGAAACGGTGATGCCGCCGCTGCCTGAACTGCCGGAGATGAAGGTGGAGGTGCGCAGCCTGGCTGACAGTACGCCACCGACCAGTGTGGCAAAGCAGGGCAGTGCGGTGAAAGGTTTTATCGCGGGTGTTCTCTGCTCCGGGGCTGTTGCCGCCGCTCTCTGGTGGTGGCTGGTCTCTCCCATGCAGCAACAACTCACCCAGGTCAGCGATACCGCGCAGGGCGCTGCGACAGTCTGGCTTGTGTCGCCTGAGCTGGAAAACTATGAGCGCAGGCTACAGCAACTCCTTGATGCTTCACCTGTTCAGCCGCTGAATACGGGCTTACAGATGGCGCGTACCGCCGACAGCCGCTGGCCGGAGAGTCTGCAACAGCAGCAGGCCACCGCACAGTGGAATGAGACGCTGAAAACTCGTGCGCAGAGTAGTCCACAGTTACGCGGCTGGTTACAGGCCCGCCAGGACTTACATGCCTTTGCAGACCTCGTGATGAAACGTGAGAAAGAGGGGGTAACCCTTTCCTACATCAAAAATGTTATCTGGCAGGCGGAGCGGGGGCTGGGGCAGGAAACACCCGTTGAGTCGCTGCTGACGCAGTACCAGGACGCCCGTGCGCAGGGGCAGAATACCGACGTACTGGAAAAACAGATTAACGAGCGGCTGGACGGCGTGTTAAGTCGCTGGTTGTTGCTGAAAAATCACTCTCTACCGGAAACGGCAATTATTGATAAAGGGGTCGGGAAATAACCCCGGACCAAGGAGCTTAATATGGCAAATCCTGTTTACCTGACACTGAACGGCGATCTCCAGGGGCTGATCTCCGCAGGCTGTTCATCACTGGCATCTATTGGGAACAAAGCGCAGATTGCGCATATGGATCAGATCATGGTGCTGGGACTCAGCCACGGATTAACCCGTGCACAAAACGTGAATCATCAAGCGCTCATTATTCAGAAACCCGTGGATAAATCTTCCCCTTTGTTGAGTAAGGCTATCAGCGAAAATGAGTGTCTGACCTGTGATTTTGAGTATTACCGCACCAACCGTTTTGGTATTAACGAGCTGTATTTCAAAGTGAAGCTGATTAACGCCCGCATTGCCAGCATAAAGCATATTGTGCCGCACACTGTCAACAATAGCCAGGGACAACCAGAAGAGGCCATATCATTCACCTATGAAAGTATTACTCAGGAGCACTGTGTTGCAGGAACCAGTGCATATAGCTTATGGGAAGAGAGACTCTATTAAGAATAGCGATACTTTTTTTGATTTAGTGTAATTTTCTGAAGAGAGAATAAAAATGCCATTAGTAAAAAATGTTGAAAAGAAAATCTGGGATGTACAGGGATTTGATGTTCGCTTCAAAACACCCGATGGTAAGGACGTCCGGGGTGATAAAAAAGATATGCCACAATATCAGCGGGTGAAAATGTCCAAAAATGATTCGACGGTCTCAGAGTTCAAACGCAATATAAAGAAACAATATCCTGGCTATGACATCGACGTTCTGATGGGAGATGGGACGCCTGCCAATGGCAATACAAAACTGGGGACCGTCAGGGATTCATATGAGGAGGATACAGAAGACGATTCCGATTAAATTTATTGCGGGCACCATCATCGGAAGCGATTAGCTTTGAGGCATACAATCACTGTAAATTTAAAATGATGGATACTGATATGCTATGAATGGGATGGTTTGCAACAGAAAATACCAGAAAGATGTTTAATAATCGTCAGCATCAGGGAGTTTTTCGTGCCAGTGCCTGCCGCCACTATTTATTAGCGGCAGGTAAGGGGGATGTTGCTTACTGATAGCGGTTCACCAGATCCCTGGTCATTGCTGCGTATGTTTTCTGCTTAAGCTGGGTGATTTGTTGCTCTGTCACATCGGTAGTGATTGCACCCTTTTTTTCAGTCTGAGGGAAGATAACTCTGGACTCATAATTTACAGGTGACCAGGTAGCCCACTCGCCAGTTGCCACATCCACCAGAGTGAAGCGAACCAAAAAACGTAATGACATTGTGTCAGTTAGTTTTTGATTTTTATAATCTGACCACACTGTTGATTTCAGCGCAGAGTCATATTTTCCTGTCTGCAACGTATCCTGGTAAACAATAATCGATTTCTGATGTCCTTTTGCAGCCACAAAACGCAGTGCCTGCATCCAGTTCATATTCTCAACAACAGCAACATCCTGGTTCTCGCTTTTATCTTTGTTTTTGTCTTTGTTACAGGTCACAGGTTTTTGTCTGTCCGGGATACCGGAGAATGTGGCAACGGTATAATATTTACTCATTTCCTGCTGCATCATGGCCTCCGGTGCGCGGCTACCGGATTGAACCAGAATCACGGGTGAATTCAGCGGCACGCGGAACGCTTCGCCTTCCAGTGCTGCCTGAATATCTTCCTCAGAAACTGCCAGCGTGGTTTCATTGCCAAAAATATCTTTATCGGTCAGTTGTGCCGTTGTGTTTTTGCTGATGCTGCTCTCTTTGGCGGATGCGCCCGTTTTCTTCGCATCAATGGGGGAGCGTGGCGCACAGCCAGCCAGTAAAAATGTTGCTGCACATAAATATACTGCTGGTCTGAAATTCATACCTGCGTCCTCAGTGGCATCAGATGCTATTTGCGATTATTTATTTGAAAAAAACGGACTAAATTATACACCCGCCGATAATAGCTAAAAAGCAATTTTCCTTTCATCAATACATTCATCAAATAAATATATTACGCTCATGGTGTTCACTATTTAAATATATACCGTTTTATAACCGAATACCGCATCCATTGTCTGTCCCGGTGTTCCGGTTGTCGGGTACGTTATAGCAGCACGAAGTACCTCTGGAATCTGGAATGTTATGAAGGAGAACGAGATATGAATGCCATTTGCAATCATTCTTCCGCAGTGCCTGAATGGGTCACTATTTCTGAAGCCGCACATATTATTAATCAACAACCGGGTATCAGTGTCACCGAAGCTGCTATATGGCGCTATGCGCTGTACGGCCATTTAATCCTGTCTGTTTATTTTCAGTCCCCGGTGAAAATGCGCCGGGTAACACAAAATAAAAACGCCATTGTGCTGGCAAAAACACATAATGATATTATCGGTAGGTTGTGTTATCTGAGTCCTGAATGTCTGGCAACAGATGATTACTGGCAGGTAAAAACAGAAGGCGATATTATTTCCCCTGGCAGACATATTATTGATACGCCATTAATGGGACATGAATGTATTGCGTTGCAACAAAGACTGGCTTTTTCGCTGGGCCTTCCACCTCCTCAGACAGGTCGGTGTAATATTCATTGCGGCATTACTGTTCAGAGTGGTGGCGCTTTATATCAGTTAGTCGAAGATATTTCATCAGAACAACGTATTACTCAACAGTTACAATGTCTGCCCTCCGGTAAACAGGAATATTACAGGGAGAAATTGAGCAGACTGCATATTAACCGGGAGCAGCACCATTTTTTTCCCGTCTACCATTTCCCGGATGACGCCTGGTTTGTTATCAAACGAACAAATCTGGAGCAGTTTATCCGTACCTTTTTTCCTCCTCTGGCAAAACCTTCAAATCAGATTTCCACTGTAGTGGCACAGTAAATTTGGCCACCTGATTAAAGGTGATATTCTCACCTCAACACAAAACAGGTGACTTAATGAACAAGAAAACCAAACGTACTTTCACCCCTGAGTTC
>NZ_JBJQKY010000036.1:0-40674 GCF_046486595.1 Escherichia sp. WS3063
TCCGCTGCATGAATCTACGCAACAGGTTGAAAACCTAAGGCCCGATACGGCATGCGGACTGCAGGCAGAGAAAACTGGCCGATTTTCTCTGCACAGGAGGGATAATACAAGACCCGATTATACTCGGTCAGACTTTTCGCCAGTTGAATGCGCCAGTGGATGAACGCCCGTTGTGGCCAGATACCGGTAAACAACATTGCCAGTAAAGAGCCGAGGATCACATCGCCGCTTCGCCACAACGCCGTATCAATTTCACCTGTCGGGGAACCCACAACAATTGCCAGCGTCACCCCAATCAATAATCCTTGATACGGTTTCTTGCCCAGCGCCAGCCAACCGCAAAGAAACATCGCCGCCGCGCACCAGACTAACATCAGCGGTAACGAAATTAACTCCAGTTGCAGAGCGATAAGACCTAAAATCGAACCCAACACCGTACCGCCAATACGTTCGAAGGCACGAGGGACAACGTTACCCCAGAACGAGATTGGCCCCATAATCACCACCATGGTGACCAGCGGCCAGGTACTTTCCGGGATAGTAAACAGGCGGATAATGAGAAAAGTGAGCAGGAATGCCAGCGCGACCCGAGTACCATGCACAATGCGGTAATGGCGGTATACCCGGATTTCAAACGGGCTTAATGACTTATCGGCACGCACGCAGAAACTCCGTAATGAAGATTAAAAGCGCTCATAACTCATCTGTCGGCCAGAAGGCGCGCCTCTGAATTATCCGACGGACATACCGGGAACAGTGTAATTTCCCGGCAGGAGCGAAAAAATTGAAAGGCGCATCTTACTCTTTTCGCTTTCAAAAAAAGAGTGGTCATCGCGTTAACACACCGCCCTGAGATGAATTAGTGATGTTTTGGCTGCACCGCAACATACATTTCGATATCCCAGTACCCATCTTCCGCGCCATTGTTCAAGTAAACCTCGAAGCAGGGCTTTGGTAACATTTCATAGGCACTGTCCTGCAAGAGGCTATTAAAGAACTGATACCAGGGTTTAGCAAAATCATCACCGACTACACGAGCCACCGCCACCGCATACTGACCACCTGAAATTTCTGTCAGAATGACGCCCTCACTGTTTTCGGGGAGCGTAAAGTTATTCGGTACCGTCACGACGGTGTCGCAGCGTAATTTTTCGGCGGGTGTTTCATCTGGATTGTCGTAATAGACAGCAACCCACTCCTTCGGCACAATATTTTTGCTATCTATCCACATCATCAACTGCTCAAAACCTTTCTTTACCGTCTGCTCCCACGGGCCAACAAGATGGAAACCTGCAACGGTACGTTTATCTTCCTGCTTAATCTCGTAGTTCATGACGCCTCCATTAACACTGTTTTTATATACAGTATAGTTGCAATATTAAAACCACAAGGAATGAGTGTTGATTATGCGAGCAGACTCGCACTCCTGCCAGTCTGCTGCAAAAGAAAGGTCAGGCCTTATGGTGGAAATAATCACTCAGCCGGGAAAACATGCTGCCTTCCCCGACAGATTCCAGGGTAACCAGCGGCCAGTGCGCCACCTGTTTATCACGGTCGTAAAGTTCAATTTCCCCTACCCGCTGATGGGCGCTAATTGGCGCGGTGAGTTCTTTACCATCAAGGGTATATTTGGCTTTGATATGTGGAATTTCGGCTTTCGGTAGCACCATCCAGAACTCTTGTTCCGTTCCCAGGGCGATATTTTCTTTATCGCCATACCAGATGCGTTCCGTACCAACCTTTTTCCCACGGTGCAAAATTTGCACCGTAGTAAAGTTTTGTTGCCCCCAACGCAGTAATTTTCTTGCCTCTTCCTCACGACCTTTTGCGCTGTCAGCCCCCATTACCACTGCAATGAGACGACGCTGCCCATCTACAGCCGAAGCAATGAGATTAAACCCGGCACCAGAAGTATGACCCGTTTTCAGGCCGTCAACATTCATGGTTTTATCCCACAATAACCCGTTACGGTTTTGCTGGGTGATACCGTTCCAGGTGAGGCTTTTCTCACTGTACATATGATAAAACTCGGGCTCGCCGTGGATGATAGCGCGAGAAAGCACAGCTAAATCATAAGCCGAGCTATGCTGGCCAGGTGCATCCAGACCATGCACTGTTTCAAAATGCGTATCCTTGAGATGCAGCTTCTCGGCATAGTTGTTCATCATTTCAACAAACTGCCGTTGCCCACCGGCAATATAGTCAGCCAGAGCAACACAAGCGTCATTTCCGGAATCCACAATTAAACCACGGCTTAAATCACGTACCGATACGCGATCGCCCTCTTTCAGAAACATCAGTGAAGAACCGACAAACACCGGATTATCTTTCGCCCACGCATCGCGCCCCACGGTGACAATATCGTCTGGCGTAATGCGATGACTATCGATAGCACGATCCACGACATAGCCCGTCATCAGCTTTGTCAGGCTGGCGGGATTGCGCTGTTGATGCTCATTACCCGCGGTGAGAATCTGACCGGTGGTGTAATCCATCAATACCCAGGACCCGGCATGAATCTCTGGAGGCTGAGGTGAAAAAGGAATGTTTTCCGCCGCAAAACCAGACGATAAATTAAAAACGAACAAAGAAGCAGCAATAATAAGACGGCGTTTCAACAGCAAACCCTCAGGTGTTTCAAATAGCTGTTCTTTTTACGGAAATACTTATGAACTGGCTGGAATAAAGTGCAAGAAAATGTGACTACTATCTCATTTTTATCTGACATGATCTGTTGCCACTCGCTGCCAAATTGTCGCGCTAAAGCTGATTAGCACGGTGATATTTGATACTCTGGCAGACAGCAGAAACAACGGATTTAACCTAATGATGAATGACGGTAAGCAACAATCTACCTTTTTGTTTCACGATTACGAAACCTTTGGAACGCACCCCGCGTTAGATCGCCCTGCACAGTTCGCAGCCATTCGCACTGATAACGAATTCAATGTCATCGGCGAACCCGAAGTCTTTTACTGCAAGCCCGCGGATGACTATTTACCCCAGCCTGGAGCAGTATTAATTACCGGTATTACCCCGCAGGAGGCACGGGCGAAAGGAGAAAACGAAGCCGCGTTTGCCGCCCGTATTCACTCGCTTTTTACCGTACCGAAGACCTGTATTCTGGGCTACAACAATGTGCGTTTCGACGACGAAGTCACACGCAACGTTTTTTATCGTAATTTCTACGATCCTTACGCCTGGAGCTGGCAGCATGATAACTCGCGCTGGGATTTACTGGATGTTATGCGTGCCTGTTATGCCCTGCGCCCGGAAGGAATAAACTGGCCTGAAAATGATGACGGTCTACCGAGCTTTCGCCTTGAGCATTTAACCAAAGCGAATGGTATTGAACATAGCAACGCCCACGATGCGATGGCTGATGTGTACGCCACTATTGCGATGGCGAAACTGGTAAAAACGCGTCAGCCACGCCTGTTTGATTATCTCTTTACCCATCGTAATAAACACAAACTGATGGCGTTGATTGATGTTCCGCAGATGAAACCCCTGGTTCACGTTTCCGGAATGTTTGGGGCATGGCGTGGCAATACCAGCTGGGTGGCACCGCTGGCGTGGCATCCTGAAAATCGCAATGCCGTAATTATGGTGGATTTGGCAGGAGACATTTCGCCATTACTGGAGCTGGATAGCGACACATTGCGCGAGCGTTTATATACCGCAAAAGCCGATCTTGGCGATAACGCCGCCGTTCCGGTTAAGCTGGTGCATATCAATAAATGTCCGGTACTGGCCCAGGCGAATACGCTACGCCCGGAAGATGCCGACCGACTGGGAATTAATCGTCAGCATTGCCTCGATAACCTAAAAATTCTGCGTGAAAATCCGCAAGTGCGTGAAAAAGTGGTGGCGATATTCGCGGAAGCCGAACCGTTTACGCCTTCAGATAACGTGGATGCACAGCTTTATAATGGCTTTTTCAGTGACGCCGATCGTGCAGCAATGAAAATTGTGCTGGAAACCGAGCCGCGTAATTTACCGGCACTGGATATCACTTTTGTTGATAAACGAATTGAAAAACTGTTGTTCAATTATCGAGCGCGCAACTTCCCGGGGACGCTGGATTATGCCGAGCAGCAACGCTGGCTTGAGCACCGCCGCCAGGTCTTCACGCCAGAGTTTTTGCAGGGCTACGCTGATGAATTGCAGATGCTGGCACAACAGTATGCCGATGACAAAGAGAAAGTGGCGCTGTTAAAAGCGCTTTGGCAGTACGCGGAAGAGATTGTCTAATGTGAAGCCTCCGCCGCTGGTACGGCGGAGGACAATTTTGAGTCAGGCTTTTTGAACGGTGATGCTCCACGTAGCATCACCAATCTGCTGATAATCGGTGATGGCATGTCCTTCTTCTGCCGCCCACTGTGGGATTGCTTCAGTTGCCTGGGTGCAATCAAACTCAATTACCAACTCATCGCCGCTGGCCATTTCTGCCAGTGCTGCTTTTGCTTCTATGAGTGGAAACGGACAGACCTGCGTCACCACATCCAGCTTTTTAATCGCCATCTTTACACCTTACTTAATTTGCCGCAGCAGTTGCCAGTCGCGCCTTACGCTGCGGTCGAACATACACAAGCCAGGACGCAGTCCAGACTCCGAGAATCATAAATACAAGGCCAATCCAGCCCTGCCAGGTCATCATTGCAGTCATTACCAGTCCATTACCGATAGAGCAACCACCTGCAATGCTGGCACCGAAGCCCATCAGTACACCACCTAACCCGCTACGTAATGTTGTTTGTGCATCAGCAGCGCGAACGCGGAACTCACGGCTCGCTTTGGCGGCAATAAATGACCCCACGAAGATCCCTAACACCAGGAAAACGCCCCAGTTAATGTATTTCACGTCACCCGCGACCAGAAATTGCAGAATATTGGCCGTTGGGGAAGTGATGCCTAACCCAAACATACGTCCGGTTGCTTCACTCAGGGGCCAGGCTAAAAGCGCAATCAAACCGATGAGTACAGCTGTGACAAAGGGATGCCAGCGTTTTTCAAACATAATATGAGCGATCCCAGTTCGGCGCGGCGGTAAGGTCGCGACTTTGAGTTTTGGCTTCTTCAACTCTTTCATCACCACCCAGAGCGTTATCACCAGCAAAACGGCAACCAACGGCCACACAGACAAATTAAAAGTCTCAGCAATAGAGTTATGTTCAGTACTGTAGTGCTGCAAGGTTTGATTTAAACCACTGGCATGTGGAGAACGCATCACCGCACTCATCACCATATAAGTGAAAAGCGCGATCCAACTGCCGATCAATCCCTCACCCGCGCGATACCAGGTCCCGGTAGCACATCCACCCGCCAGAACAATTCCCAGCCCGAAGATATACCCACCGATAACAGTGCCAAGCCACGGGAACGCCCCGGCTTCGTAAGTCAGTAGACCCGCCTGAATTAACGCAAAAACCCCCACGCTTTGTACCGAAATTGCAATCAGCAGGGCGTAAAACATGCGATTATTTTTCGCGATATACATATCGCGAAAACCACCTGTCAGGCAAAAACGCCCACGCTGCATGACAAATCCCAGCAGAGCACCACAAATTAGCCCGCTTAATATCATTGAAAACATAAATTAATTAACCAGATGAATGTTAATGAGGAAATTATTCATGACTGGTGGAATGCAGACCAATAACCAAATTCTCTAAATTAGAACAAATGGTTATTAATGAGGATTTCGATAAAAAAGAATAAAAAAACCGGAGCCAAATATTCATTCGACTCCGGTTGATTATTAGAAAAGATGATTATGCTACGTCTTCGTACTGCGGAACCGGGTTACGGAAGCTCTTGGTGACGCAAGCCAGGTAAATCAGACCGATAGCAGCCCAGATCAGACCCAGAACCATTGAGCTTTCTTCCAGGTTAACCCACAGCGCACCAACGGTCAGCGCACCACACATCGGCAGGAACAGATACTGGAAGTGATCTTTCAGCGTCTTGTTACGCTTCTCACGGATCCAGAACTGCGAGATAACCGACAGGTTAACGAAGGTGAACGCCACCAACGCACCAAAGTTAATCAGCGCCGTAGCCATTACCAGGTCGAAGTTGATTGCCAGCAGGGCAATCGCGCCAACCAGGATGATGTTCATCGCCGGAGTACGCCATTTCGGGTGTACATAACCGAAGAAGCTTTTCGGGAATACGCCGTCACGACCCATTACGTACATCAGACGCGCTACGCCTGCGTGCGCCGCCATACCGGACGCCAGTACGGTAATGGTGGAGAAGATCAGCGCGCCAACCTGGAACGCTTTACCCGCAACGTACAGCATGATTTCAGGCTGTGACGCATCCGGATCTTTAAAACGAGAGATATCCGGGAAGTACAGCTGCAGGAAGTAAGTTGCAAAGATGAAGATCATGCCGCCGATCAGCGCGGTCAGGAAAATCGCACGCGGGATCACGCGCTCTGCATCTTTGGTTTCTTCCGACAGGTTGCTGATGCCGTCAAAGCCGGTAAAGGAGAAGCACAGGATTGTCGCCCCGGTAATCATCGGGATAACATGCGCATCGCCAGACCAGAACGGACGAGTGCTCGCCAGCGTACCCGCGCCTTCACCTTCAAATACGCCATAAACAACCATGCCCAGGATCACCGCGATCAGCACTACCTGCAACACGACGATTACAGTGTTGAAGTTCGCTACGGATTTCAGACTACGCAGGTTAAAGGCGGTCATAAAGGCCACCAGCGCCACCACAAACATCCACGATGGAATGGAAGGCACCAGAGCTTCAAAATAGATTTTCGCCAGCAGAATGTTGATCATCGGCGCGAACAGATAGTCGAGCAGAGAAGACCAACCCACCATAAAGCCGACGGTCGGGCTAATGGATTTCTGGGCGTAAGTGTATGCAGAGCCAGCAGAAGGATAGCGGCGGACCAGCTTCCCGTAGCTCAGAGCCGTAAACAGGATCGCAATCAATGCGAACGCATAGGCTGTCGGCACATGACCATCCGTGAGGCCTGAAACGATACCAAATGTATCAAACAGCGTCATCGGCTGCATATAGGCAAGACCCATCATTACAACCGGAACTAACGTAAGCGTTTTACGCAATTCCACGCGAGAGGTGTTTGGAGTAACGTTATGCGACATGGTCATTCTCCTTTACGGTGATAACCGTCGCGTAAGCAAAAAATTGCCCCATTTTTTTGGATTCCTCAGCGACAACAACTGTCGATTTTTAGTAAATATCTATCCGGTACGAAGCCCGGCCTCTTGGTATGAATGATTGGTTTGAAGCAAAAAATAACCGACGCTAATTAAACGTCGGTTTTTAGTCATTTTTTGACAGCGGCGCATTGTGCCTAAATGGGGGGGAAATGACAAGAGAATGAGAGGCTTGTCATAATAATTTTTCTTTAAATGGCTGATTTTCCGTCATCAGATTTTGCATAAACACCGGCGATCGCACTATTTGCTAAAATCTCGTCTCGCCACCAGGCGCTGGCAAGTCCTGCGGTCTGTTCGTTCCAGCCAATCCAGACAGGTTCAAAGAGAGTTTGGGCGACCACTTTCTTCTCGATTAACGCGCCACTATCGAGAAAACGTTGCGCCAGATAACGGGGTAAATAGCCGCAGCCGAGGCCGCTAATTTGCAGCTCCAGCTTGGTTTTAAAATCGAAAACGGTAATGGCTTCTTGTTCGTCGAGAAGTTGCGAGGCCGTAGAAGCGCCGGCCTGCGCAGTATCCCCTACCACAATCGCCCTATATTGCTTAATGATACGACGGTTTAACGGTTCTTCTTCCTGGGCTAACGGATGATGGGGCGCGACCGCAAAGACTTGTTCAAGATCGCCCAACCGCGAGAAACCAAACTCACTGGAAGATGGTGGCTCATGCATCGCGCCAACAATAATATCCGCTCGTCCCTGAGTCAGGGCATCCCAGGAACCACCGAGCACGCCATTGATAAACTTCAGGCGCGTCACGCTATGATGTTGATAAAAAGCTTCAATAAGTGGCGCGAGAAGAGAAAAAGGGAAGGTATCGTCCACGCCAATCACCAGCTCGTTTTCCCAGCCTTCATGCAGTTTGATCGCCTGCTTTTCCAGTTCTCGCACGGTATGCAGAACTTCCCTCCCTTTCTCTAATAACATTTTTCCGGTGCGGGTGAATTTAGCGCGGTGTCCGCTACGATCAAGCAATTGAATATTAAGGTCGCTTTCCAGCTTGTGAACGGTGTAACTCAGAGCGGACGGCGTCTTGTAGAGTTTGGCCGACGCCGCCGCAAAACTGCCCTCTTTTTCTAAGGCATCGAGGATCATCAACACATCCAGCAGTGGTTTCATACACGCCCCCTTGCAGTGCATGCGGCGTCCTGCTGGCGTGATCGTTTACTCCAGCGGCATTACCAGCGGATCGGGATACTGGTATTCAAATCCCAGTTCATTACAAATCCGACTGCCATCAATAATCTTACCTTTTCCGCTGTCCAGACTATTTCTGAACTGCGGAGGCTCCAGCCCCAGTAAACGGGCCATCTGCGGATAGAAAACATTACGCGCAGGGTGAGCTGGCGCACATATATTATAGATGTGTCCGCCTTTAGGTGCCTGTAACAACAGGGTGATAGCGCCAATAACATCTTCTAAATGGACTAAATTGACACCATGTTCACCATCAGGGGCGGTTTTTCCGGCAAAGAAGCGTCCCGGATGACGTCCCGGTCCGACCAGGCCCGCAAGACGCAGAATATCGACCGAAGTACCGGGTAAATTGTGCAGCCAGTCTTCGAGTTCTTCTAATACTCGTCCACTGTTGGTTACCGGATTACGCGGGGTGGTTTCTTTCACCGTGCCTTGCGCGTCGCCATAGACAGATGTTGAGCTGGTAAAAATAATGCGGGGAATACGATGGGCCAGCGCGCTATCTACTAACTCTTGTACCGCTTGTAAATAGAACTCATCGCCGGGGCCGCTACGACGTGCCGGAAGCGTAATGACCAGCGCATCGGCATCCATCAGGGCATCCAGATCGTCAGAATCGCAAACTAACTCAGGCTCCATGCGAAGCAGATAGCTATCAATCCCACTCATTCGGGCCGCTTCGACACCATCTTGTGTGGTTTTACTCCCGGTGACTTGCCAGCCTCGCGCTGAAAGTGACATCGCCAGCGGCATGCCTAACCACCCTAACCCGACAATTGCGACCTTTTTCATCCGTTATCTCCTGATACACCTTAGATCTATAAGGCTACGCTAGCGTATCAAAACTGACAATTCATTCTATGAATGAAATCGAAACTGTTAGCAAATATACAATTGCCTGATGTGCTCCGCTTATCAGTCCTACAAAAACATCAATACATTGAATTTAGGCAATATTTGTAGACCTGATAAGGCATTCACGCCGCATCCGGCAGGAACAAAGCCCACTTTAGTTACAGAACACAATGTTCTTGAGGGTTTTAAAGACATATTTTCACGATTACTTTTTTAACGTAGCCACTCCTGGCCCCCTCCTTTCCCCGCTCATTCATTAAACAAATCCATCGCCATAAAATATATAAAAAAGCCCTTGCTTTCTAACGTGAAAGTGGGTTAGGTTAAAAGACATCAGTTGAATAAACATTCACAGAGACTTTTATGACACGCGTTCAATTTAAACACCACCATCATCACCATCATCCTGACTAGTCTTTCAGGCGATGTGTGCTGGAAGACATTCAGATCTTCCAGTGGTGCATGAACGCATGAAAAAGCCCCCGGAAGATCACCTTCCGGGGGCTTTTTTATTGCGCGGTTGATAACGGTTCAGACAGGTTTAAAGAGGAATAAGAAAATGACAGACAACTCTCGTTTACGCATAGCTATGCAGAAATCCGGCCGTTTAAGTGATGACTCACGCGAATTACTGGCGCGCTGCGGCATTAAAATTAATCTTCACACCCAGCGCCTGATCGCGATGGCAGAAAACATGCCGATTGATATTCTGCGCGTGCGTGACGACGACATTCCCGGTCTGGTAATGGACGGCGTGGTTGACCTTGGGATTATCGGCGAAAACGTGCTGGAAGAAGAGCTGCTTAACCGCCGCGCCCAGGGTGAAGATCCGCGCTACTTTACCCTGCGTCGTCTGGATTTCGGCGGCTGCCGCCTTTCGCTGGCAACGCCGGTTGATGAAGCCTGGGACGGCCCGCTCTCCTTAAACGGTAAACGTATCGCCACCTCTTATCCTCACCTGCTCAAGCGTTATCTCGACCAGAAAGGCATCTCTTTTAAATCCTGCTTACTGAACGGTTCTGTTGAAGTCGCCCCGCGTGCCGGACTGGCGGATGCGATTTGCGATCTGGTTTCCACCGGTGCCACGCTTGAAGCTAACGGCCTGCGCGAAGTCGAAGTTATCTACCGCTCGAAAGCCTGCCTGATCCAACGCGATGGCGAAATGGAAGAATCCAAACAGCAACTGATCGACAAACTGCTGACGCGTATTCAGGGCGTGATCCAGGCGCGCGAATCAAAATACATCATGATGCACGCACCGACCGAACGTCTGGATGAAGTCATCGCCCTGCTGCCAGGTGCCGAACGCCCAACCATTCTACCGCTGGCAGGTGACCAACAGCGCGTAGCGATGCACATGGTCAGCAGCGAAACCCTGTTCTGGGAAACGATGGAAAAACTGAAAGCGCTGGGTGCCAGTTCAATTCTGGTCCTGCCGATTGAGAAGATGATGGAGTGATCGCCATGAGCTTTAACACAATCATTGACTGGAATAGCTGTACTGCGGAGCAACAACGCCAGCTGTTAATGCGCCCGGCGATCTCCGCTTCTGAAAGCATTACCCGCACTGTTAACGATATTCTCGATAACGTGAAAGCACGCGGCGATGAGGCCCTGCGGGAATACAGCGCGAAGTTTGATAAAACCACGGTTACCGCGCTGAAGGTGTCTGCTGAGGAGATCGCTGCAGCCAGCGAACGCCTGAGCGACGAGCTAAAACAGGCGATGGCGGTGGCAGTAAAGAATATTGAAACCTTCCACACTGCGCAAAAACTGCCGCCGGTAGATGTCGAAACGCAGCCAGGCGTACGTTGCCAGCAGGTCACGCGCCCGGTGGCTTCAGTGGGGTTGTATATTCCTGGCGGCTCCGCCCCGCTCTTCTCAACGGTATTAATGCTGGCAACTCCGGCGCGTATTGCGGGCTGTAAAAAAGTGGTGCTGTGCTCACCGCCGCCGATTGCCGATGAGATCCTTTATGCGGCGCAGCTGTGCGGTGTGCAGGACGTGTTTAACGTCGGCGGCGCACAGGCCATTGCCGCGCTGGCGTTTGGTACGGAATCTGTGCCGAAAGTGGATAAAATCTTCGGGCCGGGTAACGCCTTTGTCACCGAAGCAAAACGCCAGGTAAGCCAGCGTCTGGACGGTGCGGCGATCGATATGCCCGCAGGCCCGTCGGAAGTGCTGGTGATTGCTGACAGCGGCGCAACGCCGGATTTCGTGGCTTCTGATTTGCTTTCTCAGGCTGAACACGGCCCTGACTCACAGGTAATTTTACTGACCCCCGACGCTGATATGGCGCGTCGCGTTGCCGAGGCCGTCGAACGCCAACTGGCAGAACTGCCGCGTGCCGAAACCGCCCGCCAGGCACTGAACGCCAGCCGCCTGATCGTGACTAAAGATTTAGCGCAGTGCGTAGAGATCTCCAACCAGTACGGCCCGGAGCACCTGATCATTCAGACCCGCAACGCCCGCGAACTGGTCGATGGCATCACCAGCGCCGGTTCGGTATTTCTTGGTGACTGGTCACCGGAATCGGCAGGTGATTACGCCTCCGGCACGAACCACGTGCTGCCGACTTACGGTTACACCGCCACCTGTTCCAGCCTCGGGCTGGCAGATTTCCAGAAACGCATGACCGTGCAGGAACTGTCGAAAGAAGGTTTTTCCGTGCTGGCGTCGACCATTGAAACACTCGCCGCCGCCGAGCGCCTGACCGCCCACAAAAATGCCGTTACTTTGCGTGTTAACGTCCTTAAGGAGCAAGCATGAGCACCGTGACTATTACTGATTTAGCGCGTGAAAACGTCCGCAACCTGACGCCGTATCAGTCGGCGCGTCGTCTGGGCGGTAACGGCGACGTCTGGCTGAACGCCAACGAATACCCCACTGCCGTGGAATTTCAGCTTACTCAGCAAACGCTCAACCGCTACCCGGAATGCCAGCCGAAAACGGTGATTGAAAATTACGCGCAATATGCAGGCGTAAAACCGGAGCAGGTGTTGGTCAGCCGTGGCGCGGACGAAGGCATTGAACTGCTGATTCGCGCTTTTTGCGAACCGGGTAAAGACGCCATCCTCTACTGCCCGCCAACGTACGGCATGTACAGCGTCAGCGCTGAAACCATTGGCGTCGAGTGCCGCACAGTGCCGACGCTGGACAACTGGCAACTGGACTTACAGGGTATTTCCGACAAGCTGGACGGCGTAAAAGTGGTCTATGTTTGCAGCCCCAACAACCCCACCGGGCAACTGATCAACCCGCAGGATTTTCGCACCCTGCTGGAGTTAACCCGCGGTAAGGCGATTGTGGTTGCCGATGAAGCCTATATCGAGTTTTGCCCGCAGGCATCGCTGGCTGGCTGGCTGGCGGAATATCCGCACCTGGCTATTTTACGCACACTGTCGAAAGCTTTTGCTCTGGCGGGCCTTCGTTGCGGATTTACGCTGGCAAACGAAGAAGTCATCAACCTGCTGATGAAAGTGATCGCCCCCTACCCGCTCTCGACACCGGTTGCCGATATTGCCGCACAGGCGTTAAGCCCGCAGGGAATCGTCGCCATGCGCGAACGGGTGGCGCAAATTATTGCAGAACGCGAATACCTGATTGCCGCACTGCAAGAGATCCCCTGCGTGGAGCAGGTTTTTGACTCTGAAACCAACTACATTCTGGCGCGCTTTAAAGCCTCCAGTGCAGTGTTTAAATCTTTGTGGGATCAGGGCATTATCTTACGTGATCAGAATAAACAACCCACTTTAAGCGGCTGCCTGCGAATTACCGTCGGAACCCGTGAAGAAAGCCAGCGCGTCATTGACGCCTTACGTGCGGAGCAAGTTTGATGAGTCAGAAGTATCTTTTTATCGATCGCGATGGAACCCTGATTAGCGAACCGCCGAGTGATTTTCAGGTGGACCGTTTTGACAAACTCGCCTTTGAACCTGGCGTGATCCCGGAGCTGCTGAGGCTGCAAAAAGCGGGCTACAAGCTGGTGATGATCACTAATCAGGATGGTCTTGGAACACAAAGTTTCCCGCAGGCGGATTTTGATGGCCCGCACAACCTGATGATGCAGATCTTCACCTCGCAAGGCGTACAGTTTGATGAAGTGCTGATTTGTCCGCACCTGCCCGCCGATGAGTGCGACTGCCGTAAGCCGAAAGTAAAACTTGTGGAGCGTTATCTGGCTGAGCAAGCGATGGATCGTGCCAACAGTTATGTCATTGGCGATCGCACGACCGACATTCAACTGGCGGAAAACATGGGCATTAATGGTTTACGCTACGACCGCGAAACACTGAACTGGCCGATGATTGGCGAGCAACTCACTAAACGAGACCGTTACGCCCATGTAGTGCGTAACACCAAAGAGACGCAAATTGACGTCCAGGTGTGGCTGGATCGCGAAGGTGGCAGCAAGATTAACACCGGCGTGGGATTCTTTGATCACATGCTGGATCAGATCGCCACCCACGGCGGTTTCCGCATGGAAATCAACGTTAAAGGCGACCTCTATATCGACGATCACCACACCGTCGAAGATACCGGCCTGGCGCTGGGGGAAGCATTAAAAATTGCCCTTGGCGACAAACGCGGTATTTGCCGCTTTGGTTTTGTACTGCCGATGGACGAATGCCTTGCCCGCTGCGCGCTGGATATCTCTGGTCGCCCGCACCTGGAATATAAAGCTGAATTTACCTACCAGCGCGTGGGCGATCTCAGCACTGAAATGATCGAGCACTTCTTCCGTTCACTCTCTTACACCATGGGCGTGACGTTGCACCTGAAAACCAAAGGTAAAAACGATCATCACCGTGTAGAGAGCCTGTTCAAAGCCTTTGGTCGCACCCTGCGCCAGGCCATCCGCGTGGAAGGCGACACCCTGCCCTCGTCGAAAGGAGTGCTGTAATGAACGTGGTGATCCTTGATACTGGCTGCGCCAATTTGAACTCGGTGAAGTCAGCCATTGCGCGTCACGGTTATGAACCCAAAGTCAGCCGTGACCCGGACGTGGTGTTGCTGGCCGATAAACTGTTTTTACCCGGCGTTGGCACCGCGCAAGCGGCGATGGACCAGGTGCGTGAGCGCGAGCTGTTTGATCTCATCAAAGCCTGTACCCAACCGGTGCTGGGCATCTGCTTAGGGATGCAACTTCTGGGGCGGCGCAGCGAAGAGAGCAACGGCGTCGACTTGCTGGGCATCATCGACGAAGACGTGCCGAAAATGACCGACTTTGGTCTGCCGCTGCCGCATATGGGCTGGAACCGCGTTTACCCGCAGGCAGGCAACCGTCTGTTTCAGGGGATTGAAGACGGCGCGTACTTTTACTTTGTTCACAGCTACGCAATGCCAGTCAATCCGTGGACCATCGCCCAGTGTAATTACGGCGAACCGTTCACCGCGGCAGTACAAAAAGATAACTTCTACGGCGTGCAGTTCCACCCGGAGCGTTCTGGTGCTGCTGGCGCTAAGTTGCTGAAAAACTTCCTGGAGATGTGATGATTATTCCGGCATTAGATTTAATCGACGGCACCGTGGTGCGTCTCCATCAGGGCGATTACGGCAAACAACGCGATTACGGTAACGACCCGCTGCCGCGCTTACAGGATTACGCCGCGCAGGGTGCCGAAGTGTTGCATCTGGTGGATCTGACCGGGGCAAAAGATCCGGCTAGACGTCAAATCCCGCTGATTAAAACCCTGGTCGCGGGCGTTAACGTTCCGGTGCAGGTTGGCGGCGGCGTGCGTAGCGAAGAAGACGTGGCGGCGTTACTGGAAGCGGGCGTTGCTCGCGTGGTGGTCGGCTCCACCGCGGTGAAATCACCAGAAATGGTGAAGGGCTGGTTTGAACGTTTTGGTGCCGATGCCTTAGTGCTGGCACTGGATGTCCGTATCGACGAGCAAGGCAACAAGCAGGTGGCAGTCAGCGGCTGGCAAGAGAACTCGGGCGTTTCACTGGAACAACTGGTGGAAACCTATCTGCCCGTCGGACTGAAACATGTGCTGTGTACCGATATCTCGCGCGACGGCACGCTGGCAGGCTCTAACGTTTCTTTATATGAAGAAGTGTGCGCCAGATATCCGCAGGTGGCATTTCAGTCCTCCGGCGGCATTGGTGACATTGATGATGTGGCGGCCCTGCGTGGTACTGGCGTGCGCGGCGTAATAGTTGGTCGGGCATTACTGGAAGGTAAATTCACCCTGAAGGAGGCCATCGCATGCTGGCAAAACGCATAATCCCTTGTCTCGACGTTCGTGATGGTCAGGTGGTGAAAGGCGTACAGTTTCGCAACCATGAAATCATTGGCGATATTGTACCGCTGGCAAAACGCTACGCCGAAGAAGGTGCAGACGAACTGGTGTTCTACGATATCACCGCTTCCAGCGATGGCCGTGTGGTAGATAAAAGCTGGGTATCTCGCGTGGCGGAAGTGATCGACATTCCGTTCTGCGTGGCGGGTGGGATTAAGTCTCTGGAAGATGCCGCGAAAATTCTTTCCTTTGGCGCGGATAAAATTTCCATAAACTCGCCTGCGCTGGCGGACCCGACGTTAATTACTCGCCTGGCGGATCGTTTTGGCGTGCAGTGTATTGTGGTCGGTATTGATACCTGGTACGACGCTGAAACCGGTAAATATCATGTGAATCAATATACTGGCGATGAAAGCCGCACCCGCGTTACTCAGTGGGAAACGCTCGACTGGGTAGAAGAAGTGCAAAAACGCGGTGCCGGAGAAATCGTCCTCAACATGATGAATCAGGACGGCGTGCGTAACGGTTACGACCTCGAGCAGCTGAAAAAAGTGCGTGAAGTTTGCCACGTCCCGCTGATTGCCTCCGGTGGCGCGGGCACCATGGAACACTTCCTCGAAGCCTTCCGCGATGCCGACGTTGACGGCGCGCTGGCAGCTTCCGTATTCCACAAACAAATAATCAATATTGGTGAATTAAAAGCGTACCTGGCAACACAGGGCGTGGAGATCAGGATATGTTAACAGAACAACAACGTCGCGAACTGGACTGGGAAAAAACCGACGGACTTATGCCGGTGATTGTGCAACACGCGGTATCCGGCGAAGTGCTAATGCTGGGCTATATGAACCCGGAAGCTTTAGACAAAACCATCGAAAGCGGCAAAGTCACCTTCTTCTCGCGCACTAAACAACGGCTGTGGACCAAAGGCGAAACGTCGGGCAATTTTCTCAATGTGGTGAGTATTGCCCCGGACTGCGACAACGACACGTTACTGGTGCTGGCGAATCCCATCGGGCCAACCTGCCACAAAGGCACCAGCAGCTGCTTCGGCGACACCGCTCACCAGTGGCTGTTCCTGTATCAACTGGAACAACTGCTCGCCGAACGTAAATCTGCCGACCCGGAAACCTCCTACACTGCCAAACTGTATGCCAGCGGCACCAAACGCATTGCGCAGAAAGTAGGCGAAGAAGGCGTGGAAACCGCGCTGGCCGCGACGGTACATGACCGCTTTGAGCTGACCAACGAGGCATCTGATTTGATGTATCACCTGCTGGTGCTGTTGCAGGATCAGGATCTGGATTTAACAACGGTAATTGAGAACCTGCGTAAACGGCATCAGTGAGTGGCGTGCTGAGCAGGTGTGATGTTGTTGTCACACCCGGAGCCATTACCCGATGCGCAAGCTTATCGTGCCTACACATTATCTCAACACACGTAGGCCGGATAAGATGCGCCAGCATCGCATCCGGCAAAAAAAACGGGCATGGTGTCACCACCCTGCCCGTTTCTCTTAAATGCACAATAATATTATTTCGCGTTGTAATTACGCAGCGCGTTACGCCCAAGCACAATCCCCGCGCCAACCATGCCGCCCAGCAGCACTGCCAGAATCAAGGTAATTGCCTTTTTCGGACTATCGCGACGAATAGGTAACGTCGGTTTCATCACATAACGGTAAGCATGAATATCAAGATCATCAACCTTTAAGCTTTCGATATCAAGCAGGTTTTGACGAGTCTGATAGTAGTTTGGTGAGAACACCAACGGACGGGTCGCCTCATGCTTAATCATCGACTCCAGCGCTTCGCTCCCCAAAAGGAACAACGTATCTTGTGTGATATCTTCGCCAGTCTGTTGAATCTGCGGTTTTGTCACCTGCGCCTGATTCGCATACTGCAACGCTTCCTGAATCTGACGGATACGCAGATCTTTCTGCTCCTGCGCAACCACTTCCTGCGTTCTTAAAGAGTCCTGCAAGTTTTTCCGTCCCAGAGCAATGTTGTCCTTGAGATCCTTTTCTAACTCTTGATTCACTTTATCGTCAACTTGCTGAATGTATTGGGCCAACTTCATTTGTGCGCCCTCTGCAGTTTGCCCAACATAAGAAACAGTCAATGGTAATTGCTGGTTCTTAACAGAAGGTTCGATGGTAAGTTTTTCTGGTTCTTCCTGATTATCCAGCGTTTCTGCTAATGCAGAGAAGGCAGAACTGAAGCGACCAATTAACGTCTCCTGCAAATCCGATACTTTCGGTGCAGCCTGACCATAGATAACATTCATGGCATTGTTATAGCCAGCAATTTGCCCCACATCGGGCTGAGTGATAATTGCTGTTGACGTCCATTTCTCCTTCGCTACTGCCAAATATCCAATAGCCAGGGCAATAGCCACAATGACGGAAATGATGATTGTCATCTTGCCACGCCACAACTGCACTAGTAAATCAATCAAATCAATCTGTTCCGGGTCATGGTTTTGCCCAGAAACATTATTATTTTCTACTCTCATCATTACCCTAACTGACGGAAATTTCCAAGTCCGCATAGTTTAGCGATAATCCTCATGAATGCTATAGGATAATTGATAAAAATAATGAATTGTTACGCAAGTAACAAAAGACAATCAGGGCGTAAATAGCCCTGATAACAGGATGTTAGTCGCTGCCAAAGAGATCGCGGGTGTAGACCTTATCTGCCACATCTTTAAGCTCTTCTGCCATACGGTTGGAAATAATGACATCGGCTTGTTGTTTGAAAGTGGCGAGATCACGTTCCAGGCGAGAGTTGAAGAATGAGTCTTCTTTCATCACCGGCTCGTAAATGATCACTTCAACGCCTTTCGCCTTGATACGTTTCATAATCCCCTGAATGGAAGACGCGCGGAAGTTGTCTGAACCGCTCTTCATAATCAGACGATAAATACCCACCACTTGCGGCTTGCGTGACAAAATGGCATCGGCAATAAAATCTTTACGCGTGCGGTTAGCATCGACAATTGCCGAGATCAGGTTATTCGGCACAGACTGGTAGTTCGCCAGTAACTGCTTGGTATCTTTCGGCAGACAATAACCACCATAACCAAACGACGGATTGTTGTAATGGTTGCCAATACGTGGGTCGAGACAAACGCCTTCGATTATTTGACGGGAATTCAGACCTAAACTTTCTGCATAGCTATCCAGTTCGTTAAAGTACGCCACGCGCATCGCCAGGTAGGTGTTTGCAAAAAGTTTAATCGCTTCTGCTTCAGTGGAGTCGGTAAACAGGGTCGGGATATTTTGCTTAATCGCTCCTTCCTGTAACAGAGCAGCAAAACGTTCTGCGCGTTCTGAACGCTCACCGATGACAATACGTGAAGGATGGAGATTATCGTAAAGGGCTTTACCCTCACGGAGAAATTCCGGGGAGAATATAATATTTTCAGTGCGATATTTCTTATGCATCGCTGCGGTAAAACCAACGGGAACCGTTGATTTGATCACCATAACCGCATAAGGATTTATCTCAACTACGTCTTTAATTACTGATTCTACACTCGATGTATTGAAATAATTAGTTTTAGGATCATAGTCGGTTGGAGTGGCGATGATGACGTAATCAGCATCCCGATAGGCTTCATTTTTATCTAATGTGGCATTAAAGTGTATTTTATCTGATTGCAAAAACTGCTGAATTTCCTTATCAACAATAGGAGATATCCGATCATTCAGCATAGCAACGCGTGACGGTAAAATATCTAATGCCACAACCTCATGATTTTGTGCGATTAGAAGCCCGTTTGACAAGCCGACATAGCCAGTACCGGAAATGGTGATTTTCATTTCATGCTCTCAGAATTAACTTAACTGTGAATCATGATGTTTTTAGCATCCTGATAAGAGTTAAAAGTTTTAACGCTACGTTGTAAGATGGTCAACGCAACGAAAAACAATTCAGAATTTCTTTATAAGAATAGCTGATATTTATTAAGTTAATATTAAGCAGTGAAATTTAGTCTATAAGATAATTGGTAAAAAAAACCCGGCATAATATACGCCGGGCCTCAATTTTATTGTTGATTAAATCAGATTAATCCAGCCATTCGGTATGGAACACACCTTCTTTATCAATACGCTTATAAGTATGCGCACCAAAATAGTCACGCTGTGCCTGGATCAGGTTCGCAGGCAGAACAGCAGCACGGTAGCTGTCGTAATAGGCAACCGCTGCGGAGAAGGTCGGAACCGGAATACCGTTCTGTACTGCATAAGCAACGACATCACGCAGCGCCTGCTGGTAGTCATCGGCAATTTGCTTGAAGTACGGAGCCAGCAGCAGGTTAGCGATCTGCGGATTTTCGGCATAAGCATCGGTGATTTTCTGCAGGAACTGCGCACGGATGATGCAGCCAGCACGGAAAATCTTCGCGATTTCGCCGTAGTTCAGATCCCAGTTGTACTCTTCAGACGCAGCACGCAGCTGAGAGAAGCCCTGGGCGTAAGAAACGATTTTGCCCAGATACAGCGCACGACGAACTTTTTCGATGAACTCAGCCTTGTCGCCTGCTGGCTGTGCTTGCGGACCAGAGAGAACTTTAGATGCGGCAACACGCTGATCTTTCAGAGAAGAGATATAACGTGCAAACACAGACTCGGTAATCAGCGACAGCGGTTCGCCGAGATCCAGCGCGCTCTGGCTGGTCCATTTACCGGTACCTTTGTTAGCCGCTTCATCCAGGATCACATCAACCAGGTAGTTACCGTCTTCATCTTTTTTGGTGAAGATATCTTTGGTGATGTCGATCAGGTAACTGCTCAGTTCACCGTTATTCCACTCGGTAAAGGTCTGCGCCAGTTCTTCGTTGGTGAGGTTCAGGCCACCTTTAAGCAGAGAATAGGCTTCAGCAATCAGTTGCATATCACCGTATTCGATACCGTTGTGAACCATCTTCACATAATGGCCTGCGCCATCGGCACCAATATAGGTAACGCATGGCTCCCCGTCTTCAGCTACTGCGGCGATTTTGGTCAGGATTGGTGCAACCAGTTCATAGGCTTCTTTCTGCCCACCAGGCATAATAGAAGGACCTTTCAGCGCGCCTTCTTCACCACCGGAGACACCGGTACCAATGAAGTTAAAGCCTTCGGCAGAAAGTTCACGGTTACGACGAATGGTGTCCTGGAAGAAGGTATTGCCACCATCAATGATGATGTCACCTTTATCGAGATATGGTTTGAGGGAATCAATAGCAGCATCCGTGCCTGCACCTGCTTTCACCATTAACAGGATGCGACGAGGCGTTTCCAGAGATTCAACAAACTCTTTCACCGTATAGTAAGGAACCAGTTTCTTGCCTGGATTTTCGGCAATCACTTCTTCCGTCTTTTCACGGGAACGGTTGAAAATAGAGACGGTATAACCACGGCTTTCGATGTTGAGCGCAAGGTTGCGCCCCATCACTGCCATACCGACGACGCCGATCTGTTGCTTTGACATTGTATACTCCTGTCAGGGGGTGTTCACCGCCGAGTGTGCGGCTTAAATGTGGTATAGATGTTAACTCACTCATAGAGATGGTGAATAGCAGTACCTTTGCTATACCACACTGAATATCTCATCTTTTCCGTCTTTTAAAACTTATTTATATGAAATTACTGAATTACTTGTTCAATAACGCAAGGATAAGTTTTGTCTTTTCTTCCATCAGCGGCACATCACCGCGCGATTCCACATTCAGGCGCACCACCGGTTCGGTGTTGGAGGAGCGCAGGTTAAAGCGCCAGTCGGCAAAGGTCATGCTGATGCCATCGGTGCGATCCACCGCCAGCGCCTCACGGCTAAAATGCTGTTCGACGCGATTAATCGCCTCAGCGGGTTGCGCCAGTTTGCTGTTGATCTCACCGCTTGCCGGAAACGCTGCCATCCGGTCGCGCACCAGTTCGCCCAGCGTTTTTCCTTTCAGACACACCAGTTCGGCGACCAGCAGCCACGGGATCATGCCGCTGTCGCAGTAAGCGAAATCACGGAAATAGTGGTGGGCGCTCATTTCGCCACCGTAGATGGCGTCTTCCTTGCGCATACGTTCTTTAATAAAGGCGTGTCCGGTTTTCGACATCACCGGTGTGCCGCCCGCGGCGGTCACCACATCAACGGTATTCCAAGAGAGACGTGGATCGTGGATGATCTTCGCGCCGGGATTTTTTTCGAGGAACGCTTCTGCCAGCAGGCCGACAATGTAGTAGCCCTCGATAAACTGCCCTTTTTCGTCAAACAGGAAACAGCGGTCAAAATCGCCATCAAAGGCAATGCCCATATCCGCGCCGTGTTTAATGACCGCATTGCGGGTGTCGTCGCGACATTCCGGCAGCAGCGGGTTAGGAATACCGTTGGGGAAATTGCCGTCCGGCGTGTTGTGCACTTTGATCAATTCCACAGGTGCGCCGAGGGCTTTAAAGCGGGCTTCGATAGCGTCCACCACCGGACCCGCTGCGCCGTTCCCGGAGTTGATCACCAGCTTGAGCGGCGTGAGGTTTTTGACATTGATATAACCGAACAGGTGATCAACGTAAGCGTCACGCAGGTTGATTTGCTGATAGCGACCGCGTTTGGTTTCATCGACGGGAGGAAAGTCGTTGGCTTCAGCCAGACGCTGGACGTCGCGCAGTCCGGTATCTCCGCTGATCGGGCGAGCCCCCTCGCGAACCAGCTTCATGCCGTTATAATCCATCGGATTATGGCTGGCGGTAACTTCGATGCCGCCATCCACGCCGAGATGGAACGTGGCGAAATAGATCTCTTCGGTGCCGGACATGCCGATATCCAGCACATCGACGCCCGCATCCTGTAAACCTCTCGCCAGCGCCAGTTTTAAGGTTTCGCTGGTGAGGCGGACGTCACCGCCTAACACAATGGTTTTCGGTTTGAGAAATTCGCCATAGGCGCGACCAATGCGCCACGCAATATCTTCATTCAGTTCTTCGCCTAATTTCCCGCGAATATCATAGGCTTTAAAGCAGGTTAATTTTTTCATATAAAAACCTTACCAATAATAAAATTATTTATGCGCAAACAATTGCATTAGTTTTGAGATTTTTCTGATAATGATAGCAATTTTCCAATTTACATTATGGTTTTTCATAACTTCTACAATTTCCTTTGTACTTGATATCGCGTTATCAATTCTGGTACTTTCCCCACCCAATCTCATCTTTACAAATACTTGAGGAACATAAATAACTTTAATATCATCACGTTTCAAAATCCTGACCATCTGATCATAGTCTGCAGCAATCCTATAGGATAAATCAAAATATCCATCGTCTTTATATAATTCCCTCCTCATATAGAAAGATGGATGCGGTGGTGCCCAGCCTAATGATAGCTTAGAACGTTTAAAAGGACCACTACGCCAGTATCGTTTGATTATATCAGTTTGGTTTTTTTCGAAAAAAACCAAATCACCGTATACAACATCCGCTTTTGTCTCATGGAAACGGCTTACAATAGTTTCAATAATATCAGGTCTTGCTAAAAGGTCATCAGAATGAACGAATCCAATAATATCTCCCGTAGATAAATTTATACCTTTATTTAAAGCATCATAGATACCGTTATCGCTTTCTGATAGACATTTGGTTACTCTTGTTGATACTTCGTTAATTAGTTTTAACGTATTATCTGTAGAACCACCATCAATAATTATATACTCTATATCTTTATAGGTTTGCAACTCTATTGACTCTAAAGTATCCCTTAAAGTCTTTTCACTATTATAAGTCACTGTAATAATACTGACTTTCATTTTAACATCCAATAATAATCATAATTAAATAACGTCAGTACAGCATTACGAATAATAATGTTGCATTAGTATCCAGCATCATTTTAGATTCTAACAACATCATCTTCATCCAAGTAGACACCTGAACGTACCTCAATAATCTCCAAAGGGATCTTTCCTGGATTCTCAATAAAATGAGGTACACCTATTGGTATATAAGTTGATTCATTTTCAGAAACAAGAAATATTTCATCTTCATAATGGACTTTTGCTGTTCCAGAAACAACAATCCAATGCTCAGTACGATGGTAATGAATCTGTTTAGCAGTTTTATGTCCAGGATGAATAACGACATGTTTAACCTCAAATCGAGATCCTTCCGCTATAGAGTCATGACTGCCCCATGGCCTAAATATTTCACGATGCTGCAGATATTCCGTACGGTTATTAACCTTAAGTTTTTCTACAATATTTTTTACCTGTTGAACTTTATCTTTATGCGCAACGAGAATAGCATCTTTAGTTTCAACAACTACTAAATCTTTAACTCCTACTACACCAATTAATCTATGTTGTGAGTAAAGATAACTGTCAGAAGAATCATGAATTAATACATCTCCTCTAATTGCATTTCCACTTTTATCTTTTCTGCTAATTTCCCATAATGCAGACCAAGAACCAACATCGCTCCAGTGGGCATTTAATGGAACTACCACAGCCTCTGTTGTTTTCTCCATAACAGCGTAATCAATGGATTCTTCAGGGCAACAACTAAATGAGTCATTATCTATACGGATAAAATCAAGATCTTGTGTAGAGGACTTCAATGCTTGTTGGCATATTTTTAGTATGTCTGGTCTAAATTTATTCAACTCATCAATAAACACAGAAGCCCTAAACATGAATATTCCACTATTCCAAAGATAATCTCCATCTTCAAGATATTTTTTGGCCACATCTAGCTCAGGCTTTTCAACAAAAGCAGAAACTTTAAAACCATATTCATTTAAATTTTCTCCGGTTTTTATGTAGCCATATCCAGTTTCGGGTTTGGTTGGCACAATACCAAAAGTTACCAGCTTACCTTCCTCTGCAAATTCTTTTGCAGCCAATATTGACGATATAAAGCGCTTTTGGTCTTGTATTTCATGATCGGCTGCTAGTACAAGCAGTATTGGATCCTCACCTGATGAAATCGCTTTAAGAGCAGCAAGCGCAACTGCGGGGGCTGTATTACGACCTATCGGCTCTAGTAAAATGCCACTATTCGCTAAATTTACATTACGCATTTGTTCTGCAACGATAAAACGATGAACTTCATTACAAATAACCAGAGCAGGACGATGTTCAACCCCTTCAAGCCTTCTTAAGGTCTCTTGTAGCATAGTCAAACGACTAGTTAACGATAGGAATTGCTTCGGATATAGTGTTCGAGAAAGTGGCCACAATCTAGTTCCAGAACCACCGGCCATTACAACAGGAAGTAGCATATAAATAACCTTCACTTAAAATAATTTTTTGTGTACTGATGAACTGAGGAATTAGCTAACAATTCGGCTATATCGAACCAATTGTAAGTACTATGTTGTAGTGTTGGATAGTTAATTTGATGTGGCATCAAACTAATCTCATATCCGTGTACGACATAATGAGTTGAAAAACAAGTCCCAGAAAAATTGTCGCTGTAGAAATGTTCATAAATCCCAAGAAATTTTGCTTCATTAATGCTAATTTGAACACCCAATTCTTCTAAAGTAACTCTTTTGAATGCGTTCTCGAAAGACTCATCTTTAAGAATCCGTCCCCCCGGCACAAACCAATAATTTTGTGCTGGACGATTAAGGCGCTGACCAAGCAGCGCCTTACCATCTTCGTTTCTTATAATAAGGTCTATCGAGATTAGTGGAGTATGTTCAACTATTGATTTAAATAACTCTGTTTCTAATCTCTTGTTCAATATTAACTCCTAAATGAGTCAAGATTATTTATAAACCATTTATATGTTAATTCTAGTCCTTGTTTTAAATTATAACGATATTTCCAACCCAAATTCTCAAGGCGTGTAACATCCATAAGTTTACGAGGCGAACCATCTGGTTTTGTTATATCAAAAACAATTTTTCCATCATAGCCAACAACTAAAGCCATTGTTTCTGCCATTTCACGTATGGAACAATCAACACCAGTACCTACGTTAATATGAGATAACATTGGTTGAGTATTTTTTTTATAAATTTCATCATCAAGCTCCATCACATATACTGATGCAGCGGCCATATCATCAACATATAAAAACTCGCGTTTTGGAGTTCCCGTTCCCCAGACAACCACTTCATTTAAACCAAGTTCCTTTGCTTCATGAAAACGCCGCATAAGCGCTGGAATTACATGTGAGTTATTGGGATGAAAATTATCATTCATACCATATAAGTTAGTAGGCATTACACTGCGATAATCACATCCATATTGGCGATTATAAGATTCACATAGCTTTATACCTGCTATTTTGGAAATAGCATAAGGCTCATTAGTAGGCTCAAGAGTTCCCGTCAAAAGTGCAGATTCTTTCATTGGCTGTTCTGCAAACTTTGGATAGATACAACTTGACCCTAAGAATAATAGTTTCTTTATGCCCGCTTTGTAAGATGAGTGAATAATATTGCTTTCAATAAGAAGGTTCTGATAAATAAATTCAGCTGGAAAAGTGTTATTAGCATGAATTCCTCCTACTTTTGCTGCTGCAAGGTAAACCTGATCTATTCTCTCTTGCTCAAAAAAACATTCAACATCCTTTTGAACTGTCAAATCGAGTTCTTTGTGAGTTTTGACAATTAACTCAACATCATTACGTGCTAATAATTGACGACAAATAGCAGAACCAACCATCCCACGATGTCCAGCCACAAAAATTCGCTTCTTGGTCATACTTTAACGCTCCAAAGAGACTGCCACGTCAAAACCATGGCTTTTAAGAAGTGCATGCTGTTTAGCTTTTTCTAAATCACTAGCCACCATTTCTGCACACATTTCTTCAACTGTAATCTCTGGCTCCCAACCCAAGACATTTTTTGCTTTTGTTGGATCACCAAGAAGAGTTTCAACTTCTGCTGGTCGAAAATAACGAGGGTCAACGCGAACAATAACATCACCAATATTAACACCAACGGCGCAATCTGATGTTTTATTTACAACAAATGCAATCTCATCAACACCAGTACCGGAAAACTCAAGTTCAAGTCCAACTTCTTTAGCAGACATACGGACAAATTCACGTACAGATATTTGTTTGCCGGTGGCAATAACAAAGTCTTCTGGCTGGTCTTGTTGAAGCATCATCCATTGCATACGAACATAATCTTTCGCATGCCCCCAATCGCGTAAAGAATCCATGTTGCCAAGATATAAGCATTTTTCTATTCCCTGCGATATATTAGCTATAGCACGTGTGATTTTACGTGTTACAAACGTTTCCCCACGACGTGGGGATTCATGATTGAACAAAATACCGTTACATGCATACATTCCATAAGACTCACGATAGTTTACAGTGATCCAATATGCATACAGTTTAGCTACGGCATAAGGTGAACGAGGATAGAACGGCGTTGTCTCTTTTTGTGGAACTTCCTGAACTAATCCATACAATTCAGAGGTTGACGCCTGATAAAATCGGGTTTTTTTTTCTAATCCCAAAAAACGAATAGCTTCCAATAATCGTAAAGTACCTATAGCATCAACATCAGCTGTATATTCTGGGGATTCGAAGGAAACAGCTACGTGACTCATTGCGCCAAGATTATAAACTTCATCAGGTTGAACTTCAGATAATATCCGAGTCAAATTAGAAGTATCTGTTAAATCACCATAATGAAGTTGTAATTTTAAATTACGATGGTGTGGGTCTTGATATATATGATCAATACGGTCAGTATTAAACAAGGAAGATCGACGTTTTATTCCATGAACCTCATAGCCTTTTTTAAGCAGAAATTCTGCCAAGTAGGAACCATCTTGCCCGGTAATTCCTGTAATTAAAGCTTTCTTACACATAAATAACCTCTCAAAACTTAGATAGTGATTTATATAGATTATATGTTTCGGAGAAACACTTCCCCCATGAAAATTTATTAGATTGCGCTAATCCTTTATTTTTTAATTCATTAGCGTTAGCTTCTACACTTAATAAAGCTGAGAATAAACTTTCAATTGATACTTCTTCGACTAAAATCGCACTATCCCCCACAACCTCGGGTATTGATGATCTATTTACGGCTATCACAGGACAGCCAGTTCGCATAGCCTCAAGCAAGGGAATTCCAAACCCTTCATATTCTGAAGGATAGATTAAGCAATAAGCCGAATTATATAATATATTTAGTTTTTCATTTGATACCTTCCCTAAGTACTGGAATCTTTCTGGAAGATATTCAGATAGTAACTTCATTTCTGCTTTATTTAAACCACCTCCGCCGACTATTTTAAGATTAGTATCAAAAAGTTTAGAAATGGCTTTAACTGCAAGCTCAAAATTTTTATATCCTGAACGAGCACCGACAAAAAGCACAAAATTTTCTTTTTCTAGATTTAAGTGTCTATAATCTTCCGATACACCATTATGAATAACATGTATCTTTTTTTCATCAACCTTAAAGAAATTAATTAAATCCTTGGCTGTATTATTAGAGACACAAATGATTGCATCGCTATGTTTCACAGCCCATCTTTTTTGTAAGCTATGAACATTGCGCCGAAGTCCTTTCATATACAATTCATATGTGAAATCGTGGACCGTGGTCACAACCGCATATTCCCCATCTTTCGGAACCCGATAATATGTAGAATGAAATATACTGTAATCTGAATCACTTTTTAATGCTTCAAAACATCTATATCGTTCTAAAAACCGGCATGGCCGATGGAGATCATCATTGTGATTTTCATTTTTATCATTAAATTGAATGAACTTGTATTCGTCATTTTTTAATCTCTTAATGATTTCTTCAAAGTATACAGTGATACCACCATATGATTGTAAACTTTTCACAATCCCATCATATAATATTTTCATTTTTTGTTTTCATATATATAGATAACAATACAGTAAGCAATGAAATGGATGATTATAATTGTTTCAATTTACTCTTTATATCCATTTGGATTCATTGTTTGCCATCTCCATGCATCTTCCACCATATTATTAAGAGTCCTTTTAGCAACCCAACTTAGCTGCTCGTTTGCTAAGGAAGGATCGGACCAACATTCAGCCACATCTCCATTTCGCTCAGAAACGATACGGAAAGGTATATCGCGTCCTGTTTCCAGTTTAAAAGCGTCGATGATATCTAACACACTATAACCTTGACCAGTGCCTAAATTAAAAACTTTAAGCCCCTGGTTTCTATTGAGATTTTTTAAAGCGGCAAGATGCCCCTCAACTAAATCGACTACATGGATATAATCTCTTACACCTGTTCCATCTTTTGTCATATATTTATTACCAAAAACATTTAGATAGGGTAATTTTCCAATTGCGACTTGCGCAACATAGGGAAACAGGTTATTAGGAGTTCCTAAAGGATCTTCTCCAATTAATCCAGTCTCATGAGCACCTACAGGATTAAAATATCTTAGTATTGTGATATTTGCGTCGCTATTCGCGTTACAAAAATCACGCAATATATGTTCCACCATAAACTTTGAACGACCGTACGGATTGATCACCTCACCGACAGGGTGTTTTTCAGATATTGGAACATAATGAGGATTGCCATAGACAGTAGCAGACGAACTAAAAATTAGATTAGAAATATTCGCTTTCTGCATTTCATCAAGTAATATTAGAGTCCCCAAAAGATTTGTGTCGTAATATTCTAATGGTTTTTTAATGGACTCGTTAACAGATTTTAAACCCGCAAAATGCATTACAGTAGAAACATTATATTTTGAAAAGATATTTTTTAATATATGTCTATCTCTAATATCACCACGTAATTTTTTTATCTTAGATAAGCAAATTTCCTCTACTCGTTCTAGAGATTTTGGAGAGGAATTGCAATAATTATCTAGCGATATAACATCATATCCATTTTGCAATAAAGTTAATATAGCATGTGAGCCAATATAGCCAGCCCCACCAGTCACAAGTATGCTCATACTTTAATAGCTCCAATACCTTAATTTTCTTGACTATTGGCTCGATTGATCAAACTCATCCACTGAGCACTAACTATTTCTTCTGTATAATGTCTATTCACGAATAGGAATCCTGCATTTCCGTGTTCGGTTCGTTTAACATTATCTTCAAAGTAAGTTAGTTTTTCCTGAAATTCAATTTGAGATTGACACACAAATCCGCCACCCGATGAAGAAATCACGCTACTTGTCCCTCCAGATATATCCATTGAAATTACAGGTAATCCGTAGGACATAGCTTCAAGTATTGTAACAGGAAAACATTCAAAGTATGAACCGGATACAAAAACATCACTTTTTGCCAAAAAAACATCTGTGTTTAAACTCGGTCCATGAAAGTGTATTTGGTTGTTATTCTTATATTTAGATTTGAGATACTCCAGCTCTTGACCACCTCCTACAATGTGTAAAACATACTTTTTTGTAGACGGGTGATTTATTACTGCATTAATTAACCTTTCAACTCCTTTATCTTTAACAATCCGACCAATATAAATCAAATCAAGAGTTTCTTTTCCTTGATGTATGCGCTTATATTTTTGCGTTTTGATTGAATTTGGTATAATTACAACCCTTTTACAAAAAGTAAACTTATCTTTTTCCTTGTGAGAATTACAAACTACTACAGCTTTTTTATTAAGAGACAAAAGAAATTTAAATACTTTTCTCCAAAAAATACTATTCTTGTCAAATGGATAATGTTCCCAGCAAATAATTTTATTCTTATTATACCGAAAAAAACCAATCAATAACAATAATGATGATGTAGCTATATCCGTGGAAATTATTAATTCAAGGTCTTTACTTTTGGCACTCAAAAAAAACAAATATTTAATGTAAAACCTTAATTTGCTTTCTTCATATGCAGTATTGTCTTGGAATAAGTAGGTTTTCCGATTATCTTCTCTAACTTGTATCTCTTGTGCGTTTATTGCTGAAAAACATCTCACTTGTAGGCTGTTTTTAGTTAATATATCAATTAGATTTTCAACTGCTTTCTCAGTGCCACCTATTTTATTTTCATACAGCTTAAAGACTCCAATGGACATTTTATTGACTCACTCTTATATATTCTGCTGATTTAACTTCTTTATTGAATAGGAATAATGAGGGCTTATACAATATATCGCACCAAGACACATAAATAATATCTTTACCCATATTTGCCTGTGCCAAATTTATGATTGAACATGCGGTAATGAGTATTAAGAAGATCAGATGCTTACATAGTTTGCTAATTTTATTAATATCGTAGGAGAAAAATATATAACTATATAATAACACCCAGAAAATGGAAAATCGATAAAATAAATCAGGCGATAACGATAAAAGGCATATCAGCAAAAGAAGTAAACTGCAAAAATTTTTGATTTGTGACTCTTGCCTCGTCATTTTTTTATTAAATAAAATTAAATAGATAAAAGTAAAAATAAAAAACACTGACGGTAATATGATCTTATTCAAGATATATTCATTAGTGCTCAGCAAGCTATTGCTTATGCCTATGGTTACAGAGTCCATATATTCGGGAAAGTAAAAACCTAAGCTTTCCAATAATGGCCTAATCAATTGAAATAGCAAAGAAGATATTAACCCATCATGGTTAAGGATTAGAACTAATATTATTAAATACAATATTGTTTTGTTAAGTCTTATTAATTTGCTAACAAAAAAAACACCTAGCAATAGTATTGCGCTGGGATGAATACAACATGAAATAATTGCAGAGAATATAATTTTTTGTGACTTATACCTATTATTTTCACTGGTGAAATACTGTATAATCATATAAAGCATAATACTAAATGCAAGATATTGCCGCAATGAACTAGCTATAGCAAAAAATGGGATTACGCTTATTAGAATATATAAATATATACATCTATGAGATAATTCCGGATTGTATTTTTTAATGTAATTAACATATATATTAAAATAAAAAATATATGATAAAAATGTTGAAAAAAAAGGTAAAAATTCTTTTTTTATTCCTAAAGATTTAAATAAATAAATAACAGTATTTATTGTAATATATCTATTGTCACTATTTTCAAAAACTTTGTTTAGTGATGTTTGACTAACATATAAATATGTTTCATAATGCCTAGTCAAATCCCAATTTTCATAAGGTATTAACAAAAATGCTAGTACCCCTAGCATAAATGAACATACATAAACACTCCATCTGGCCCCATTAATCATTTCAATCATTGCTAATAATAAAGCAAGAGGCAAATAAATTATTGAAATAAATGAAGCACTAATTTTTATGTTTCTATTAATCATCTTTTTATAACTTTTCTCATAAATAGGTAAATATCTGCTAACGCCGCATATAATTTCCCGTTTCTTTTCTTTCGGATTTGTCTCGCTTCCTCCAATGCTAATTTTACATTTTTAGCGCTAAGGCCGGCATTTCTCATCGAAGAGATATTTTTATCAATATAATGAAAGATATAACCTTGTTTCTTCAATTTTAGCAAAAGATCATAATCAGAAGCAATTTTATAGCTAGTATTAAATAAATTTTCTCTGTGGATATCTTTTCTAATAAATGTGGCCGGATGGCTTAAATTCATATCTATATGTAGTTTCCAGTCTTTAGGCCTCCGGACCTGAATAACATCCAAGCTATCAGCCTCTACCAAAGACATATTTCCATAAATAACATCATATTTATTTTCTTTCATTACTTTTATTACTTGACATAATACATCTTTATTATAAAAATCATCAGCGTTTATAAATCCTATATAATTTCCAGATGCTTTTAACACACCTTTATTCATTGCATCATATATACCATTATCATTTTCAGAAATGATATATGAAATTTCATTTTTGTAAGAATTAACAATATTTAGAGTATTATCCGTTGATGCACCATCAATTATAATATATTCAATGTCATCATTGCAGTTTTGTGATAAGACACTTTTTATAGTATCTTCGATATACATTTCGCCATTGTACACAACGGTAACTATTGTTAAAGTTGGTTTATTCATTGTTAGCCCTACAATAAATTTAAATTATTTAATTTATTTGTTTTCTTAATCAAAAAGTAAAATCTCGCCATTATTATAAACTCAGTTGAAATAACTCCTATTGCTGTACCAACTCCTGAGTATTCATTAGTCAAATAAGTAATTATCAGTAGGCCTATTAATCCACTGGTAGTAATAATTTTTGTAAATTCTTTTTTCATACCAATAGGGATCATTACTAAAATTGCAATATAATTACTTACCGTAACTATTGCTGGAGTAAAAGCTAAAACTTTGAGTATTTCTAAAGATTCATGATACGTTTTTCCATACATGATTAAAATTATATCGTCTGCAAAAAAGTAAAGAAATATGGAAAGTACGAACATCAGTGAAAATTGCCATCGAAACACTTTCCTGGCTAATAATAGTCCATCGTCATGATTATCCTTCATTATATAAGTTACTCTAGGAAAAACAGCTTGGGTTATAGGACCAATAACGCCTTGTAGTGCAAGCCTAATTTTATCTGCAGCGATAAAATATCCCACTGCAGTTGTTCCTGATAATGCACCTAATATTATTGTTGAACTAGTAGTATAAAGGCTTATTGCTGCAGAGGAAATGAAGTAATGCCATCCATCATAAATTAACTCTTTCATTTTGGATAAGGATGGTGGTACCCATATTATTTTTTTAAGAGAAAATAAAAAATATGTAGATATTATACCTGCAATAACTGTTATTGATGATTGTATTGTTATCGCTATACCAAGATCCTTTTCACTTTTAACCAATAAAAATGTTAAACATAGTGTAAGTAAGCGTGCGGAAAACATACTTATCGCTATTCCTAACATTTTTTCCAGCCCTTGAAAAAACCATACTGGATATATTAAATTTCCTACGACAGATATGTATGCAAGAATGATAAATTTAATTTGGTAATCAATGATATTCAATTCCGAAATTAAATAAATAATTAACAAACCAAGAGATGCTGCAATTATTTTGATAAACGTTACATTCCAAAAAACTTTACTTATGGAATCAGTATTTTCCCTTGATATTGATATGATTTTGGGCGCTGAGTAGTTAAATCCGTAATCAATAAATAATATAAAATATTGGACCACAGCAAAACTATACCCATATATCCCGTATCCTGTAGGTTCAAGGATCCTGACAAGATAAGGCAGTGTGACCAATGGAAATATATAATTGCCACCTTGAACGCTTAATAAATAGATGATGTTTTTTAACATAACGAGCCTACGTACTTAACAAGTCTTATTTTGCACGATAGTTTACAATTTGTTAAGTAATATGGGATAAACATTTAATTCACGCTACCGCCCCTGGCTCAACAGCTACCAGCGTACTGCATGCATGTCCTAGTTGTACCTAGCATTAACCGTTATGGTTAGTTCGAAAAGCTTAACTCTGAACGTTTTACCAAATCGCTTCAGAGATGGAGAAAATCTCAGCCTCCCACAATAAATGCCTATTGAAAAGTTATTGTTACTCATATTTAGAACGGTATAAAGAAAGAATGAGGCAATGAGTACAATTAGCCCCACGAATCCTCACCGCCGTTATAATTTTCTTATCAACCGTTACATCCGGTCAGATTTTCATTATTCGCTTAACAGCTTTTCAATACCTTTACGGAACTTCGCCCCTTCTTTCAGGTTGCGCAGTCCATACTTCACAAACGCCTGCATATAGCCCATTTTCTTGCCACAATCGTAACTGTCACCGGTCATCAGCATTGCATCAACGGACTGTTTTTTCGCCAGTTCAGCAATGGCATCAGTCAGCTGAATACGCCCCCATGCACCAGGTTGAGTGCGTTCAAGTTCCGGCCAAATATCGGCAGAAAGCACATAGCGACCAACGGCCATGATGTCTGAGTCCAGCGTCTGCGGCTGATCCGGTTTTTCGATAAATTCAACAATGCGGCTGACTTTGCCTTCACGATCCAGCGGCTCTTTGGTCTGAATAACGGAGTATTCAGAAAGGTCACCCGGCATACGTTTTGCCAGCACCAGGCTACGGCCCGTTTCATTGAAGCGCGCAATCATGGCAGCAAGGTTGTAGCGCAGCGGGTCGGCGCTGGCGTCGTCGATCACTACGTCTGGCAGTACCACGACAAATGGGTTGTCGCCAATGGCGGGTCGTGCACATAAAATGGAGTGGCCTAAACCTAAAGGTTCGCCCTGACGCACGTTCATAATGGTCACGCCAGGCGGACAGATAGACTGCACTTCCGCCAGCAGTTGACGCTTCACGCGCTGTTCAAGGAGAGATTCTAATTCATAAGAGGTGTCGAAGTGGTTTTCGACCGCGTTCTTGGACGCGTGAGTTACCAGGAGGATTTCTTTGATCCCTGCAGCCACAATCTCGTCAACAATGTACTGAATCATTGGCTTGTCGACGATCGGTAGCATCTCTTTGGGTATCGCCTTAGTGGCAGGCAACATATGCATCCCAAGACCCGCTACCGGTATAACTGCTTTTAAATTCGTCATTATTTTCCTACCTCTAAGTGACTGATAGTGCGTAAATTATTGCCATAGATTAGCCAAACGGTATGGCTATATACCAAAGCTTAGTTCCGCATAACTTTGATTAAACCTTGCGATAACACTACACACCATCAGCATCTGGGTTACTCGGATTACTCGGAATTCCGCATACTGATAATTTAATCAGTACCTCTTTCCGAATAATCGTAGTCCAACCTGGTCCTTTTTTCTCTGACTCGTCTGCATTACTCAGAAACAAACGTTATGTCGTCTTTTTTGGCATGGACGAATTCATACTGCAGAGTTCGATCCAGACCTTGCGACAGCGTATACGGTGCCACAAAACCTGAAGAATGCACTTTCGTTGCGTCAAACTGTGTTGTTGCGCAGAATTTTTTCACGCGCACTGAGCTGACAGCGTATTTTTTGCCCGTAATTTTGCTCAGGATATCAAAACAATATCCCCCCAGCATTCCTAGTGGGTAAGGCAAGTGCATAGAAGGGATCTTTTTGTTCAGGCTTTGTTCAACTTCAGCAACCAACTGGTTCATGTTCAGGTCTGGCTTATCAACGTAGTTATAAACCTCATAACCTGCGGCAACATTCTTCAGTTTGTACTTGATAAACTCAACAATGTTTCCAACATAAGCCATGGACTTATAGTTAGTCCCTGCGCCCACCATCATAAACTTGCCGCCAGCGATCTGTTTCAGCAAGTTATAGACGTTACCGCGGTTGCGTTCACCGAAGATAACGGTAGGACGGATGATGGTTAATGAACGTTCTGTTGGTGCTTTGTTATACCATTCACGCAGCACTTCCTCTGCCTGCCACTTACTTTTGCCGTAGTGGTTGAAAGGGTCGTGTGGATGGTTTTCGTCAGGGTTGTGTTTGTTCAAACCATAAACAGCAACGGAACTGGTAAAGATGATATTTTTAACGCCATTTTTTTCCATGGCAGCCAACACATTGCGGGTACCCTGAACGTTGACATCATAATAGAGAGAAGTAGGGCTGACGTCATCGCGGTGTTCCGCTGCCAGTAGCACAACAGTGTCAAAACCGGCTAACGCCTGGTCGAGTGCCTGTTGATCACGAACATCGCCAATCTGTGTGATTTCTGGATAAAAGTGGCTCTGCTGTTTGTCCAGGTTCTTGATATTAAAGTCAGCAATTGCCGTTTCAAGTAGTCGGGTTCCTACGAATCCGGAAGCTCCTATGAGCAAAACGTTATCGTTCATAAATCACTTTAGTCTGGTTGTTACGTAAGAAACACAAGATAAAGATGAGTACCTTCTCTGAGTAGTCAATGCTGCCCAGCCCCAGCTTTAACAGTTAGTGTGAGGATTATAATCTTTTAGAACATTATATCCAGTAAGTTTATGAATGGTCGCAAATCTACTCCCTCCGTTCCGGCAATCTAAAGTTAATCTTCTCCACATTAACAATATGGTGATTAATCCTGTCGATATCGACGGAGCTTTGCCCTTTTTCATTCACTGCATGAATATTCGTGAGTGAAAGCAGCGTTTTACGCTTTGCCATAAAAACGCCTCGAACGTCTTTGCGCATGTCAAAGTTCATGCTCAATGCGGGTCCAACTGAGGATTCCTGCATCACATTGATATTTCGCATAAAAAGATGTTGCGGTTTGTTGTGTAACTCCAGCGACGCACGCTTCATCTCAATGTTAGTCAGCGCCACAAAGGAGACAGCATTCCCGGCGGAGATTTGAATGCCGCGCAATTTATAAGCAAGATGAGTATTATCCAGTTGAATATCATTCACTCGGAAATTCTGCGGTATCGAGAGATATTTGCCTTTAATTACCCCATAGCCGATTAACATCCCGGCACTATTAATCATTTCAATATTATCAATCACAAAGTTGTCACAACCATAAATAGCAACTGTGGCGTTATCAATACCTGCTTTCTTACTGAAATCCGGCGTGATATTACGAGCTTTGATATTACGGATAACAAAATGTTTACCATTTTCAACATGGATCAGTTGCCGACAATCCGATCCCGTGATATTCGCCACGACAAAGTTTTTCACTGCCTGGTTTTCCGGATAATTATTATCGTAGGTACTTCCCGCAAGGCCTATGCCGATGCCCCAGTTGATTTTGCCGTTGGTACAGTTAATGCGCTCAATGAGATGGTCGGATATCAAAATATCACTGTCGTTAATCGCCACGTTCCATTCAATAGCGTCGCCCTGTAAGTCGCTGAACTTACAGTTGGTGATGTTGGCACCGATTATCTGGTTATGAAATCCCTGGCGTAAGATGGCGTAATTAGCGTGGCTAACGGTCAGGTTATCGATGGTCAGGTTGTGCATGACCCGTTTGTTTTTGCCGCCGATATAAATCTGCGTTACCGGACCAAAGCCGCTCATCGCCAGCCCTTTGATGGTGCAGTCAGAACCACGCACATCCAGGGTGATGTTATGCATACTGCCGCCCTCCTCCCCTGTCACCTGGCTGCCGTCCTGTAAGACAAATCGCCCTCTGCCGTTGCCGCGCAGGCTTCCAAGGATGTGTAACGTTTTACCTGCAGGAATGAAGATGCCGGTGTTGATATTGTCACAAACCAATCCGGCAGGCACGACGACCGTTTGCCCTTCGCTGAAGGCTTGTTTAAATGAGGCGATCCAGTCGTGAGGGTTGTAGTCGTTAATGTTAACGCTTTGTTGAGCGGGAAGTGCGCGGGCGAAAGGCGTATGGAGGAAGGCAAGCACAGAGCTTGCCGTCAGGAAGGTGCGTCGGGAGAGTTTTTTAAATGGCATGCGTTCTCCTCTATAAAGCCTGCAGCAAGCTGGCGAGTTCTCGATTGATCACCTGCTGGTTAAAATCGTGTTCGACTTTTTCGCGAGCACGTTTGATAACCGGAGCCAGTTCGTCGGTGTCCAGTTGGCTAAACGCCGCCAGTCGTTGCGCCAGTGCGCGAGCATCGTTCTCAGGCACCAACCAGCCGGATTTATCGGCCTCCACCAGTTCAGGAATTCCGCTATGCAGAGTAGAAACCACCGGAATGCCGACCGCCATCGCTTCCATTAGCGCCACCGGAATGCCTTCCATATCGCCGTCCGCACCCGTTACCGAAGGCAGCAGGAAAACATCCGCGTCGTCTAGCATCGCTTTCACTTCGTGGCTCGGTTTAAAGCCCGGCATCTCTACCACATCTTCCAGTTGATATTGTTCGATGAGGGTGCGCAGGCGTCGTTCCCACGGGCCAATGCCGAGGATGCGATAGCGAAATGCCACGCCCTGCTCTTTCAACTGACGGCAGGCTTCGATCGCCACATGCAGGCCTTTTTTCTCGGTTAAGCGTGCGACGGAAATGATTTCCAGCGGTGTTGCGGGCGCTTTCACCGGACGCGGGCTAAAGCGCGTCATGTCCACGCCCATGCGCGATACGGCGATTTTTTCCCTCGGGCATCCCATTTTTTGCAGCCTTCCGGCCCACAGATCGCTGATCGGTAGCATCAGGTCGCCACGGCGGAACAGTTGCTGATATTCGGGAGTGTAGTGGTTGAGCACTTCCCGACTGGAGATATCAATGCCGTGGAAGATAGTAGCGATTTTGCCGCGAATGATACCCAGTTCCCGTAGTTTTGCTGCGATTACCCCCGCAGGGCCAAAATGAGCGATAAAGACATCGGCATAAAATGGTGTTGCGACCTGGCCGCAAATGGCAGACAAAATCAGGTTCCGCGACTCAGCACCATAGCGTTTGAGGTTGAGCGCCTGCCAGGTATTTTTACGATGAATGCCGCGTAAGGTCTGGCTGGCGCGGTGGCGCAGTTTCGCCACTTTGCCCGTAGGTTCGTCCTGTAACCAGCGGGTTCTGGCGGCAAGGTTATATTTTGTCCATGCCGCGTGGGTGTTTTGTGTGTCGCCTTTTTGCAGCGCGACAATCTCCACCTCAAAGCCCATATCAATAAACGCGGTAATTTGATTGAGGACGAAGGTTTCCGACGACAGTGGAAATTTCAGTAAAAAGAAGCCGACCTTCATTTCGCCTCCCCGATGCGTTCAAGCACAGATTTCACCATCTGCATTCCCGTCTGACGTTCGCGACTGACGGCTTCGTTAAGTCGCGTGTTCAGTGCCGGAAGCTGGCCTAAGGTATCCGCAACCATCGCTTGCAGGCTGCCGTCTAATAAATGACGGATATCAATTGCCATCTCTGGTAGCCCCAGTTGTTGCATAATCCCGGCGGATTTATGTTCATAGTTGATGGCAATCGCCGGAGTGGCAAAGTTCATCGAGATAATGGCAGAGTGCAGGCGCGTACCGACGGTGAGTTCACAGGCCCCCAGAATTTTGCCCATTTCCAGATCGTTGAGTTCATCCATCACCACGTGGTAACGGGCAGGATCGCTGATGTGCTGGCGAAGATTGAGCGCCACCATGCGGTCGTCTTTGTTATAGCTGTCGATGCCCGTACAGGTGGAAAGCGCAATCACCTGATACCCTTCGTCGAGAATGCGATTGACCACCCCGGCAAAGGCTTTTTCATACGCTTGCTGAGTGGTGCCGAGACGTTTGTCGAACGGTGCCAGTTCGCGCAGGGTAATTGCTACCGTTTTCTGTTGTGCGGCAACGTCCAGCCAGTGTTGAACGGCATAGCTGGCGGTGAAGTCTTCTGTGTGGTGATCGACCAGCCACGCAGTATCGACGCCATGTTCGACTTTTGCGGTGGTGATATTGCTGCGTTTCATCAGTTCAAGGCTGACCGATTCGCGCAGGATCAGCGCGTCGCAGTGACCAAAAACGTAGTTCGCCAGTTGGTTAAATTGCTCATCCTGGAATGGACCAACGCTGTGACCAATCATAAATAGCGGCTTTTTCGCCATGAAAGTGCAAAGCGCGTGTTCAAACTGCGGCACGCCGTAGAGATCGACAAAAAACGATCCGCCGACCTGAATAATGGCGTCGTAACCTGACAGCAGGCGCACGAAGTCAGTGAATCCCTGAGCGATGGCGATATTACGCAGCTTGCCAGTGTCGGTGACGCGTGAGAGCAATACCTGATGCTGATAGCGGCGACGGAGGACTTTTTTAACGCGCCCGACAACGCCCGCCGCGCTGTTGTGTTTTTTCATTTGCAGGAACAGCGGATCGCCCATTACCGGGCGGTTGAGCAGCCAGGAAGAACTGACCGGATAGCGGCTCATCACGTCCACTTCGGCATGTGGATTGAGGATATTGATGGCATCAAGTAAGCCACGCAGGATGGCGCTATCGCCACGATTGCCGCAAGTGTGGTTGCCCAGAATAAGTAATTTCATTTTTTCCTCATAAATTTGATGCCAGGTGAGGCTGTGTTTGTTGTGTTCGTTGCCGTTTTTTGCCTGATGCGACGCTAACGCGTCTTATCAGACCTACAAGATCCGAGCACAGAACCGTAGGACGGATAAGGCGTTCACGCCGCATCCGGCATTCAGTGCCTGATGCGACGCTGACGCGTCTTATCAGGCCTACAAGACCCGAGCACAGAGCCGTAGGACGGATAAGGCGTTTTACGCCGCATCCGGCATTCAGTGCCTGATGCGACGCTGACGCGTCTTATCAGGCCTACAAGATCCGAGCACAGAACCGTAGGCCGGATAAGGCGTTTTACGCCGCATCCGGCATTCAGTGCCTGATGCGACGCTGGCGCGTCTTATCAGGCCTACAAGACCCG
>NZ_JBJQKY010000037.1:0-39611 GCF_046486595.1 Escherichia sp. WS3063
CAGTAGTGAAGTAGTGATTCACGACTTCAAGGCGCTTTTCAAAAGGGTATTTTGGCTTTGACATATCAGGGGCTATTCCATTTCATCGTCCAACAAAATGGGTGCAGTACACAGTTGATAGAAATATTGGTCGGGGCCTTCGTCTTTCTGATTCCCGGTTAGCCTGAAAACAGAAAGTCTCAGGCACCCGTGAGCATCCTATGTGGTTTCCTTAAGGACGAAAATAATCACCTGACGAAATTGCGTGCTGTTTTCCAGAATTTTTCGTCATTCGGTTTAGCCAGTTTAATCATTCGTTACTCTCTTCATTCCAATGGCATTATTCTTCTCTGCCATAATTGTTGTAAAAATGTGACGCAAAGAGGTTTTTGGTCGTAAGAAATTACCGTCAAGTGCCGATGACTTTCTATCAGGAGTAAACCTGGAAGAGAGACAACGGTAATGAATACAACTCCCTCACAGCGATTAGGTTTTTTGCATCACATCAGGCTGGTTCCGTTATTTGCCTGCATTCTTGGCGGTATCTTAGTTCTATTCGCATTAAGTTCTGCTCTGGCTGGCTATTTCCTCTGGCAGGCCGATCGCGATCAGCGTGATGTTACTGCGGAGATTGAGATTCGGACCGGGTTAGCGAACAGTTCAGATTTTTTGCGTTCAGCCCGGATCAATATGATTCAGGCCGGGGCAGCGAGTCGTATTGCGGAAATGGAAGCAATGAAGCGAAATATTGCGCAAGCCGAATCGGAGATTAAACAGTCGCAGCAAGGTTATCGTGCTTATCAGAATCGACCGGTGAAAACACCTGCTGATGAAGCCCTCGACACTGAATTAAATCAACGCTTCCAGGCTTATATCACGGGTATGCAACCGATGTTGAAATATGCCAAAAATGGCATGTTTGAAGCGATTATCAATCATGAAAGTGAGCAGATCCGACCGCTGGATAATGCTTATACCGATATTTTGAACAAAGCCGTTAAGATACGTAGCACCAGAGCCAACCAACTGGCGGAACTGGCCCATCAGCGCACCCGCCTGGGTGGGATGTTCATGATTGGCGCGTTTGTGCTTGCCCTGGTGATGACGCTGATAACATTTATGGTGCTACGTCGGATCGTCATTCGTCCACTGCAAAATGCCGCACAACGGATTGAAAAAATCGCCAGTGGCGATCTGACGATGAATGATGAACCGGCGGGTCGTAATGAAATCGGTCGCTTAAGTCGTCATTTACAGCAAATGCAGCATTCACTGGGGATGACTGTAGGGACCGTTCGACAGGGCGCGGAAGAGATTTATCGTGGCACCAGCGAAATTTCAGCTGGCAATGCGGACCTGTCATCTCGCACCGAAGAACAAGCGGCGGCTATCGAACAAACTGCCGCCAGCATGGAGCAACTCACTGCGACGGTGAAACAGAATGCGGATAACGCGCATCATGCCAGCAAACTGGCGCAAGAGGCTTCTATTAAAGCCAGCGATGGCGGGCAGATGGTTTCCGGTGTAGTAAAAACGATGGGCGCTATCTCCACGAGTTCGAAGAAAATTTCTGAGATCACCGCCGTCATCAACAGTATTGCTTTCCAGACGAATATTCTGGCACTGAATGCTGCCGTTGAAGCCGCGCGAGCGGGTGAGCAAGGGCGTGGATTTGCCGTTGTCGCCAGCGAAGTACGGACACTCGCAAGCCGCAGCGCTCAGGCGGCGAAAGAGATTGAAGGCTTGATCAGTGAATCAGTCAGGTTAATTGACCTGGGATCGGATGAGGTGGCCACGGCCGGGAAAACCATGAGCACTATTGTTGATGCCGTCGCGAGTGTCACACATATCATGCAGGAAATTGCCGCCGCCTCGGATGAACAAAGTAGAGGCATAACGCAGGTTAGCCAGGCGATTTCTGAAATGGATAAGGTGACGCAACAGAATGCTTCTCTGGTAGAAGAGGCCTCAGCGGCGGCGGTGTCCCTTGAAGAACAGGCGGCACGATTAACTGAGGCGGTGGACGTATTCCGTCTGAACAAACATTCTGTGTCGGCAGAACCTCGCGGAGCGGGTGAACCAGTTAGTTTCGCTACGGTGTGAAAATGTTCAAGGAAGGGATCGACAGATCCCTTCACCTTTCAGAACGGCATTGATTTTCGAATAGCGTTAATCATCAACTGGCAACCAGAAGAGAACGTCGCATCTACGCGGGTCAGTATTCCAATCGGTTCGCCTGCACCATGTCCCGGAACAGGCAGGGCCACCAGCGTGGCATGACGCAGGTCGTCTTTTACAGCGCCAGAAGGGACAAACCACACGTAGTCGTATTCAACCGTAAGTTGACGAGATAGCGAAGCAGACAGCGTTTCGATACAACCCGAAGGAATTTTACATCCCTGGCTCTGCACTAATGCATCTGAATGCTGGCGTGGCGCAGTGCCTTCTGGTGATACAACGACCGGCCATTCCAGCACCCGGCTTAGCGTTACGTTCTCCTGAAGTAGCGGATGATTGGGGCGGACAACCAGCTTCAGCGATTCAAGAAACAGCAGTTCGTAATTAAGCCCGGTCATCAGTTCAGGATCTGACATCCGACCAATGCCGATATCGATTTCCCCGGTTTTTAAACCCGCCAGAATCATAGGGTTACTCATTGTCGCAACTTGCAAGGTCGTCTCTTTTTGTTGCTGATGAAACTGACCTATAACCGAAGGTAATATCCCCAGTGCCGCAGTAGGTAGTGCACCAACCCTGACGATATCATTATTAAGACCTTCTTTACGATGAAGCGACTGTCCAGCAGTGTTGATGGCGTCAAGAACTCTGACTGCATGCGTTAAAAATTGTTCGCCGGGTAAGGTAAGTTGCGCCCCCTGACGACCACGCTCAAACAAGCGAGCGCCCGTCAGCTGCTCCAGTTCATTCAATGTCTTAGAGAGCGCAGGTTGACTCAAATTAAGGGTTTCAGCCGCGCGCCCCAAAGTTCCTTGTTGTGCGACAGCTACGAATGTATGAAGGTGGCGCAAACGGATGCGCTGACTAAACAGACTATTTTTTTCCATAAGCGATGTTAAAAACGAAGCGGTGTCGCTGACAAGTGAAGTTGTTTGATTATGATAACTTGATTGCAAAATATTATTAACAATTAAAGCAATTATGTTACAGCAAAATGGATAATATTGATGTTTTCGCGGCGAGATCACAGTTTGTAAATTCTTCCCGCCGGAGTGAATGCGGTTACCTACACTCCAGATTACTGACCACTGGAGGCAGACACTATGGCGAACAGCATCACGGCGGATGAGATTCGGGAACAGTTTTCGCAGGCAATGTCAGCCATGTACCAGCAAGAAGTTCCGCAGTACGGCACGCTGCTGGAACTGGTAGCTGATGTGAATCTGGCTGTGCTGGAAAACAATCCTCAACTGCACGAAAAAATGGTAAATGCAGACGAGCTGGCGCGACTGAATGTTGAACGTCATGGGGCGATTCGTGTTGGGACTGCACAAGAGCTTGCTACTCTTCGGCGGATGTTTGCCATTATGGGGATGTACCCGGTGAGCTATTACGATCTCTCGCAGGCGGGAGTGCCGGTACATTCCACAGCATTTCGGCCCATTGATGATGCTTCTCTGGCGCGTAATCCATTCCGCATTTTTACCTCATTACTCCGCCTTGAGCTTATCGAGAACGAATTTTTGCGCCAGAAAGCGGCGGAGATTCTGCGTCAGCGCGATATCTTCACCCCACGTTGTCGACAACTGTTAGAGGAGTATGAGCAGCGGGGCGGTTTTAACGAAACACAGGCACAGGAGTTTGTGCAGGAAGCCCTGGAAACGTTTCGTTGGCACCAGTCAGCAACGGTAGATGAAGAAACCTATCGCGCCTTGCACAACGAACATCGGTTGATTGCTGATGTGGTCTGTTTTCCTGGATGCCATATCAACCACCTGACGCCACGTACGCTGGATATTGACCGGGTGCAGTCAATGATGCCTGAATGCGGGATTGAACCCAAAATTCTGATCGAAGGGCCGCCGCGCCGCGAGGTACCTATTTTACTACGCCAGACCAGCTTTAAAGCACTGGAAGAGACGGTGTTGTTTGCAGGGCAGAAACAGGGTACGCATACCGCGCGCTTTGGTGAAATAGAGCAGCGTGGTGTGGCATTAACGCCGAAAGGACGACAACTGTATGATGATCTACTGCGGAACGCTGGAACCGGGCAGGATAATCTCACTCACCAAATGCATTTACAGGAAACCTTCCGCACTTTTCCTGACAGTGAGTTTTTAATGCGTCAGCAAGGGTTGGCATGGTTCCGGTACCGTCTGACGCCTTCAGGTGAGGCGCATCGTCAGGCGATTCATCCCGGAGACGATCCACAGCCCTTAATTGAACGTGGTTGGGTAGTGGCGCAACCCATTACCTATGAAGATTTCTTGCCTGTTAGCGCGGCGGGGATCTTCCAGTCAAATCTGGGTAATGAAACGCAGGCACGCAGTCACGGTAATGCCAGTCGCGAAGCATTTGAGCAGGCGTTGGGCTGCCCGGTTTTGGATGAGTTCCAGCTTTATCAGGAAGCGGAAGAACGCAGTAAACGTCGCTGTGGTTTGCTTTAAATTCTGACCATCCGCCTTTGCAAAAATTTGCCTGATTTTACAAACGAATCAGGCTCATCCCATCGACATAAAAAAATTGCCGATTTATGCATATTCTCTCAGTTCAACAATTGGATTATTAATAAATATTGTCTAGAGTGAGCGGTCATAAATAAGCACTTTCTTGCCGCTGAAAACGACCAGCGCGGGACCATTCACAACACCAGAAGGACTCACTTTCAGGTATGGATCGTAGACGATTTATTAAAGGTTCAATGGCTATGGCCGCCGTGTGCGGTACCAGCGGCATTGCTTCTCTTTTTTCTCAGGCGGCATTCGCGGCAGATTCTGATATTGCCGACGGGCAAACCCAGCGTTTTGACTTCTCCATTCTACAGTCAATGGCGCACGACTTAGCGCAAACAGCGTGGCGTGGCGCGCCGCGTCCGTTACCTGACACGCTGGCGACAATGACGCCGCAGGCTTATAACAGTATTCAATACGACGCCGAAAAATCGCTCTGGCATAACGTTGAGAACCGTCAACTGGACGCTCAGTTCTTCCATATGGGAATGGGATTCCGTCGCCGCGTTCGTATGTTTTCTGTTGATCCCGCAACACATCTGGCGCGTGAAATTCACTTTCGCCCGGAGTTGTTCAAATACAACGATGCGGGTGTTGATACCAAACAATTAGAAGGGCAAAGTGATCTCGGTTTTGCCGGTTTTCGCGTGTTTAAAGCCCCCGAACTGGCGCGCCGTGATGTAGTATCATTCCTCGGTGCGAGTTATTTCCGCGCCGTTGACGACACATATCAATACGGTCTATCGGCTCGCGGCCTGGCGATCGACACTTACACCGACAGTAAAGAAGAGTTCCCCGACTTTACCGCCTTCTGGTTTGATACGGTAAAACCGGGGGCAACCACCTTTACCGTTTATGCGTTGCTCGATAGCGCCAGCATTACTGGTGCCTATAAGTTCACTATCCATTGCGAGAAAAGTCAGGTGATTATGGATGTGGAAAATCACCTGTATGCGCGCAAAGACATTAAACAGCTGGGCATTGCGCCGATGACCAGTATGTTCAGCTGCGGTACTAATGAACGTCGGATGTGCGACACCATTCATCCGCAAATCCATGACTCTGATCGTTTGTCCATGTGGCGGGGCAACGGCGAGTGGATTTGTCGTCCGCTGAACAATCCGCAAAAATTGCAGTTCAATGCTTACACCGACAACAACCCGAAAGGGTTTGGTTTATTGCAACTGGATCGTGATTTCTCCCATTATCAGGACATTATGGGCTGGTATAACAAACGCCCAAGTCTGTGGGTGGAACCGCGTAACAAGTGGGGTAAGGGCACCATCGGCCTGATGGAAATCCCAACAACGGGCGAAACGCTGGATAACATTGTCTGCTTCTGGCAGCCAGAAAAAGCTGTAAAAGCGGGTGATGAGTTTGCATTCCAGTATCGTCTGTACTGGAGTGCGCAACCGCCTGTTCATTGCCCATTAGCGCGCGTTATGGCGACGCGTACCGGCATGGGTGGTTTCCCGGAAGGTTGGGCTCCTGGTGAACACTATCCCGAAAAATGGGCGCGTCGTTTTGCCGTCGATTTCGTTGGTGGTGATCTGAAGGCTGCCGCGCCAAAAGGCATTGAGCCGGTGATTACGCTTTCCAGTGGGGAAGCGAAGCAAATCGAAATTCTCTATATTGAACCCATTGATGGTTATCGTATTCAGTTTGACTGGTATCCGACTTCGGACTCCACTGATCCGGTCGATATGCGGATGTATCTGCGTTGTCAGGGCGACGCTATCAGTGAAACATGGCTGTATCAGTATTTCCCGCCAGCGCCGGATAAACGTCAGTATGTTGACGACCGCGTGATGAGTTAATCGTTTTTTCTTCGGCACCTTCTTCGGGAGGTGCCGTCTGGTTAAACACGATCCCGCTCGCATTTTTCCCTAAGTTAAATGAGTAATCTGATGGTGTGTATTTCAGATACACCTTGTCAGCCACTAACAGGGAGTGCGTATGTTTCCAGAATATCGAGATTTAATATCCCGTCTGAAAAACGAAAATCCTCGCTTTATGTCCTTGTTCGATAAACACAATAAACTTGATCATGAAATTGCCAGAAAGGAAGGTTCCGACGGTCGAGGGTACAATGCGGAAGTGGTCCGCATGAAAAAACAAAAGCTACAGTTAAAAGATGAGATGCTCAAAATCCTGCAGCAGGAGAGCGTCAAAGAGGTGTAAACTTTCCTAAGCCGCCAGCCAGGCGGCTTTTTTAACAACTGCATGGATTGACTGGAGATAAGATGACCGAAACGATAAAAGTAAGTGAATCACTTGAATTACATGCTGTTGCAGAAAGTCATGTCACACCTCTTTATCAGTTAATCTGTAAAAATAGAACCTGGTTACAGCAGTCGCTAAACTGGCCGCAGTTTGTTCAAAGTGAAGAGGACACGCGAAAAACGGTGCAGGGCAATGTAATGTTGCATCAACGCGGCTATGCCAAAATGTTCATGATTTTCAAAGAAGATGAACTTATCGGCGTTATCTCGTTTAATCGTATTGAACCACTGAATAAAACCGCTGAAATCGGCTACTGGCTGGACGAATCTCATCAGGGGCAGGGGATCATTTCTCAGGCGCTGCAGGCATTGATTCATCATTACGCTCAGTCTGGTGAACTTAGACGCTTCGTGATCAAATGTCGGGTGGACAATGCGCAAAGCAACCAGGTCGCTTTGCGCAATGGTTTTATCCTTGAAGGTTGCCTGAAACAGGCTGAGTTCCTGAATGATGCCTATGATGATGTGAACTTATACGCGCGTATTATCGATTCACAATAACCCTGCCAACGGCGTTCGAGTAATGCGCTCCTCGCCGTTAATGACTTTTGGACCACGGACATGAACCGTGTCGCCATCAAAGGCTTCAACGACGGCGTGGTCGGTTAACTCCACATGGTTTTCAATTATCACCGCACCTGTAATACGGCTCTCACCTTGTATGACAACGTGCTCGTCGAGCAGAATCGGTCCGCCACGTACCACGGCATTTCCGCCAATCAAGACATGATGTTTTAACACACAATTACCTTCCACAATGGCATATTCCGCCACCTGCGAACTGTAATGAATCGTCGGAATGGCATCTTCTTCTATGCCAGCTTTCACCTGCGCGTGACCGTAGACTTTAGCACAATCGCATAGCCAGACGTTGTTCTCTTCATTACCTTCAATACTGGCAAAATCAAAAACTTCGGCGCGATGTTCAATAAAAGCATACCGGACGACGGCATCGCCATAAATTTGTGCCTGGTGGACAATCCGCGAGGCGCTAACCCTCGCGCGATCATAAATTTGTAGCAGGAGTTGATGGTCGGGCGTTAAGCCTTGTGCGGCGACGATCATAGAATGTTGATCAATTAAGGCGTGACCAAATATTCTACATTGACCGCAAACTAATGAGTCACTAATGGTGACACTGTCACTTATATATGCACCCTGGCTGATTTCACTATTATCGATCCAGACATTATCCGTTGCGTAAACCTCTCCCCACAGCACGCTGGTGCCGGTGATACGCGTATTCCCGGAAATCACCGTTCCGCCGAACGCAATAGCATTCTGGTCGTAAATCCAGCAATTTCCTTCCTGTGCTAACACCGTTTCGCGATCGATCCAGCCGCCAGCGCTTCCTGCTATCACATCGTTAAAATCGCTAATGGCGATAATCTGCCGTAATAACACATTTTTTTTAGTGCCATCTTCCTGATAACTAAAGGCTCGCTGTTCTTCACTTAGACGATATTTGCGCATAGCGTTTTCCCACAGGTGACTTACTATAACCGTAGCAAATTCTGCGGCTCTGGCTATGCTCGAGAAAATTCCATAAAATGCATTTCAAATATACTTTATAAATTAAACAAAATGAGTAAGAAGATGCAGAGCGATAAAGTGCTCAATTTGCCGGCAGGCTACTTTGGTATTGTGTTGGGGACGATAGGGATGGGATTTGCCTGGCGCTATGCCAGCCAGGTTTGGCAGGTCAGCCACTGGTTGGGGGATGGGCTGGTGATTCTGGCGATGATCATCTGGGGATTATTGACTGGCGCATTTATTACCCGACTCATACGCTTTCCGCATAGCGTGCTGGCAGAAGTGCGCCATCCAGTGCTGAGCAGTTTTGTGAGTTTGTTTCCGGCAACGACGATGCTGGTGGCGATTGGTTTTGTTCCGTGGTTTCGCCCACTGGCGGTGTGCCTGTTCAGTTTTGGTGTCGTGGTTCAGTTGGCTTATGCCGCCTGGCAAACTGCGGGATTATGGCGCGGATCTCACCCTGAAGAAGCTACCACGCCTGGACTGTATCTGCCGACAGTTGCCAACAACTTTATCAGCGCAATGGCCTGTGGTGCGTTGGGCTACACCGACGCCGGTCTGGTGTTTTTAGGCGCAGGCGTTTTCTCATGGCTAAGCCTGGAACCGGTGATCTTGCAGCGTCTGCGCAGTTCGGGAGAATTACCCACGGCACTGAGGACATCACTCGGCATTCAGCTCGCTCCTGCGCTGGTGGCCTGTAGTGCCTGGCTGAGCGTCAACGGCGGCGAGGGTGACACGCTGGCGAAAATGCTTTTCGGTTATGGACTGCTGCAACTGCTGTTTATGCTACGTCTGATGCCATGGTATCTCTCCCAGCCATTTAATGCTTCATTCTGGAGTTTCTCGTTCGGCGTATCTGCACTGGCAACCACCGGTTTGCATCTGGGGAGTGGCAGCGATAATGGATTTTTCCATACGCTGGCGGTGCCGCTGTTTATCTTTACCAATTTTATTATTGCAATACTGCTCATCCGTACTTTTGCGCTTCTGATGCAGGGAAAATTGTTAGTCAGAACCGAGCGCGCCGTTTTAATGAAAGCAGAGGACAAAGAATGATCATTCGTGACGAAAACTATTTTACTGATAAATATGAATTAACCCGCACACACTCTGAAGTGCTGGAAGCGGTGAAAGTGGTTAAACCGGGTAAAACGCTGGATCTGGGCTGTGGCAATGGTCGTAACAGTCTTTACCTGGCAGCCAATGGTTATGATGTTGACGCATGGGATAAAAATGCCATGAGTATCGCCAACGTCGAGCGCATTAAGTCCATTGAAAATCTGGATAATTTACACACCCGGGTCGTTGATCTGAATAACCTCACATTTGATGGACAGTACGATTTTATTCTTTCGACTGTGGTGCTGATGTTCCTTGAGGCTAAAACCATCCCAGGGCTGATTGCCAATATGCAACGTTGCACTAAACCTGGCGGTTACAACCTGATTGTGGCGGCGATGGATACCGCTGATTATCCATGTACCGTCGGCTTCCCGTTTGCCTTCAAAGAGGGAGAATTACGTCGATATTACGAAGGCTGGGAGAGGGTGAAATACAATGAGGACGTCGGCGAGCTGCACCGCACCGACGCCAACGGTAATCGTATTAAACTGCGTTTCGCCACGATGCTGGCACGTAAAAAATGATCCGGTAAGAACAAAGCGCGTGAAAATTCCCCACGCTGAGATGGTTTACTGTTCTTCTTTTCGGTAAGCATATTTTTAATCAAAAGGATGTGAAATTAATCACAGTAGTCGAAGTTTTTCATCAGATTAACGCACTGATATTTAACTACTGATGATTGACTTAGCCCCTTTTTCGGCATTGACTATGTCGTCTGTAAAGGGGCTGAAAAATTTATTTTCACCAACACTTTTTTTGCCACAACACGAAGCGGCGCTTTTTGCTATAACTTAAAAAGTAATATAATCATCTCAGGAAACTATTCATGCGTACCACATCATTTGCGAAAGTTGCAGCTTTATGCGGCTTGTTGGCTCTGTCTGGTTGTGCCTCTAAAATCACCCAGCCAGATAAATATTCTGGTTTTTTAAACAATTACTCTGATTTAAAAGAAACAACCTCAGCAACAGGTAAACCTGTTTTACGTTGGGTAGACCCGAGTTTTGATCAAAGCAAATATGACAGCATCGTCTGGAACCCAATCACTTATTATCCGGTACCAAAACCTTCTACCCAGGTAGGGCAGAAAGTTCTGGATAAAATTTTGAACTATACCAACACCGAAATGAAAGAAGCGATAGCGCAGCGTAAACCACTGGTTACCACCGCTGGGCCGCGTAGTCTGATTTTCCGTGGGGCCATTACCGGTGTAGATACCAGCAAAGAAGGGCTGCAATTCTATGAAGTGGTTCCTGTTGCATTAGTGGTTGCGGGGACGCAAATGGCTACAGGCCACCGTACCATGGATACTCGCCTCTATTTTGAAGGTGAGCTGATTGATGCAGCGACTAATAAACCGGTTATCAAAGTCGTTCGTCAGGGCGAAGGTAAAGACCTGAATAACGAAAGTACGCCAATGGCTTTCGAAAATATTAAACAAGTTATTGATGACATGGCGACCGATGCCACCATGTTTGACGTTAACAAAAAGTAGTTCCAGACGCGCCATCGTTAGATGGCGCTTTTTATCCGGTGCGCCGTAAAACCCCGTCCTTCAGGGCGGGGATATAAGGCGCGGTTTTGCACCTGACCAGGTGTTTGCTGTTGTTCAATGTATTGGCGGATGACGGATATTGGCGCACCTCCGCAGCTACTGGCAAAATAGCCAGGACTCCACAAAACGCCTTTGTAGTAATACCTGACTGCAATATCTGGTCGATCTCGTCGCAGTAACCTACCCGATACGCCTTTGAGGCTGTTTACCAGACTGGATATCGCCAGTTTGGGAGGTTAGTTAATTAACAAATGGACGTGATCTGGTTCGCCATCCATTTCAACCAGTTCAGCTTCAAAATCAGCACATACATTTGAAAAGTAAGTGCGTAGTTTTTCTGTCGCGTCATGGTCAAAAATCTGGCGTCGGTATCTGGTGACAAAGACCAGATGAACATGCATCAGGAAAACACAATGCCTTCCACGCCGGATATCGGTTTCTTTTTTCACAGACCAAAGTATCATTTGACCTGTGAAACGATTACAGGCATTTAAATTCCAGTTAAGACCAGGTGGTCAACAGGAGTGTGAAATGAGGCGCTTAGCAGGCGCATGTCGTTTCGTTTTCAATCGTGCTCTGGCACGTCAGAATGAGAATCATGAGGCCGGTAATAAATACATCCCTTACGGGAAAATGGCTTCCTGGCTGGTTGAGTGGAAAAATGCCACTGAAACGCAATGGCTTAAAGATTCTCCCTCACAGCCATTGCAACAGTCACTGAAAGACCTTGAGCGGGCTTACAAAAACTTCTTCCGGAAGCGGGCTGCTTTTCCCCGATTCAAAAAGCGGGGACAGAATGATGCATTCCGCTACCCGCAGGGCGTTAAGCTCGATCAGGAAAACAGCCGTATTTTTCTGCCGAAACTGGGCTGGATGCGCTACCGGAATAGCCGTCAGGTCACGGGTGTTGTGAAAAATGTCACTGTCAGCCAGTCCTGCGGTAAGTGGTACATCAGTATTCAGACAGAAAGTGAAGTATCCACTCCGGCTCACCCTTCAGCATCAATGGTCGGGCTGGATGCTGGCGTGGCTAAACTCGCCACGCTGTCAGATGGCACAGTCTTTGAGCCTGTAAACAGTTTTCAGAAAAACCAGAAGACGCTGGCGAGACTTCAGCGACAGTTAAGCCGCAAGGTCAAATTCAGCAACAACTGGCAGAAGCAGAAACGCAAAATACAGCGACTGCATTCCTGTATCGCAAATATCCGCAGGGACTACCTTCACAAAGTCACAACGGCCGTCAGCAAAAACCACGCAATGATAGTCATTGAGGATTTGAAGGTCAGCAACATGTCAAAGTCAGCAGCGGGTACGGTCAGCCAGCCGGGGCGCAATGTCCGGGCAAAATCAGGTTTAAACCGTTCGATACTGGATCAGGGCTGGTATGAAATGCGCCGCCAGCTTGAGTACAAGCAGCTCTGGCGTGGCGGTCAGGTGCTTGCTGTTCCGCCAGCGTATACAAGCCAGCGTTGCGCGTACTGTGGTCATACAGCGAAAGAGAACCGCCTGTCACAAAGTAAATTCAGATGCCAGGTATGTGGATATACAGCGAACGCCGATGTAAATGGCGCTCGTAACATTTTAGCGGCGGGGCACGCCGTTCTTGCCTGTGGAGAGATGGTGCAGTCAGGCCGCCCGTTGAAGCAGGAACCCACCGAAATGATTCAGGCGACAGCCTGAACGTAGCAGGGATCCACGTCCTTCAGGGCGTGGAGGATGTCAATATCGGTTTCTGTCAGCGATTAAATTCAACACCACGTAACAAACGCCTCCGGCAATTAATCCCCAAAACGCAGAACCAATCCCGGCCAGCGTCAATCCACTTGCCGTTACCAGAAATGCCACCACCGCCGCGTCGCGCTCACGCTCATTATGCAGCGCCTGATACAAACTGCCGCCAATGGTACTCAACAGCGCCAGACCTGCCAGCATCTGGATCGAACTTACGGGCAGGGCAGCCATCATCCCGGTAATGGCACTACCAAACAGACCTGCGAGCAAATAGAAAATGCCTGCAACGGCAGCGGCCAGCCAACGTTGATCTTTATCCGGATGCGCTTCCGGGCTTTGGCAAATAGCCGCGGTGATTGCCGCAATACCGACGGAATAAACGCCGAAAGGGGAAAAAACCAGTGCCAGCAATCCAGTAAATACAATTAATGGCGAAACAGGAGCCGAATATCCGGCGGCTTTCATTGCTGCGATACCCGGTGCGTTTTGCGATGCCATCGTCACCAGAAAAAGGGGGAGTGCAACGCTCAGGCTGTGAGCAAACGAAAAATCAGGGCTAATATAAGTGGGGAGAACGGGTTTAAAGACAACATCAGTTGTGACAACGTCACCTTGCGCGATAACGATCACGACCCCAATAATCATCGCGGCAATTACCGCATAGCGCGGCGCAACGGCCCTGGTTGCCAGCCATACCAGCAACATACTGCCACACAACGTAAATTGACCATCCAGGCTCGCAAACGCCTGTAAACCAAAGCGTAATAAAATCCCGGCAAGCATTGCCGCCGCAAGCGAGTGCGGAATAATGCGCATCAGACGAGCAAAGAGTCCCGTTATGCCGCAGAGGACTATTAACGCGTTGGTGACAATAAAAACGCCGATGGTTTCGTTAAGTGTTAGTCCCTGCAATCCGGTGACCAACAAAGCCGCGCCAGGCGTTGACCATGCGGTGAGAACAGGTACGCGATACCATAATGTCAGAGCCAGCGTACTGACGCCCATTACCAGCCCCAGCGCCGTCATCCAGCCAGAGATTTGTGCAGTGGTGGCTCCGGCGACAATCGCTGCTTGCCAGATTATTGCCGCTGAACTGGCGTAGCCAATTAATACCGCCAGAAACCCCGCCAGTAGCGTGGGTGGAGGAATAGAAAACAGACGCATAGTCACCTCGTGCGTTATAGCGTACAGGCACCGTAGCATTTGTCCGTTATAACGCACAAGTGATAAACTTCCGTTTTGCCGGAGGAGTCGCATGGAAAATCTCGCTTGCTTTTTATCCACCACACTTAAACAACTACGTCAGCAGCGCGGCTGGAGTCTTTCGCGACTGGCAGAAGCGACGGGCGTTTCTAAAGCGATGTTAGGGCAGATTGAGCGTAATGAATCCAGCCCGACGGTCGCGACATTATGGAAAATAGCCACCGGGTTGAACGTGCCATTTTCGACATTTATTTCTCCGCCGCAGTCCGCAACGCCTTCAGTTTATGATCCACAACAACAGGCGATGGTGATCACTTCGCTGTTTCCTTATGATCCACAACTCTGCTTTGAACACTTCTCGATTCAGATGGCACCCGGTGCAATAAGCGAATCGACGCCCCATGAGAAGGGGGTAATCGAACATGTTGTCGTCATTGATGGACAACTTGATTTGTGCGTTGATGGTGAATGGCAGAGCCTTAATTGTGGGGAAGGCGCTCGATTTGCTGCAGACGTCACGCATGTCTATCGTAATGGTGGGGAGCAAACCGTACATTTTCATTCCCTCATCCATTACCCGCGCAGTTAAGCGGGAAAACTATTTCGTAACGTCGCGCTTGTGGCTAAAATAGCCGCCATTTTTCAGCTACTGGATAAGAAAGTGACCGTATCTTCTCATCGTCTTGAACTGTTAAGTCCGGCACGCGATGCCGCCATTGCCCGCGAAGCTATTTTGCACGGTGCCGATGCTGTTTATATCGGCGGCCCTGGTTTTGGTGCCCGTCATAATGCCAGTAATAGCCTGAAAGATATTGCCGAGCTGGTGCCATTTGCCCATCGTTATGGTGCAAAAATTTTCGTCACGCTTAACACCATTTTGCATGATGATGAGCTGGAACCTGCGCAACGGCTGATTACCGACCTCTACCAGACCGGCGTCGATGCGCTGATTGTTCAGGATATGGGGATTCTGGAACTTGATATTCCGCCGATTGAACTGCACGCCAGTACGCAGTGCGATATTCGCACGGTAGAAAAAGCGAAGTTCCTCTCTGATGTTGGCTTCACGCAGATTGTGCTGGCGCGAGAGCTGAATCTTGAGCAGATCCGCGCGATTCACCAGGCCACGGACGCGACCATTGAATTCTTTATTCATGGCGCACTGTGCGTGGCCTATTCGGGTCAGTGCTACATTTCTCATGCGCAAACAGGGCGTAGCGCCAACCGTGGCGATTGCTCGCAGGCGTGCCGTTTGCCATACACATTGAAAGACGATCAGGGGCGGGTGGTTTCCTATGAAAAACATCTGCTGTCGATGAAAGATAACGATCAGACTGCCAACCTCGGCGCGCTGATTGATGCTGGCGTACGCTCCTTCAAGATTGAAGGGCGTTACAAAGATATGAGCTACGTGAAGAATATCACAGCCCATTATCGTCAGATGCTGGATGCCATTATTGAAGAACGTGGCGATCTGGCGCGCGCTTCATCAGGTCGTACTGAACATTTCTTTGTTCCATCGACGGAAAAGACTTTCCACCGTGGTAGCACAGATTATTTTGTGAATGCCCGTAAAGGCGATATTGGCGCGTTCGATTCGCCGAAATTTATCGGCCTGCCGGTGGGTGAAGTATTGAAAGTGGCGAAAGATCATCTCGATGTTGCCGTTTCCGAACCACTGGCAAATGGCGATGGCCTGAACGTGATGATTAAACGTGAAGTCGTCGGTTTTCGTGCCAATACGGTAGAGAAAACCGGAGAAAATCAGTACCGCGTCTGGCCCAATGAAATGCCAGCAGAGTTGCACAAAATTCGCCCGCATCACCCACTAAACCGTAATCTTGATCATAACTGGCAGCAGGCACTGACAAAAACCTCTAGCGAACGTCGGGTGGCGGTAGACATTGAACTGGGCGGCTGGCAGGAACAACTGATTCTGACCCTCACCAGTGAAGAGGGTGTCAGCATCACGCATACGCTGGACGGGCAGTTCGACGAAGCCAATAACGCCGAAAAAGCAATGAACAATCTAAAGGATGGTCTGGCAAAACTGGGGCAAACCATCTATTACGCCCGCGATGTGCAAATTAATTTGCCGGGTGCGCTGTTTGTACCAAACAGTCTGCTAAACCAGTTCCGCCGTGAAGCCGCCGATATGCTTGATGCTGCGCGTCTTGCCAGTTACCAGCGCGGCAGCCGTAAACCGGTTGCTGATCCTGCGCCGGTTTATCCGCAAACGCATCTGAGTTTCCTCGCGAACGTATACAACCAGAAAGCGCGTGAATTTTATCATCGCTATGGTGTGCAACTGATTGACGCGGCGTATGAGGCACATGAAGAGAAGGGCGAAGTCCCGGTGATGATCACCAAGCATTGTCTGCGCTTTGCCTTCAATCTGTGCCCGAAACAGGCGAAAGGCAATATCAAAAGCTGGAAGGCAACGCCAATGCAACTGGTTAACGGTGATGAAGTGTTAACGCTGAAATTTGATTGCCGCCCATGCGAGATGCACGTCATTGGCAAAATCAAAAATCACATACTGAAAATGCCGTTACCGGGAAGCGTAGTGGCATCCGTAAGTCCGGATGATCTGCTGAAAACATTGCCGAAGCGAAAAGGGTAAAACGCCAGTTTTCGGGTTACTCACCACTCATCAAATCTGCATGATATTGCCTGCCGGGTAAGGCGTCATGCCGCATCCGGCAACAAATGACTCAACGCTGTCCCGCTTCTGGTTTGCGCGATTTTTGCCAGTAAAAATGCTCGCGCAAACCTTCCGCCGACTCTTCCGCCACAGCACGCAATTCATCGCTGTCCGCTTCATGACGCAGCTGATGATCCACATTCTTTACCCACATAAATTCATGTCCTTTGTGCCCTGCCATGAGTTGTCCTGAGAACAGTGCACACGTTAATAAGACAACCGATAACGCCTTCGAAAACATCCCGCCACCTTTTTCTAACCTTTTGCCGCTATGATGCCAATCGTTTCTTGAGGTTATTATTCAGTTTTGCAAATTAGAGCAAAGAAATTCTGGAATCTTCCTTCCTGATTTTGCATTGCATTCTGCCGTTGCGGCGATTTAGTGCTATTTTCGAGCACATTACACACGGAGGTAAAAAAATCGACGCCGTCCAGCTCGCGGCTAATGCGCTAGGCAAGGAGTTATCGCTGGTGATGGTTTGATAACAGTTAATGAAAAGTTGTCATTTTTAACAACTGATATAGACTGCCGAATCACCTGCACATAATAACGATTCGATAATGAAAAAATACCAGCAGCTTGCAGAACAATTACGCGAGCAGATTGCGTCGGGTATCTGGCAACCCGGAGATCGTTTGCCTTCGTTGCGTGACCAGGTGGCACTTTCTGGCATGAGCTTTATGACCGTGAGCCATGCCTATCAGTTGCTCGAAAGTCAGGGATATATTATCGCACGACCGCAGTCGGGTTATTACGTTGCGCCACAGGCAATAAAAATGCCGAAAGCGCCAGTCATTCCAGTCACTCGAGATGAAGCAGTCGATATCAACACTTATATTTTTGATATGTTGCAGGCCAGTCGCGATCCGTCGGTCGTTCCGTTTGCCTCGGCCTTTCCCGACCCGCGACTTTTCCCCCTCCAACAACTAAACCGCTCGCTGGCGCAGGTAAGCAAAACCGCCACAGCGATGAGCGTGATTGAAAACTTACCGCCAGGAAACGCAGAACTGCGTCAGGCTATTGCTCGTCGCTATGCCTTACAGGGCATCACTATTTCTCCAGATGAAATTGTCATTACCGCCGGGGCGTTAGAGGCATTAAACCTCAGTTTGCAAGTGGTAACTGAACCGGGCGATTGGGTGATAGTAGAGAATCCTTGTTTCTACGGCGCTTTGCAGGCGCTGGAGCGGTTACGGCTGAAGGCGTTATCGGTGGCGACGGACGTTAAAGAAGGGATCGATCTTCAGGCGCTGGAACTGGCGTTGCAGGAGTATCCGGTGAAAGCGTGCTGGCTGATGACTAATAGCCAGAATCCACTCGGATTTACCTTAACACCGCAAAAAAAAGCACAACTGGTGGCGTTGCTCAATCAGTACAACGTAACGCTGATTGAAGATGACGTTTACAGCGAACTTTATTTTGGACGGGAAAAACCGCTGCCTGCGAAAGCGTGGGATCACCACGATGGTGTTTTGCATTGCTCTTCGTTTTCGAAATGTCTGGTGCCTGGTTTTCGTATTGGTTGGGTCGCCGCCGGAAAACATGCACGTAAAATTCAACGCTTGCAGTTGATGAGTACGCTTTCCACCAGCTCACCGATGCAGCTTGCACTGGTGGATTACCTTTCTACTCGCCGATACGATGCTCATCTTCGTCGTCTGCGTCGCCAGCTTGCGGAACGTAAACAACGCGCCTGGCAGGCTTTGCTGCGTTATCTGCCTGCGGAAGTCAAAATTCATCACAATGACAGCGGTTATTTTCTCTGGCTGGAGCTCCCCGAGCCGTTAGATGCAGGAGAATTAAGCCTGGTGGCACTGACGCATCATATCAGTATTGCGCCGGGTAAAATGTTTTCTACCGGTGAAAACTGGTCACGTTTTTTTCGTTTTAATACCGCGTGGCAGTGGGGAGAACGTGAAGAACAGGCGGTAAAACAATTAGGCAAACTTATTCAAGAACGGCTGTAATAGCGTTTAATTTAATTCCTCTCAGGATGGGTAATATGAATTTCGAATAGCAGTCATATTTCCTAACTCCTTGTCTATACTCCAGAAGATAACCTTACAGAGGGCATAATGCGCGGTAGCTCACAACCTGATTAAATTTTCTCAGGGGCGAAGGTGTGCCTGCAAGCCGCCGTCTATGGTTAAACAAGGAGATATTTTTACGGCACGGCGGCTGAACAATTAATTACGACAGGAGTAAGACCTTATGAGCAAGACATTTGCCCGCAGCAGCCTGTGTGCGCTCACCATGACAATAATGACCGCTCACGCCGCCGAACCGCCTACCAATTTAGATAAACCGGAAGGGCGACTGGATATTATCGCCTGGCCGGGATACATCGAACGCGGACAAACTGATAAACAATACGACTGGGTAACGCAATTCGAAAAAGAGACAGGCTGCGCGGTGAATGTGAAAACCGCCGCGACTTCCGATGAAATGGTCAGTCTGATGGCCAAAGGGGGTTACGATCTGGTTACGGCATCCGGCGATGCCTCGCTGCGCCTGATTATGGGCAAACGCGTGCAGCCGATTAATACCGCCTTGATTCCCAACTGGAAAGCGCTCGATCCGCGCGTGGTTAAAGGCGACTGGTTTAACGTTGGCGGCAAAGTTTACGGCACACCTTACCAATGGGGGCCGAACCTGCTGATGTACAACACTAAAACCTTCCCGACGCCGCCGGATAGCTGGCAAGTGGTTTTTGTTGAGCAGAATCTGCCGGACGGCAAGAGCAATAAAGGCCGCGTCCAGGCTTATGATGGCCCTATCTACATTGCGGACGCTGCGTTGTTCGTTAAAGCCACTCAGCCGCAGTTGGGCATCAGCGATCCGTATCAACTCACCGAAGAACAGTACCAGGCGGTGCTGAAAGTGCTGCGCGATCAACATAGTTTGATCCATCGCTACTGGCATGACACTACCGTGCAAATGAGCGATTTCAAAAACGAGGGTGTAGTTGCTTCCAGTGCCTGGCCCTATCAGGCCAACGCCTTGAAAGCCGAAGGCCAGCCTGTCGCTACCGTTTTCCCGAAAGAGGGCGTTACCGGTTGGGCTGACACCACCATGCTACATAGCGAAGCGAAACATCCGGTTTGCGCCTACAAATGGATGAACTGGTCATTAACCCCAAAAGTGCAGGGCGATGTGGCGGCCTGGTTTGGCTCGCTACCAGTAGTGCCGCAAGGGTGTAAAGCCAGTCCGTTATTAGGCGAGAAAGGTTGTGAAACAAACGGTTTTAACTATTTCGATAAAATCGCCTTCTGGAAAACGCCTATAGCAGAAGGGGGCAAGTTTGTTCCCTACAGTCGCTGGACGCAGGATTACATTGCCATTATGGGTGGTCGCTAACTTCGCTGGGGTGTTTTATGACGTACGCAGTGGAGTTTGACAACGTCTCACGGTTGTACGGTGACGTGCGCGCAGTAGATGGCGTCAGTATTGCGATAAAAGATGGTGAGTTCTTCTCTATGCTGGGGCCGTCCGGTTCCGGCAAAACCACCTGCCTGCGCCTGATTGCTGGATTCGAACAACTTTCCGGCGGGGCTATCTCTATCTTTGGTAAACCCGCCAGCAATCTGCCACCGTGGGAGCGGGACGTGAATACTGTCTTCCAGGACTACGCGCTATTTCCGCATATGTCGATTCTTGACAACGTCGCCTACGGGCTGATGGTCAAAGGCGTGGATAAAAAACAGCGGCATGCGATGGCGCAAGAGGCGCTGGAGAAAGTGGCGCTGGGTTTTGTTCAGCAACGTAAACCGTCACAACTTTCTGGTGGTCAGCGCCAGCGGGTTGCTATCGCCAGAGCATTGGTGAATGAACCGCGTGTGTTGTTGCTGGATGAACCGCTCGGCGCACTGGATCTCAAATTGCGTGAGCAGATGCAACTGGAACTGAAAAAGCTGCAACAGTCTCTCGGTATCACTTTTATCTTCGTTACCCACGATCAGGGCGAAGCGTTATCGATGTCCGATCGTGTGGCGGTTTTCAATAATGGACGCATTGAGCAGGTCGATTCCCCGCGTGATCTCTATATGCGCCCGCGCACGCCGTTTGTTGCCGGGTTCGTCGGGACATCGAATGTTTTTGATGCACTGATGGCAGACAAACTTTGTGGCATGACGGGAAGCTTCGCCCTGCGACCGGAACATATCCGCTTCAACATCCCCGGCGAAGTGCAGGCCAATGGCACGATCCAGGCGGTGCAGTATCAGGGCGCGGCGACCCGTTTTGAACTGAGACTGAACGGCGGTGAAAAACTGCTGGTGAGTCAGGCCAATATGACAAGCGAAGAACTGCCCGCCACGCTCACGCCCGGAAAACAGGTGATGGTTTCCTGGTCGCGTGATGTGATGGTACCGCTGGTTGAGGAGAGGTGAATGGCGATGAACGTATTGCAATCACCTTCACGTCCAGGTCTGGGTAAGGTGTCCGGTTTCTTCTGGCGTAATCCGGGGCTGGGGCTGTTTTTGCTGCTGCTTGGCCCGCTAATGTGGTTTGGCATTGTCTATTTCGGCTCGCTGCTAACGCTGTTATGGCAGGGCTTTTATACCTTTGACGATTTCACCATGTCGGTAACGCCGGAACTGACGCTGGCGAATATCCGTGCGCTGTTTAATCCGGCGAATTACGACATCATTCTCCGCACGCTGACTATGGCTGTGGCAGTCACTATCGCCAGCGCCATTCTGGCTTTTCCAATGGCGTGGTATATGGCGCGCTATACCAGCGGGAAAATGAAAGCGTTTTTTTATATTGCGGTAATGTTGCCGATGTGGGCGAGCTACATTGTTAAAGCCTATGCCTGGACGTTATTGCTGGCAAAAGATGGCGTGGCTCAGTGGTTTTTACAACATCTTGGGCTGGAACCACTGCTGACTGCGTTCCTCACGCTACCGGCGGTGGGAGGTAATACGCTGTCAACTTCCGGGCTGGGGCGCTTTCTGGTGTTTCTCTATATCTGGCTGCCGTTCATGATCCTGCCCGTGCAGGCGGCGCTTGAGCGTTTGCCGCCGTCATTGTTGCAGGCGTCAGCTGATCTCGGCGCACGTCCACGACAAACCTTTCGCTATGTGGTGCTGCCGCTGGCGATCCCAGGTATTGCCGCTGGCTCTATCTTTACCTTCTCACTCACACTGGGCGATTTTATCGTCCCGCAGCTGGTTGGCCCGCCAGGATATTTTATCGGCAATATGGTTTATTCCCAGCAGGGGGCGATTGGCAATATGCCGATGGCGGCGGCATTCACCCTGGTGCCGATTGTTCTCATCGCACTGTACCTGGCGTTCGTGAAACGTCTGGGAGCGTTCGATGCACTCTGAACGCGCACCGTTTTTCCTCAAACTGGCGGCCTGGGGCGGCGTGGTTTTCCTACATTTTCCCATCCTGATTATCGCCGCCTATGCGTTTAACACTGAAGATGCGGCGTTTAGTTTTCCACCGCAAGGCCTGACGCTGCGCTGGTTTAGCGTGGCAGCACAGCGTAGTGATATTCTTGATGCCGTGACACTGTCACTTAAAGTGGCAGCGCTGGCGACATTAATCGCGCTGGTGTTAGGGACGCTGGCCGCTGCCGCGCTGTGGCGACGAGACTTTTTCGGCAAAAACGCCATTTCGCTGTTACTGTTGCTGCCCATTGCGCTGCCGGGCATTGTCACTGGTCTGGCGCTATTAACCGCCTTTAAAACCATCAATCTGGAGCCGGGATTTTTCACCATCGTGGTCGGCCATGCGACTTTTTGCGTAGTGGTGGTGTTTAACAATGTCATCGCCCGTTTTCGCCGCACCTCGTGGAGTCTGGTTGAGGCGTCAATGGATCTTGGGGCCAATGGCTGGCAAACCTTCCGCTACGTAGTGTTGCCGAATCTCAGTTCGGCGCTACTGGCAGGAGGAATGCTGGCGTTTGCTTTGTCGTTCGATGAAATCATCGTTACGACTTTTACGGCAGGTCATGAACGAACGTTACCGTTGTGGTTACTCAATCAGCTTGGGCGACCACGTGATGTACCGGTAACCAACGTCGTGGCACTGCTGGTTATGTTGGTAACAACCTTGCCGATCCTGGGAGCCTGGTGGCTAACCCGCGAAGGCGACAATGGTCAATAACCACTGATACAGGAATATGCTATGCAACATAAGTTACTGATTAACGGAGAACTGGTTAGCGGCGAAGGGGAAAAACAGCCTGTCTATAATCCGGCAACGGGGGACGTTTTACTGGAGATTGCCGAGGCATCCGCAGAGCAGGTCGATGCTGCTGTGCGCGCGGCAGATGCAGCATTTGCCGAATGGGGGCAAACCACGCCGAAAGTGCGTGCGGAATGTCTGCTGAAACTGGCTGATGTTATCGAAGAAAATGGTCAGGTTTTTGCCGAACTGGAGTCCCGTAATTGTGGCAAACCACTGCATAGTGCGTTCAATGATGAAATCCCGGCGATTGTCGATGTCTTTCGCTTTTTCGCGGGTGCGGCGCGCTGTCTGAATGGTCTGGCGGCAGGTGAATATCTTGAAGGTCATACTTCGATGATCCGTCGCGATCCGTTGGGGGTCGTGGCTTCTATCGCACCGTGGAATTATCCGCTGATGATGGCCGCGTGGAAACTGGCTCCGGCGCTGGCGGCAGGGAACTGCGTAGTGCTTAAACCATCAGAAATTACCCCGCTGACCGCGTTGAAGTTGGCAGAGCTGGCGAAAGATATCTTCCCGGCAGGCGTGATTAACGTACTGTTTGGCAGAGGCAAAACGGTGGGCGATCCGCTGACCGGACATCCTAAAGTGCGGATGGTGTCGCTGACGGGCTCTATCGCCACCGGCGAGCACATCATCAGCCATACCGCGCCGTCGATTAAGCGTACTCATATGGAACTTGGTGGCAAAGCGCCAGTGATTGTTTTTGATGATGCGGATATTGAAGCAGTGGTCGAAGGTGTACGTACTTTTGGCTATTACAATGCCGGACAGGATTGTACAGCGGCTTGTCGGATCTACGCGCAAAAAGGCATTTACGATACGCTGGTGGAAAAACTCGGTGCTGCGGTGGCAACGTTAAAATCGGGTGCACCGGCTGACGAGTCTACGGAGCTTGGACCTTTAAGCTCGCTGGCGCATCTCGAACGCGTCAGCAAGGCGGTAGAAGAGGCGAAAGCGACAGGGCACATCAAAGTGATCACCGGTGGTGAAAAGCGCAAGGGTAATGGCTATTACTATGCGCCGACGCTACTGGCTGGCGCATTACAGGATGATGCCATCGTGCAAAAAGAGGTATTTGGTCCGGTAGTGAGTGTTACGCTCTTCGACAACGAAGAACAGGTGGTGAACTGGGCGAATGACAGTCAGTACGGACTTGCATCCTCGGTATGGACGAAAGATGTGGGCAGGGCGCATCGCGTCAGCGCGCGGCTGCAATATGGTTGTACCTGGGTCAATACCCATTTCATGCTGGTAAGTGAAATGCCGCACGGTGGGCAGAAACTTTCTGGTTACGGCAAGGATATGTCACTTTATGGGCTGGAGGATTACACCGTCGTCCGCCACGTCATGGTTAAACATTAAGGATAATATTGCAGATCGTAAGAGTATGAGATGATCTTGCGTACTGTCAGAGCACTGATTTCTCTGACAGTACGTGCTGCGTGCAAAATCACTACATCAAATAAACCAGCCAAATCTCATAGAGATAAGAGTAAACAAACCAACAGCAGCAAAGACATTTATCAGTACTACAGTTCTACTGGAAACATTCATTTTTGCCACCTTTTATCATTGCCCCTATGTGTATAGTACGGGTTAAGAAAATCCGCAATAATACTCATTCTGAAGATGGATAAGGACAAGTTGCTGTTTGATGATTTTTTCTCAAACTGGTGAAAAAACTTGATGCACGTCAAAAAATGACGCATATTTGCGCGCGTTTTATTCATCTGGCTGGACGCCCGTACATGTCTCTCTATCAACACATGCTTGTTTTTTATGCGGTTATGGCAGCAATCGCATTTCTTATCACCTGGTTTCTTTCTCACGATAAGAAACGCATCCGTTTCTTAAGCGCCTTTCTGGTGGGGGCAACATGGCCGATGAGTTTCCCGGTGGCGCTGTTATTTTCACTGTTTTAAATCTTACTCACTGGCTTGACGGCACCACGCAGACTTATATCATTTGGATGAATCGATAAATTTCACAAGTGGCTAAGGAGAAAGTATGTCGCATCTGGATGAAGTCATCGCGCGCGTGGATGCCGCGATTGAAGAGAGCGTCATTGCCCATATGAACGAATTATTAATCGCCCTGAGCGATGACGCGGAGTTAAGTCGGGAAGATCGCTACACCCAGCAGCAGCGTTTGCGCACCGCTATTGCTCATCACGGTCGCAAGCATAAAGAAGATATGGAAGCGCGTCATGAACAGTTAACCAAAGGCGGCACCATCCTGTGATTAAAATGAGCGTCTGGCTACCAACCAGGCGCCAACCACAAGTAAAATTGCGCCACAAATTGGGCCGAACAACGCCCGTAGTGGTACGCCATGACTGCGGAAGATATCCAGAACCAGACCGCCAATCAGCTGGCTGGCGACCAGTACTGCAATAGTTGTCGCCGCTCCCACATTCTGATATCCGCTGATACTGGCGAAGACAAAAAACGATCCCAGCAAGCCAGGTATAAGTGTCCACCAGCGCACGCTGGACACCAGTTCGCCAAACCCCGCCATACCTTGTTTAAACCATAAAATAGAAACAAAGAGCACAATCCCCACCAGTGAGTTCAGCAACATGGCGATGAGAATGGTAGAGGAGGTCTGGGTGATGCGCACCATCAGCGTGTTCTGGACTACCAGACCAATTCCGGCGGCAATCAAAAAGGCAAGGGTGAGCGACTGATTCATCCAATCGCGTCCGGTTCAGTGCGTTCGTCGAGTTGCAACTGCATAAATGTCAGATCCAGCCAGCGCCCAAATTTAGTGCCCACCTGCGGCATTTGCGCGGTGACGACAAATCCCAGCGACTGGTGCAGATGCAAAGACGCCTGATTTTGCGATTCGATCCCGGCGACCATGACATGCTTCCCGCAATCCCGCGCTTCATCAATCAATCGGCTTAACAATTTACGCCCCAGACCTTTGCCCTGATGATCGGGATGGACATAAACCGAATGTTCCACGGTATGGCGAAAACCATCGAAATTACGCCAGTCGCCAAACGAGGCATATCCTGTAACTACGCCATCTTGTTCACTCACCAGCACCGGATAACCAGCTAAAGTCCGCGCTTCAAACCAGGCAATGCGATTATCTGCATCCACCGTTTGGTCATTCCAGATAGCCGCCGTATACAACACGGCGTGGTTATAAATTTCCGCAATGGCAGCACAGTCGGCTTTGCGGGCAAAACGGATGGACATGTCTGGCCTCGATAAAATAATGATGATGATGTTATCAATACTACCGAAAACAGCCCGAAGCAACGGATTCCTCGATGAAATTATTGCGTGTTGCAGAGGGGATGTGACGGCTGCAAACAAAACCAATCCCGTGAGCCTGCTACTATTGATGGATTCATGCTAAAAGCACAGGAGAGCATTATGGGGCAACAAAAGCAGCGTAACCGCCGTTGGGTTCTGGCCTCGCGTCCGCATGGCGCACCGGTTCCGGAGAATTTCCGTCTTGAAGAAGATGATGTCGCCACACCGGGTGAAGGACAGGTGTTACTGCGCACAGTTTATTTGTCCCTGGACCCGTATATGCGTGGACGTATGAGCGATGAGCCATCTTATTCACCGCCGGTTGATATTGGCGGCGTGATGGTCGGCGGCACGGTGAGCCGTGTCGTGGAGTCGAATCATCCTGATTATCAGCCTGGCGACTGGGTGCTGGGCTACAGTGGATGGCAGGACTATGACATATCCAGTGGTGATGAACTGGTGAAACTTGGCGATCATCCGCAAAATCCATCGTGGTCGCTGGGTGTGCTGGGGATGCCAGGCTTTACTGCTTATATGGGCCTACTGGATATCGGTCAGCCTAAAGAGGGCGAAACGCTGGTGGTTGCGGCGGCGACAGGACCAGTAGGGGCGACGGTGGGGCAAATCGGCAAACTTAAAGGTTGCAGAGTGGTGGGGGTAGCCGGTGGCGCGGAAAAATGCCGCCATGCTACCGAGGTGTTAGGCTTCGATGTTTGCCTTGATCACCACGCGGACGATTTTGCCGAACAACTGGCGAAAGCGTGCCCAAAAGGTATTGATATCTATTATGAAAACGTGGGCGGTAAGGTATTTGATGCAGTGCTACCATTACTTAATACATCTGCGCGCATTCCCGTTTGTGGCTTAGTGAGCAGCTATAACGCTACAGAGCTACCACCCGGTCCGGATCGTTTACCCCTGTTGATGGCAACGGTGCTGAAAAAACGCATTCGCTTGCAAGGGTTTATTATTAGTCAGGATTATGGTCACCGCATCCATGAGTTTCAGCAAGAGATGGGGCAGTGGGTAAAAGAGGGAAAAATTCACTATCGTGAACAAGTTACCAACGGTTTGGAGAACGCCCCACAGACGTTTATTGGCCTGCTGAACGGCAAAAACTTCGGTAAAGTTGTTATTCGCGTCGCGGATGATGATTAAAGATACGACGGCGGCATAAAGCCGCCATAAAACTCCAGGCAAAAATCTTTTTTCCAGCTTTAATTAACTTACCACTTCTCTGTTCTGTAGCTAATAACAATAAAGGTAAGTGGATAATGATTATTCAGCTTCATACGCCAGGTAAACGACTTCTACTGTGCTGGCAGAGTTGGAACGAAAACACCTGAAGGAAATAACATGCCTGGAACGGAAAAAATACCGCATATCAGTTTAACTATGAAGGTTGAGAACGACCTGAAACATCAGCTTAGTATTGGCGCATTAAAACCTGGCGCACGCCTGATTACTAAAAATCTGGCGGAGCAATTAGGTATGAGTATTACACCTGTGCGTGAAGCATTATTACGTCTGGTTTCGGTGAATGCGCTTTCTGTCGCACCAGCGCAAGCATTTACAGTTCCGGAAGTGGGGAAACGTCAATTAGACGAAATCAATCGGATCCGCTACGAGCTGGAATTAATGGCAGTTACTCTGGCTGTTGAAAACCTCACCCCGCAAGACCTGGCGGAACTCGAGGAATTGCTCGAGAAATTACAGCAGGCGCAAGAAAAGGGCGACATGGAACAAATCATTAATGCGAACAGGTTATTTCGCTTAGCGATTTATCATCGTTCAAATATGCCCATCCTGTGTGAGATGATTGAGCAACTGTGGGTCAGGATGGGACCTGGTTTACATTATCTTTATGAAGCGATTAACCCAGCGGAATTACGTGAGCGTATAGAAAGCTATCATGAACTACTCGCCGCGTTAAAAGTAAAAGACAAAGAGGGATGCAGACATTGTCTTGCTGAAATTATGCAAAAAAACGTTGCTATGTTATACCAGCAATATAATCGTTAAAGTAAGTGCCCGGCAAATACCGGGCATCAAGGTAATCACTCAAATCGCCACGCAACATTCACGCCGATACCATAATTTCGTCCGGGCGCAGGTTCGTAATATCGCCCGTTTGACTCATTGACAATGACAGAACCAACGTATTCTTTATCGAATAAATTATCGACACGACCAAATAAATCCACGGTTAAATTGTGGTAATTGTATTTATACCCGGTGAATAAGCCGACGAGTGTATAAGAAGGCGCTTTGGCCGTATTTTCATCATCTGCCATAATATCGCCCATATAACGCGCTTCCGTGCCTGCATACCAACCATCTTCCGGTATATAACCTATCGACGCAAAGCCCATATTACGGGCGATCCCTGGCATCCGGTTACCGTTACAATCCTGTTCATTGCAAACATTGCTGCGATAGGTCGCATCAAGCCAGGTCCAGGACGCTTTTACGCGAAAATCTCCCGCGAAACGTTGATCCCATGCCAGTTCAGCGCCTTGACGACGGGTCTTTCCGGCATTTTTGTAAGTCGTACGCCCACCGCTACTGCTATCGACAACAATTTCATCATCGGTGTCGGTCTGGAACAATGCGAGACTAAGCAGCCCATCACCAATACGCGTTTTACTGCCGATCTCAATTGTATCGTTGGTGGAGGGTTTTAACCCAAAGTTCATACCGCTTTGTCCATCAGCACGATAAGACAGCTCATTAATCGTCGGCGTTTCAAAACCTCGCCCGGCTGCCAGATAGATATTCCAGGCATCGGTCATTGCATATTTTAACGAACCGGCAGGTAGCCATTTGTGATAACTGGCATCACCGCTGTCATCGCCGTTACCCGGAGTAACGTAATGGTCGTTGGAATCAAACCACACGGAGCTGTAGCGCACGCCAGCATCCAGCGACAGTTTTTCGCTCAGCTGCCACTGCGTCTGTAAATAGGGATCGACGTTCCACATCAGATTGCGTTCGTCGCGGCGCAACTCACCTTTTTGCCCGTATTCCGGCACGCCGCTATTCAGGCGGAAGTTATTGTAGCCCTTGCGGTTTTCACTCATGTTTTCGTAGTTCAGGCCGGTAGTGAACGTGAGCGGAACGCCCAGTTCACCACGGTGTGTCCAGCGGCTGTCTATCCCCTGGTAATGGCGTTGCAGAGTAATCACGCCGCCCGCATGTGACGGGTTAAGTTGTGGTGCCATGGGTATTGACTGGTACTGGGTCGTTTCTCGCTCTCCGGCATACATCATCACACTCATCTCATCCCGCGAACTCAGGCTACGCTCATAGCGCAACCCAGCCTGAGTTTGCTTGATGGTTTTTCGCGTGTCGTACTGTTCTGCACGAGGCGCTTGTTGTGGATTCGCCTTCCATTCTGCTTTGGTTAGCCCACCTGGGTCATCTGCTTTGATATCCACACTATTGAAAATCAGGCTTAATTTGCTGGCTTCATCAATGCGAACGCCCAGTTTGGCATTGGCTAAATTTTTCTGTGCGCCACTATGGTCACGATAGCCGTGGGTCGTAAAACGCGTGGTTGAGACGGTGTAATCGACATCGCCAGGCTGTGTGCCGTCGCCCGTTGCGCCTGTTGCTTTCAGCCCATAGCGCCAGCTGCCAAAACTGCCGTAGTAACTACTGGCTTCAATGGTTGGTGGCTGTTGTCCGGTCTGGGTGATGACATTCATTACACCGCCAGACGCGTTGCCATACAGAGCAGAGAAGGGGCCACGCAGCACTTCCACATTTTGCACACTGCTTAAATCGATGTTGGATGTTTGCCCTTGCCCGTCGGTCATGGTGGCGGGAATACCGTCCACATACAGGCGAATACCGCGAATTCCGTAAGTGGAGCGGGAGCCAAATCCGCGAATCGACAGCTGTAAATCTTGCGCATAGTTCTGCCGGTTTTGTACCTGCAAACCAGGCACGCCAGTCAGTGATTCAGACAAGTTAATGCGCGGTGTTGCCAGGCGCATCTCCTCGCCATCCACCACGCTTACTGCTGCTGGCGTATCCAGTTCTGAAACCACCTGCGGCGCGGCACTGACAATCATGGTCTGTTCATCAGCGGCAAAAACAACGGGGGAAAGGACAAGCAGTGCGGGCAAAACGGTCTGTCGGACGGAAAAAATCTTCATGAAAAAAGCCAGGTTAAGAATGGGAAAACGCCGCTATGGTAATAAAATTGTAAATTTATGGAAAACGAAACGGCACGATACGTTAAGTAATTGAGAAAATTGTAGTCGTAACGGCAAGAAATGCTCCACATTTGAGAAAATAATGATTACCATTCCCATTTATAACAAGGGCGTAACGATGATTACGCTTAGCGAAGCATTGTGAAGCAGCAAAAATATCGGTTCATCAAAGGGAGTCGTCATGCATTTACGTCATCTGTTTTCATCGCGCCTGCGTGGTTCATTACTGTTAGGTTCATTGCTTGTTGCTTCATCATTCAGTACGCAGGCCGCAGAAGAAATGCTGCGTAAAGCGGTAGGTAAAGGTGCCTACGAAATGGCTTATAGCCAGCAAGAAAACGCGCTGTGGCTCGCCACTTCGCAAAGCCGCAAACTGGATAAAGGCGGCGTGGTTTATCGTCTTGATCCGGTTACTCTGGAAGTGACGCAGGCGATCCATAACGATCTCAAGCCGTTTGGTGCCACCATCAATAACACGACTCAGACGTTGTGGTTTGGTAACACTGTAAACAGCGCGGTCACGGCGATAGATGCCAAAACGGGCGAAGTGAAAGGACGTCTGGTGCTTGATGAGCGTAAACGTACCGAAGAAGTGCGCCCGCTGCAACCGCGTGAGCTGGTAGCTGATGATGCCACGAACACCGTTTACATCAGTGGTATTGGTAAAGAGAGCGTGATTTGGGTCGTTGATGGCGAGAATATCAAACTGAAAACCGCCATCCAGAACACCGGTAAAATGAGTACCGGTTTAGCGCTGGATAGCAAAGGCAAACGTTTTTACACCACTAACGCTGACGGCGAATTGATTACCATCGACACCGCCGACAATAAAATCCTCAGCCGTAAAAAGCTGCTGGATGACGGCAAAGAGCACTTCTTTATCAACATCAGCCTTGATACCACCAATCAGCGTGCATTTATCACCGATTCTAAAGCGGCAGAAGTGTTAGTGGTTGATACCCGTAATGGCAATATTCTTGCGAAGGTTGCGGCACCGGAATCACTGGCTGTGCTGTTTAACCCAGCGCGTAATGAAGCCTACGTGACGCATCGTCAGGCAGGTAAAGTCAGTGTGATTGACGCGAAAAGCTATAAAGTGGTGAAAACGTTCGATACGCCGACTCATCCGAACAGCCTGGCGCTGTCTGCAGATGGCAAAACGCTGTATGTCAGTGTGAAACAAAAATCCACTAAACAGCAGGAAGCTACCCAGCCGGACGATGTGATTCGTATTGCGCTGTAATAGATATGGCGAGGGTGAAAACGGAGAGACTTGCCTGACTTTTATCACGCCGTATCCGGCACCTTCTTCAGTAATTTGAATTTGCCCGGCACGCAGCCGGGCAATTTTGCAATTAACTCGCCGTTTCAGGTTTAAACACAATTTCCTGTTTTTCTTCATCTTCCTCGACGACTGGCGCAGTGCTGTGAATTTCAGCAACGCGTTTGCGCACACCAAACCAGCCTATAACCAGCAGAATACCGATAATCGGCAGCGCCGCGATAGTATAAGTCCCGTTCGGGTAATCGAACGCCATCAGCACCAGGACACTCAGTAAAAACAGTAATGTCAGCCAGGAAGTGAAGGGCGCGCCAGGCAGTTTAAAACTGACATCCGCTGCTTTGCCTTCTTTAATCGCTTTACGCAGGCGCATCTGGCACACGATGATAAACGCCCATGAAGCGATGATTCCCAGCGACGCGAAGTTCAACACAATCTCAAATACGCGCGACGGCACCAGATAGTTGAGGAATACGCCGACGACATACACAACCAGTGTCGCCAGAATCCCGGCATACGGCACATGCTGACGACTCATTTTCGCCATAAAACTCGGTGCGGAACCGCCCATCGCCATCGAGCGCAGAATACGTCCGGTGCAGTACAGACCTGAGTTCAGGCTGGAGAGGGCAGCGGTCAGCACCACAATGTTCATAATGCTGCCGATATATGGCACACCCAGTTTAGAGAAAAACGTCACGAACGGACTTTGCCCCGCCTGATACGCGCTCCACGGCAATAACATAACCAGCAACACCACGGAGCCGACGTAAAACAGACCAATACGCCAAATCACACTGTTAATCGCTTTAGGCACCATGGTCTGCGGATCTTTACATTCTCCGGCCGCTGTACCCACCATTTCAATGGAGGCAAAAGCAAACACTACGCCCTGAATCAACACCAGCGCAGGCAGCAAACCGTGGGGGAAAAAGCCGCCGTTATCGGTAATTAAATGAAAGCCAGTGGCGTTGCCATCCAGCGGCTGACCACTACCGAGGAACACTGTACCCACGACCAAAAAGGTTACAATGGCGAGCACTTTAATAAGCGCAAACCAGAACTCCATCTCCGCAAACCATTTCACACCGATCATATTCATGGTGCCAACGATGGTCAGTGCAGCGAGCGCAAAGACCCACTGCGGCACGCCGCCAAACGCGCCCCAGTAATGCATATACAGAGCGACGGCGGTAATATCAACAATCCCCGTCATCGCCCAGTTGATGAAGTACATCCAGCCTGCAACGTAAGCGGCTTTCTCTCCTAAAAACTCACGGGCATAAGAGACAAAACTGCCACTGGAAGGGCGGTGTAACACCAGCTCACCCAATGCACGCAGAATAAAAAACGAAAACAGGCCGCAGATCAAATAGACCAGTGCCAGTGCTGGCCCCGCCATTTGCAGTCGGGCTCCTGCACCTAAAAACAAGCCGGTGCCAATCGCGCCGCCAATGGCGATCATCTGTACCTGGCGATTGCCCATCGCTTTGTGATACCCCTCTTCGTGGGCATTAAGCCAGCGGCGTTTCGCGGCGTGCTGATCTGAAGTGTCGGTGTCGTGTTTACTCATTGCTCTCCCTGATTGCTTTAATGAAAAAGTCATATAAGTTGCCATGAACAATGTTTATTCATCCTGGCGATGATAGTTATCACCATTATTCTTTATGGGTATAAAACTATCGGCGCAGCATCCTACCCGTTATCGATAAACGATGCAAAACATCCCCTTACAATCCTGAAGGGGAATAATACAACTGACGAAAAAATGACAAATCCTTTTGCTGGTTAACCTGTGTACTGTCCTACACTTAATCTTTAAAAGATTGTGAGGGGCATATGATTAAGGTGTATGGCGTACCCGGCTGGGGCTCTACAATCAGTGAGCTGATGCTAACACTGGCTGATATTCCTTATCAGTTCGTTGATGTCAGTGGTTTTGACCGCGAGGGAACTTCACGCGAGTTATTGAAAACCCTGAACCCGTTGTGTCAGATTCCGACACTGGCGCTGGAAAATGACGAGATTATGACGGAGACAGCGGCGATTGCATTGATGGTTCTCGATCGTCGCCCGGACCTTGCGCCACCGCTTGGGCGCGCCGAACGTCAGCAGTTTCAACAGTTATTGGTCTGGCTGGTTGCTAATGTCTATCCAACGTTCACTTTCGCCGATTACCCTGAGCGTTGGGCATCTGACGCACCTGAACAGTTAAAGAAGAATGTAATTGAATATCGCAAATCACTTTATATCTGGCTGAATTCACAATTGACCGCTGAACCTTATGCCTTTGGTGAGCAACTAACGCTGGTGGACTGTTATCTCTGCACCATGCGCACATGGGGACCGGGACACGAATGGTTTCAGGATAATGCCCCGAACATCAATGCGATTGCTGATGCTGTATGTCAGATACCAAAGCTAAAAGGGATACTAAAGAGGAATGGAATCATTTAATTATTTTTCCCATCGATTTCGCCCACTTTCTTTCGCCCGGTATAACGCAGCGTCGGCATCTGAAATAATTTGTTCAGCCGTTTTTGCGGGAGCAGAACAGGTAATCCCCTGACTAACCGTAACGAATGCATTAACAGCAGATGCCTGATGCGGGATAGCTGCCAGTTTAAGTTCTTGCTTCACTCTGGCTGCTACCGTCTCTGCTTCCGGCAATGTTGCATTAAAAAGTATGATGACAAACTCTTCGCCACCATAACGGACAACAACATCCTCCGACTGGCGAGTTGAACGCTGTAGAGCGTCGGCAACTTGTATTAGACAACGATCCCCAGCAGGATGCCCGTAAGTGTCGTTGTAACGTTTAAAAAAATCGACATCCAGCATAATAAGAGCAAATGACCCGCCGTTATCTATCGCGTCGTGTAAGATACTGTTCATTGCACGTCGGTTTGCTATCCCAGTTAAAGGATCACGATGTGCTAATGCATCAAGGCGATTAATTAACTGGTTGTTATAACTGTTTTGTACCCATGCTTCTTCAAACCAACGTAACAAAATGAGTCGCCCACCATATAGCGCCAGTGAAAAAATACACCATACAACAGCAAAATGAATATTGATCTGTTGATTAAGCATAAGACTCGCTATTGGAGTGGTGAACCATAAGGGAATGACAAATGCGAGCAATGATGGGGTATGGAAATAAAGTGCGATAACGCCACTAAGCATTAATAATACACATAGTGGATAAGCAAACTGCAGCGTCCAGTACGCAATAAAGTGATAACTACACCATGACCATAGCAGGCTCAGGGCAACTAATAGCACCTGGATAGGTAATGTTTTTTGCCGAGGGATGAGTAGTAAACCACTGCAAATCAGCAGAATACCCGTTGCAGATATATCAATAGAATGTATAAGGCTTTTTTCATTTAACCAGGGTGGAGTAAGGTCATTAAACAGAACACGGCGCAGCAAAATTATCAATGCAAAACTGACATTGATAAAAGCAAACCATGGCAAACTAATCGTCATGCCGCGAATAACCATATCGCGGCGGGTTTTCCATGAGTGATGCGTTTTTCTTCGTTCAGCCCTTTTTTAACCAAAAAAGGGCAGGATACCTGCCCGGTATGCAGTAAATTTATGGTGTCACTATATTGAACCAAAATTCAAAATTATCCATATAACCTAACAGCTCGTTGAGTTTTTCCGCATTGCCAGTAATTTTGACATCTTCTTTGGCCGTGGCTTCTTTCAGCGTCTCTTCTTTCAGTACAATTTTGTTCAATACATCACGAGACAGAGTGATAGTGGCATCAGCATCCGAAGCCTCTACACCAGCGGTATGATTGAGAACACCATTTTCAAGCTCCACTTTATAGGTGCCGCCATCTTCACCAAAATCGAAATTCAACACGGTTTTGGCATCTGCCGCTTTCTCACCATTAATATGGACGGCAAGATAATCAAAGAACATCTCCGGCGTCATCGCACGCACGGTGTCTGGGCTGGCAGTATTTGGTGTTGGTAATTTTTGTACGCCATTACGCAATTCCTGTGCGCCAGTGAGATAGAAATTACGCCACGGCCCAGATTCAGCCTGATAGCCTAACTGCTCAAGCGCATCAGCTTCCAGATTTCTCGCTGCCTGGTTGTTTGGATCGGCAAACACCACCTTACTAACAACTTGGGCAACCCAGCGGAAATTACCCTGGTCATAATCCTGTTTGGCTTTCTGTAAAATGGCATCAGCACCGCCCATATACTCGACGAATTTTTTTGCGCCTTCTTCTGGCGGCAGTTCATCAAGCGTCGCGGGGTTACCATCAAACCAGCCGAGATAAAGCACGTAAGTTGCTTTCACGTCATGACTTACCGAACCGTAATAGCCGCGATTCGCCCAGGTATTAGCCAGTGAAGAGGGCAGTTTAAAGTTTGCGGCAATTTCATCACGGGTCATCCCTTGATTTGCCATACGCAGAGTTTGATCATTGATGTAACGATACAAATCACGCTGGCTTTTAAGCAGTTTGACCACGTTATCGTTGCCCCAGGTTGGCCAGTGATGTTGAGCGAGAATAATCTCGGCTTTATCTCCCCATAAATTGAGAGCTTCGTTAATATATTTTGACCACGGCAGCGGTTGGCGAATTTTAGCCCCACGCAGCGAATAGGTGTTATGAAGGGTGTGCGTGACATCTTCAGCGGTTTCGATCAGTTTCTTTTCTTCAATAAACCACAGCATTTCAGAAGGCGCTTCAGAGCCTGGCGCCATCAAGAAATCATAGGTCAACCCGTCAATAGTTTCTTTTTGTCCGGTTTTAGTGATGTAGTTAGTAGGAGCAATCAACGTGACCGTTCCTGCTGAAGTGGTTGTTCCCAGTCCCGCGCCAACCTGGCCTTTAACATCAGGTTTCAATAAGTTGCCATACATATAACTGGCTCGTCGGCTCATCACATTGCCAGCCATAATATTTTCGGAAACGGCTTCCTCCAAAAATCCGGCTGGCGCGTAGATTTTAACTTTGCCTGATTTAACGTCAGCTTCATCAATTACGCCGCGAACACCACCGTAGTGATCGACATGACTGTGTGTGTAGATAACCGCTACTACCGGTTTTTTGTCGCGATTTTTGTAATAGAGATCCATACCCACTTTGGCTGTTTCTGCTGAAACAAGGGGATCAACGATGGTAATACCCTCTTTACCTTCAATGATGGTCATATTTGATAGATCGAGATTGCGAATCTGATAGACACCTTCAGTTACTTCGAATAACCCGCTGATATTTATCAGTTGCGCCTGACGCCATAAACTTGGATTCACCGTATCAGGGGCTTTATCACCTTCTTTAATAAAAGCGTATTGTTGTGGATCCCAGATAACATTTCCTTTTTCGCCCTTAATCACGTCTTGAGGGATAGGGGCAACAAAACCTTTATGGGCATCAGTAAAGTCAGTGTTATCAGAAAACGGCAACTGGTTGTAGAGTAAATTGTTTGCTTGTTGCGTGGCTGCGGTGGCGTCTTTAGGGGCTTCCGCCGCGAGGAGTGGCAAAGAACTGGTGGTGAACAATCCCGTTATTAGCAGACTTTTAACAATATGATTAAGCTGCATCTTAAGCGTCTCCAGAATGGACTTTTATTGGGGGTAATTACGGATGAAAATTTTTGTGAGGGCAAGAATAACTATAATGGGCGTTAATAAATTGGCAAGCCGGGAACTTGATGTTTTCTTAATGGCATGTTGGCGAAGAATATATTCTGCAAGTTGACGTTTTTGTTGGCGCTTTATTTAAAAGGGTGTAGTACAAACCTGTACAAATTCAAGTAGGCATTATTGCCGTAAAAAAGCATCACCGGACACATAACATTCACAACGTGTGTTAATTTTACTGACATCTTTCAAAAGGAGCACAATCATGCCGCACATAGACATTAAATGTTTTCCACGTGAACTGGACGAACAACAAAAAGCAGCACTTGCTGCAGATATTACCGACGTTATTATTCGCCATCTGAACAGTAAAGACAGTTCGATAAGCATTGCTCTACAGCAGATTCAACCAGAATCATGGCAAGCTATCTGGGACGCCGAAATTGCGCCCCAAATGGAGACGCTGATAAAGAAACCTGGTTACAGCATGTAATGCTTAACCTGCCGTAACACGCTTCCCGCTGGTAACAAACGTGCCAGCACCTAAATGATGTAGTGTATTGAGCTTATCATCATCAAACTGCCAGCGGCCTTCGACAAATACCCGTGCGTCTGCCGCTGCTGATACCACTTCGCCAAACAGCGTGTCGTATTTTTCTTGCGCAGAAGTCGCAGGTAGCAGGCGACACTCCATCCACGCCAGACATTTTTCCTCGACCAGCGGCAAACCAAGCACCGGACCTTTCACAACCGGAATACCATAGCAGTTAAACTTATCTTCATCACGCCCCGACACACTTCCCACCGCCCACGTCCAGTCAGTCGCCGCAACGCCTGGGATAACGATGCCAAATTTACCGTTACGTTCAATCAACTCCCTGGTCCATGTCGATTTATCTACCACAATCGCCACGCGTGGCGGTTCAAACTCTACGGGCATAGACCAGGCTGCTGCCATAATGTTACGCCGCTGGGATTGCTCATCGAAACTGGTGATCATGACAGTTGGGCCATGATTTAACAGACGGCTGGCATGGTGTAATTCGACGGGAATGAATTGGCTCACGATATCGCCTCGCTATGAAGGGTGTTTTAAAAGCGTAGCTCGTAACGCAATAAGTAACGAAATTAACGGGATTGGCGATTTGCGAACGTGATGCATGTCCGCGATCGCACAAAATAGCCAGTGCGGCGTCTATTCCAGGTTATAAGTTGAGAAAACCACTAAGGGAAACGCCTGATGACGCCCATTCTGAATCACTATTTTGCCCGTATTAACTGGTTGGGAGCTGCTGCGGCCAATATTGATACGCTGCGTGCATTGCACCTGAAACACAATTGCACCATTCCGTTTGAAAATCTCGACGTTTTGCTGCCGAGGGAAATACAGCTTGATGATCAATCGCTGGAAGAGAAACTGGTGATAGCCCGTCGTGGCGGTTACTGTTTTGAGCAGAATGGCGTGTTTGAGCGTGTGTTACGCGAGCTGGGGTTTAACGTTCGCAGCTTGTTAGGGCGCGTAGTGTTATCAAATCCGCCAGCATTACCGCCGCGCACCCATCGTTTGCTGTTGGTGGAACTGGAAGGGGAAAAATGGATTGCTGATGTCGGTTTCGGTGGGCAGACGCTAACCGCGCCGATTCGTTTAATGCCGGATATCATGCAAACCACGCCACACGGAGAGTATCGGTTGTTGCAAGAGGGTGATGATTGGGTGTTGCAGTTTAATCATCATCAGCACTGGCAGTCGATGTACCGTTTTGATCTCTGCGAGCAGCAACAAAGCGATTATGTGATGGGCAATTTCTGGTCGGCGCATTGGCCGCAGTCGCATTTTCGCCATCATTTGCTGATGTGTCGCCATTTGCCGGACGGTGGCAAGCTAACACTGACCAATTTTCATTTTACCCATTATGAAAATGGGCACGCGGTGGAGCAGCGAAATCTACCAGATGTGGCGTCGTTATATGCCGTGATGCAGGAACAGTTTGGTCTGGGCGTAGATGATGCGAAACATGGCTTTACTGTGGATGAGTTAGCGCTGGTGATGGCGGCGTTTGATACGCACCCGGAGGCGGGGAAATAGTTTATGTCAGGGGGCCGGATGCGGCGTAAACGCCTTATCAGGCCTTGTATTATCCCTCCTGTGCAGAGAAAATCGGCCAGTTTTCTCTGCCTGCAGTCCGCATGCCGTATCGGGCCTTAGGTTTTCAACCTGTTGCGTAGATTC
>NZ_JBJQKY010000038.1:0-36430 GCF_046486595.1 Escherichia sp. WS3063
GCCGGGCGACAACATCAAAATGGTTGTTACCCTGATCCACCCGATCGCGATGGACGACGGTCTGCGTTTCGCAATCCGTGAAGGCGGCCGTACCGTTGGCGCGGGCGTTGTAGCAAAAGTTCTGAGCTAATTGCCGATAACATTTGACGCAATGCGCACTAAAAGGGCATCATTTGATGCCCTTTTTGCACGCTTTCGTACCAGAACCTGGCTCATCAGTGATTTTCTTTGTCATAATCATTGCTGAGACAGGCTCTGTTGAGGGCGTATAATCCGAAAAGCTAATACGCGTTTCGATTTGGTTTGCCTCGCGATCGCGGGGTGAAAATGTTTGTAGAAAACTTCTGACAGGTTGGTTTATGAGTGCGAATACCGAAGCTCAAGGAAGCGGGCGCGGCCTGGAAGCGATGAAGTGGGTCGTTGTGGTGGCATTGCTCCTGGTGGCGATTGTCGGCAACTATCTTTATCGCGACATTATGCTGCCGCTGCGTGCGCTGGCCGTAGTAATTCTGATTGCTGCAGCGGGTGGTGTCGCGCTGTTAACGACAAAAGGTAAAGCTACCGTTGCTTTTGCCCGTGAAGCGCGTACCGAAGTCCGTAAGGTCATTTGGCCGACTCGCCAGGAAACATTGCACACCACGCTGATTGTGGCTGCGGTTACCGCAGTAATGTCACTGATCCTGTGGGGACTGGATGGTATTCTGGTTCGCCTGGTATCCTTTATCACTGGCCTGAGGTTCTGAGATGTCTGAAGCTCCTAAAAAGCGCTGGTACGTCGTTCAGGCGTTTTCCGGTTTTGAAGGCCGCGTAGCAACGTCGCTGCGTGAGCATATCAAATTACACAACATGGAAGATTTGTTTGGTGAAGTCATGGTACCAACCGAAGAAGTGGTTGAAATCCGTGGCGGTCAGCGTCGCAAAAGCGAACGTAAATTCTTCCCTGGCTACGTCCTCGTTCAGATGGTGATGAACGACGCGAGCTGGCACCTGGTGCGCAGCGTACCGCGTGTGATGGGCTTCATCGGCGGTACTTCCGATCGTCCTGCACCAATCAGCGATAAAGAAGTCGATGCGATTATGAACCGCCTGCAGCAGGTTGGTGATAAGCCGCGTCCGAAAACGCTGTTTGAACCGGGTGAAATGGTCCGTGTTAATGATGGTCCGTTCGCTGACTTCAACGGTGTTGTTGAAGAAGTGGATTACGAGAAATCTCGTCTGAAAGTGTCTGTTTCTATCTTCGGTCGTGCGACCCCGGTAGAGCTGGACTTCAGCCAGGTTGAAAAAGCCTAACCCAGCGATCAAAAAAGCGGCGATTTAATCGTTGCACAAGGCGCGAGATTGGAATACAATTTCGCGCCTTTTGTTTTTATGGGCCTTGCCCGTAAAACGATTTTTTATATCACGGGGAGCCTCTCAGAGGCGTTATTACCCAACTTGAGGAATTTATAATGGCTAAGAAAGTACAAGCCTATGTCAAGCTGCAGGTTGCAGCTGGTATGGCTAACCCGAGTCCGCCAGTAGGTCCGGCTCTGGGTCAGCAGGGCGTAAACATCATGGAATTCTGCAAAGCGTTCAACGCAAAAACTGATTCCATCGAAAAAGGTCTGCCGATTCCGGTAGTAATCACCGTTTACGCTGACCGTTCTTTCACTTTCGTTACCAAGACTCCGCCAGCAGCAGTTCTGCTGAAAAAAGCGGCTGGTATCAAGTCTGGTTCCGGTAAGCCGAACAAAGACAAAGTGGGTAAAATTTCCCGCGCTCAGCTGCAGGAAATCGCGCAGACCAAAGCTGCCGACATGACTGGTGCCGACATTGAAGCGATGACTCGCTCCATCGAAGGTACTGCACGTTCCATGGGCCTGGTAGTGGAGGACTAAGAAATGGCTAAACTGACCAAGCGCATGCGTGTTATCCGCGAGAAAGTTGATGCAACCAAACAGTACGACATCAACGAAGCTATCGCTCTGCTGAAAGAACTGGCGACTGCTAAATTCGTAGAAAGCGTGGACGTAGCTGTTAACCTCGGCATCGACGCTCGTAAATCTGACCAGAACGTACGTGGTGCAACTGTACTGCCGCACGGTACTGGCCGTTCCGTTCGCGTAGCCGTATTTACCCAGGGTGCAAACGCTGAAGCTGCTAAAGCTGCAGGTGCTGAACTGGTAGGTATGGAAGATCTGGCTGACCAGATCAAGAAAGGCGAAATGAACTTTGACGTTGTTATTGCTTCTCCGGATGCAATGCGCGTTGTTGGCCAGCTGGGCCAGGTTCTGGGTCCGCGCGGCCTGATGCCAAACCCGAAAGTGGGTACTGTAACGCCGAACGTTGCTGAAGCGGTTAAAAACGCTAAAGCTGGCCAGGTTCGTTACCGTAACGACAAAAACGGCATCATCCACACCACCATCGGTAAAGTGGACTTTGACGCTGACAAACTGAAAGAAAACCTGGAAGCTCTGCTGGTTGCGCTGAAAAAAGCAAAACCGACTCAGGCGAAAGGCGTGTACATCAAGAAAGTTAGCATCTCCACCACCATGGGTGCAGGTGTTGCAGTTGACCAGGCTGGCCTGAGCGCTTCTGTAAACTAATGCCTTTACGTGGGCGGTGATTTTGTCTACAATCTTACCCCCACGTATGCTAACGAAAGTTAGCAGCTAAAAAGATTTGTTCGTTGGAGCCTGGCCTATCCAGGCCTCCGTCGAAGACCGCAGGAGTTTCGCAAGAAACTTAATCCCCTGCGTAGACGGTGACAGAACGCTAAGATTATTCTTTTATATTCTGGCTTGTTTCTGCTCACCGTAATTAAGACGCTCTCTCCGTTTGGAGGAGTGAAGTGAGTTCCAGAGATTTTCTCTGGCAAACATCCAGGAGCAAAGCTAATGGCTTTAAATCTTCAAGACAAACAAGCGATTGTTGCTGAAGTCAGCGAAGTAGCCAAAGGCGCGCTGTCTGCAGTAGTTGCGGATTCCCGTGGCGTAACTGTAGATAAAATGACTGAACTGCGTAAAGCAGGTCGCGAAGCTGGCGTATACATGCGTGTTGTTCGTAACACCCTGCTGCGCCGTGCTGTTGAAGGTACTCCGTTCGAGTGCCTGAAAGACGCGTTTGTTGGTCCGACCCTGATTGCATACTCTATGGAACACCCGGGCGCTGCTGCTCGTCTGTTCAAAGAGTTCGCGAAAGCGAATGCAAAATTTGAGGTCAAAGCCGCTGCCTTTGAAGGTGAGCTGATCCCGGCGTCTCAGATCGACCGCCTGGCAACTCTGCCGACCTACGAAGAAGCAATTGCACGCCTGATGGCAACCATGAAAGAAGCTTCGGCTGGCAAACTGGTTCGTACTCTGGCTGCTGTACGCGATGCGAAAGAAGCTGCTTAATCGCAGTTATCTTTTTAACGCATTCGCTTACGTATAAACTTATTCTGATATTCAGGAACAATTTAAATGTCTATCACTAAAGATCAAATCATTGAAGCAGTTGCAGCTATGTCTGTAATGGACGTTGTAGAACTGATCTCTGCAATGGAAGAAAAATTCGGTGTTTCCGCTGCTGCTGCTGTAGCTGTAGCTGCTGGCCCGGTTGAAGCTGCTGAAGAAAAAACTGAATTCGACGTAATTCTGAAAGCTGCTGGCGCTAACAAAGTTGCTGTTATCAAAGCAGTACGTGGCGCAACTGGCCTGGGTCTGAAAGAAGCTAAAGACCTGGTAGAATCTGCACCGGCTGCTCTGAAAGAAGGCGTGAGCAAAGACGACGCAGAAGCACTGAAAAAAGCTCTGGAAGAAGCTGGCGCTGAAGTTGAAGTTAAATAAGCCAACCCTTCCGGTTGCAGCCTGAGAAATCAGGCTGATGGCTGGTGACTTTTTAGTCACCAGCCTTTTTGCGCTGTAAGGCGCCAGTAGCGTTTCACACTGTTTGACTACTGCTGTGCCTTTCAATGCTTGTTTCTATCGACGACTTAATATACTGCGACAGGACGTCCGTTCTGTGTAAATCGCAATGAAATGGTTTAAGCGTGATAGCAACAGGCATTGCGGAAAGTGTTCCATTTTCCGGTCAACAAAATAGTGTTGCACAAACTGTCCGCTCAATGGACAGATGGGTCGACTTGTCAGCGAGCTGAGGAACCCTATGGTTTACTCCTATACCGAGAAAAAACGTATTCGTAAGGATTTTGGTAAACGTCCACAAGTTCTGGATGTACCTTATCTCCTTTCTATCCAGCTTGACTCGTTTCAGAAATTTATCGAGCAAGATCCTGAAGGGCAGTATGGTCTGGAAGCTGCTTTCCGTTCCGTATTCCCGATTCAGAGCTACAGCGGTAATTCCGAGCTGCAATACGTCAGCTACCGCCTTGGCGAACCGGTGTTTGACGTCCAGGAATGTCAAATCCGTGGCGTGACCTATTCCGCACCGCTGCGCGTTAAACTGCGTCTGGTGATCTATGAGCGCGAAGCGCCGGAAGGCACCGTAAAAGACATTAAAGAACAAGAAGTCTACATGGGCGAAATTCCGCTCATGACAGACAACGGTACCTTTGTTATCAACGGTACTGAGCGTGTTATCGTTTCCCAGCTGCACCGTAGTCCGGGCGTCTTCTTTGACTCCGACAAAGGTAAAACCCACTCTTCGGGTAAAGTGCTGTATAACGCGCGCATCATCCCTTACCGTGGTTCCTGGCTGGACTTCGAATTCGATCCGAAGGACAACCTGTTCGTACGTATCGACCGTCGCCGTAAACTGCCTGCGACCATCATTCTGCGCGCCCTGAACTACACCACAGAGCAGATCCTCGACCTGTTCTTTGAAAAAGTTATCTTTGAAATCCGTGATAACAAGCTGCAGATGGAACTGGTGCCGGAACGCCTGCGTGGTGAAACCGCATCTTTTGACATCGAAGCTAACGGTAAAGTGTACGTAGAAAAAGGCCGCCGTATCACTGCGCGCCACATTCGCCAGCTGGAAAAAGACGACGTCAAACTGATCGAAGTCCCGGTTGAGTACATCGCAGGTAAAGTGGTTGCTAAAGACTATATTGATGAGTCTACCGGCGAGCTGATCTGTGCTGCGAACATGGAGCTGAGCCTGGATCTGCTGGCTAAGCTGAGCCAGTCTGGTCACAAGCGTATCGAAACGCTGTTCACCAACGATCTGGATCACGGCCCATATATCTCTGAAACCTTACGTGTCGACCCAACTAACGACCGTCTGAGCGCACTGGTAGAAATCTACCGCATGATGCGCCCTGGCGAGCCGCCGACTCGTGAAGCAGCTGAAAGCCTGTTCGAGAACCTGTTCTTCTCCGAAGACCGCTATGACCTGTCTGCGGTTGGTCGTATGAAGTTCAACCGTTCTCTGCTGCGCGAAGAAATCGAAGGTTCCGGTATCCTGAGCAAAGACGACATCATTGATGTTATGAAAAAGCTCATCGATATCCGTAACGGTAAAGGCGAAGTCGATGATATCGACCACCTCGGCAACCGTCGTATCCGTTCCGTTGGCGAAATGGCGGAAAACCAGTTCCGCGTTGGCCTGGTACGTGTAGAGCGTGCGGTGAAAGAGCGTTTGTCTCTGGGCGATCTGGATACCCTGATGCCTCAGGATATGATCAACGCCAAGCCGATTTCCGCAGCAGTGAAAGAGTTCTTCGGTTCCAGCCAGCTGTCTCAGTTTATGGACCAGAACAACCCGCTGTCTGAGATTACGCACAAACGTCGTATCTCCGCACTCGGCCCGGGTGGTCTGACCCGTGAACGTGCAGGCTTCGAAGTTCGAGACGTACACCCGACTCACTACGGTCGCGTATGTCCAATCGAAACCCCTGAAGGTCCGAACATCGGTCTGATCAACTCCCTGTCTGTATACGCGCAGACTAACGAATACGGCTTCCTTGAGACTCCGTATCGTAAAGTGACCGACGGTGTTGTAACTGACGAAATTCACTACCTGTCTGCTATCGAAGAAGGCAACTACGTTATCGCCCAGGCGAACTCCAACCTGGATGAAGAAGGCCACTTCGTAGAAGACCTGGTAACTTGCCGTAGCAAAGGCGAATCCAGCTTGTTCAGCCGTGACCAGGTTGACTACATGGACGTATCCACCCAGCAGGTGGTATCCGTCGGTGCGTCCCTGATCCCGTTCCTGGAACACGATGACGCCAACCGTGCATTGATGGGGGCGAACATGCAACGTCAGGCCGTTCCGACTCTGCGTGCTGATAAGCCGCTGGTTGGTACGGGTATGGAACGTGCTGTTGCCGTTGACTCCGGTGTAACTGCGGTTGCTAAACGTGGTGGTGTCGTTCAGTACGTGGATGCTTCCCGTATCGTTATCAAAGTTAACGAAGACGAGATGTATCCGGGTGAAGCAGGTATCGACATCTACAACCTGACCAAGTACACCCGTTCTAACCAGAACACCTGTATCAACCAGATGCCGTGTGTGTCTCTGGGTGAACCGGTAGAACGTGGCGACGTGCTGGCAGACGGTCCGTCCACCGACCTCGGTGAACTGGCGCTTGGTCAGAACATGCGCGTAGCGTTCATGCCGTGGAATGGTTACAACTTCGAAGACTCCATCCTCGTATCCGAGCGTGTTGTTCAGGAAGACCGTTTCACCACCATCCATATTCAGGAACTGGCGTGTGTGTCCCGTGATACCAAGCTGGGGCCGGAAGAGATCACCGCTGACATCCCGAACGTGGGTGAAGCTGCTCTCTCCAAACTGGATGAATCCGGTATCGTTTACATTGGTGCGGAAGTGACCGGTGGCGACATTCTGGTTGGTAAGGTAACGCCGAAAGGTGAAACTCAGCTGACCCCAGAAGAAAAACTGCTGCGTGCGATCTTCGGTGAGAAAGCGTCTGACGTTAAAGACTCTTCTCTGCGCGTACCAAACGGTGTATCCGGTACGGTTATCGACGTTCAGGTCTTTACTCGCGATGGCGTAGAAAAAGACAAACGTGCGCTGGAAATCGAAGAAATGCAGCTCAAACAGGCGAAGAAAGACCTGTCTGAAGAACTGCAAATCCTCGAAGCGGGTCTGTTCAGCCGTATCCGTGCTGTGCTGGTAGCCGGTGGCGTTGAAGCTGAGAAGCTCGACAAACTGCCGCGCGATCGCTGGCTGGAGCTGGGCCTGACCGACGAAGAGAAACAAAATCAGCTGGAACAGCTGGCTGAGCAGTATGACGAACTGAAACACGAGTTCGAGAAGAAACTCGAAGCGAAACGCCGCAAAATCACCCAGGGCGACGATCTGGCACCGGGCGTGCTGAAGATTGTTAAGGTATATCTGGCGGTTAAACGCCGTATCCAGCCTGGTGACAAGATGGCAGGTCGTCATGGTAACAAGGGTGTAATTTCTAAGATCAACCCGATCGAAGATATGCCTTACGATGAAAACGGTACGCCGGTAGACATCGTACTGAACCCGCTGGGCGTACCGTCTCGTATGAACATTGGTCAGATCCTCGAAACCCACCTGGGTATGGCTGCGAAAGGTATCGGCGACAAGATCAACGCCATGCTGAAACAGCAGCAAGAAGTCGCGAAACTGCGCGAATTCATCCAGCGTGCGTACGATCTGGGCGCTGACGTTCGTCAGAAAGTTGACCTGAGTACCTTCAGCGATGAAGAAGTTATGCGTCTGGCTGAAAACCTGCGCAAAGGTATGCCAATCGCAACGCCGGTCTTCGACGGTGCGAAAGAAGCAGAAATTAAAGAGCTGCTGAAACTTGGCGACCTGCCGACTTCTGGTCAGATCCGCCTGTACGACGGCCGCACTGGTGAACAGTTCGAGCGTCCGGTAACCGTTGGTTACATGTACATGCTGAAACTGAACCACCTGGTCGACGACAAGATGCACGCGCGTTCCACCGGTTCTTACAGCCTGGTTACTCAGCAGCCGCTGGGTGGTAAGGCACAGTTCGGTGGTCAGCGTTTCGGGGAGATGGAAGTGTGGGCGCTGGAAGCATACGGCGCAGCATACACCCTGCAGGAAATGCTCACCGTTAAGTCTGATGACGTGAACGGTCGTACTAAGATGTATAAAAACATCGTGGACGGCAACCATCAGATGGAGCCGGGCATGCCAGAATCCTTCAACGTATTGTTGAAAGAGATTCGTTCGCTGGGTATCAACATCGAACTGGAAGACGAGTAATTCTCGCTCAAACAGGTCACTGCTGTCGGGGTAAAACCCGGCAGCGGATTGTGCTAACTCCGACGGGAGCAAATCCGTGAAAGATTTATTAAAGTTTCTGAAAGCGCAGACTAAAACCGAAGAGTTTGATGCGATCAAAATTGCTCTGGCTTCGCCAGACATGATCCGTTCATGGTCTTTCGGTGAAGTTAAAAAGCCGGAAACCATCAACTACCGTACGTTCAAACCAGAACGTGACGGCCTTTTCTGCGCCCGTATCTTTGGGCCGGTAAAAGATTACGAGTGCCTGTGCGGTAAGTACAAGCGCCTGAAACACCGTGGCGTCATCTGTGAGAAGTGCGGTGTTGAAGTGACCCAGACTAAAGTACGCCGTGAGCGTATGGGCCACATCGAACTGGCTTCCCCGACTGCGCACATCTGGTTCCTGAAATCGCTGCCGTCCCGTATCGGCCTGCTGCTCGATATGCCGCTGCGCGATATCGAACGCGTACTGTACTTCGAATCCTATGTGGTTATCGAAGGCGGTATGACCAACCTGGAGCGTCAGCAGATCCTGACTGAAGAGCAGTATCTGGACGCGCTGGAAGAGTTCGGTGACGAATTCGACGCGAAGATGGGTGCGGAAGCAATCCAGGCCCTGCTGAAGAGCATGGATCTGGAGCAAGAGTGCGAACAGCTGCGTGAAGAGCTGAACGAAACCAACTCCGAAACCAAGCGTAAAAAGCTGACCAAGCGTATCAAACTGCTGGAAGCGTTCGTTCAGTCTGGTAACAAACCAGAGTGGATGATCCTGACCGTTCTGCCGGTACTGCCGCCAGATCTGCGTCCGCTGGTTCCGCTGGATGGTGGTCGTTTCGCGACTTCTGACCTGAACGATCTGTATCGTCGCGTCATTAACCGTAACAACCGTCTGAAACGTCTGCTGGATCTGGCTGCGCCAGATATCATCGTACGTAACGAAAAACGTATGCTGCAGGAAGCGGTAGACGCCCTGCTGGATAACGGTCGTCGCGGTCGTGCGATCACTGGTTCTAACAAGCGTCCTCTGAAATCTTTGGCCGACATGATCAAAGGTAAACAGGGTCGTTTCCGTCAGAACCTGCTCGGTAAGCGTGTTGACTACTCCGGTCGTTCTGTAATCACCGTAGGTCCATACCTGCGTCTGCATCAGTGCGGTCTGCCGAAGAAAATGGCACTGGAACTGTTCAAACCGTTCATCTACGGCAAGCTGGAACTGCGTGGTCTTGCTACCACCATTAAAGCTGCGAAGAAAATGGTTGAGCGCGAAGAAGCTGTCGTTTGGGATATCCTGGACGAAGTTATCCGCGAACACCCGGTACTGCTGAACCGTGCACCGACTCTGCACCGTCTGGGTATCCAGGCATTTGAACCGGTACTGATCGAAGGTAAAGCTATCCAGCTGCACCCGCTGGTTTGTGCGGCATATAACGCCGACTTCGATGGTGACCAGATGGCTGTTCACGTACCGCTGACGCTGGAAGCCCAGCTGGAAGCGCGTGCGCTGATGATGTCTACCAACAACATCCTGTCCCCGGCGAACGGCGAACCAATCATCGTTCCGTCTCAGGACGTTGTACTGGGTCTGTACTACATGACCCGCGACTGTGTTAACGCCAAAGGCGAAGGCATGGTGCTGACTGGCCCGAAAGAAGCAGAACGTCTGTATCGCTCTGGTCTGGCTTCTCTGCATGCGCGCGTTAAAGTGCGTATCACCGAGTATGAAAAAGATGCTAACGGTGAATTAGTAGCGAAAACCAGCCTGAAAGATACGACCGTTGGCCGTGCCATTCTGTGGATGATTGTACCGAAAGGTCTGCCTTACTCCATCGTCAACCAGGCGCTGGGTAAGAAAGCAATCTCCAAAATGCTGAACACCTGCTACCGCATTCTCGGTCTGAAACCGACCGTTATTTTTGCGGACCAGATCATGTACACCGGCTTCGCCTATGCAGCGCGTTCTGGTGCATCTGTTGGTATCGATGACATGGTCATCCCGGAGAAGAAACACGAAATCATCTCCGAGGCAGAAGCAGAAGTTGCTGAAATTCAGGAGCAGTTCCAGTCTGGTCTGGTAACTGCGGGCGAACGCTACAACAAAGTTATCGATATCTGGGCTGCGGCGAACGATCGTGTATCCAAAGCGATGATGGATAACCTGCAAACTGAAACCGTTATTAACCGTGACGGTCAGGAAGAGAAGCAGGTTTCCTTCAACAGCATCTACATGATGGCCGACTCCGGTGCGCGTGGTTCTGCGGCACAGATTCGTCAGCTTGCTGGTATGCGTGGTCTGATGGCGAAGCCGGATGGCTCCATCATCGAAACGCCAATCACCGCGAACTTCCGTGAAGGTCTGAACGTACTCCAGTACTTCATCTCCACCCACGGTGCTCGTAAAGGTCTGGCGGATACCGCACTGAAAACTGCGAACTCCGGTTACCTGACTCGTCGTCTGGTTGACGTGGCGCAGGACCTGGTGGTTACCGAAGACGATTGTGGTACCCATGAAGGTATCATGATGACTCCGGTTATCGAGGGTGGTGACGTTAAAGAGCCGCTGCGCGATCGCGTATTGGGTCGTGTAACTGCTGAAGACGTTCTGAAGCCGGGTACTGCTGATATCCTCGTTCCGCGCAACACGCTGCTGCACGAACAGTGGTGTGACCTGCTGGAAGAGAACTCTGTCGACGCGGTTAAAGTACGTTCTGTTGTATCTTGTGACACCGACTTTGGTGTATGTGCGCACTGCTACGGTCGTGACCTGGCGCGTGGCCACCTCATCAACAAAGGTGAAGCAATCGGTGTTATCGCGGCACAGTCCATCGGTGAACCGGGTACACAGCTGACCATGCGTACGTTCCACATCGGTGGTGCGGCATCTCGTGCGGCTGCTGAATCCAGCATCCAGGTGAAAAACAAAGGTAGCATCAAGCTCAGCAACGTGAAGTCGGTTGTGAACTCCAGCGGTAAACTGGTTATCACTTCCCGTAACACCGAACTGAAACTGATCGACGAATTCGGTCGTACCAAAGAAAGCTACAAAGTACCTTACGGTGCGGTACTGGCGAAAGGCGATGGCGAACAGGTTGCTGGCGGCGAAACCGTTGCAAACTGGGACCCGCACACCATGCCGGTTATCACCGAAGTAAGCGGTTTTGTACGCTTTACTGACATGATCGACGGCCAGACCATTACTCGTCAGACCGACGAATTGACCGGTCTGTCTTCGCTGGTGGTTCTGGATTCCGCAGAACGTACCGCAGGTGGTAAAGATCTGCGTCCGGCGCTGAAAATCGTTGATGCTCAGGGTAACGATGTTCTGATCCCGGGTACCGATATGCCTGCGCAGTACTTCCTGCCGGGTAAAGCGATTGTTCAGCTGGAAGATGGCGTACAGATCAGCTCTGGTGACACCCTGGCGCGTATTCCGCAGGAATCCGGCGGTACCAAGGACATCACCGGTGGTCTGCCGCGCGTTGCGGACCTGTTCGAAGCACGTCGTCCGAAAGAGCCGGCAATCCTGGCTGAAATCAGCGGTATCGTTTCCTTCGGTAAAGAAACCAAAGGTAAACGTCGTCTGGTTATCACCCCGGTAGACGGTAGCGATCCGTACGAAGAGATGATTCCGAAATGGCGTCAACTCAACGTGTTCGAAGGTGAACGTGTAGAACGTGGTGACGTAATTTCCGACGGTCCGGAAGCGCCGCACGACATTCTGCGTCTGCGTGGTGTTCATGCTGTGACTCGTTACATCGTTAACGAAGTACAGGACGTATACCGTCTGCAGGGCGTTAAGATTAACGATAAACACATCGAAGTTATCGTTCGTCAGATGCTGCGTAAAGCTACCATCGTTAACGCGGGCAGCTCCGACTTCCTGGAAGGTGAACAGGTTGAATACTCTCGCGTCAAGATCGCAAACCGCGAACTGGAAGCGAACGGCAAAGTGGGTGCAACTTACTCCCGCGATCTGCTGGGTATCACCAAAGCGTCTCTGGCAACCGAGTCCTTCATCTCCGCGGCATCGTTCCAGGAGACCACTCGCGTGCTGACCGAAGCAGCCGTTGCGGGCAAACGCGACGAACTGCGCGGCCTGAAAGAGAACGTTATCGTGGGTCGTCTGATCCCGGCAGGTACCGGTTACGCGTACCACCAGGATCGTATGCGTCGCCGTGCTGCGGGTGAAGCTCCGGCTGCACCGCAGGTGACTGCAGAAGACGCATCTGCCAGCCTGGCAGAACTGCTGAACGCAGGTCTGGGCGGTTCTGATAACGAGTAATCGCTCTTCTTAAGAAATAAGCCAGTCAGGTCACACTGACTGGCTTTTTTTTGCATTCCGTTTACGATTGAAAGCGCTTTCCCACGCATTTTTCGGGAGTGTTTTTTCAAAACAACATTCCCCTCTCACTATCCCATTGAATAAAAAAACCTTTCCTCCAAAAATTCCCGTTTGTTTTTGTTTTCGTGATGGTAGTGTGAAAGGATTCATGGAATCAGAAAATTACAAAAGATATAAATGTTACGTGAGGTGAAATCATGTTTGGGAAAGAAAGACAACGTCAAATATTGGCATATTTGAATAAACATGAGCGGGCTACGGTTAATCAACTCGCCATCTTATTCTCTGTCAGTAAAGAAACGATCCGTAATGATTTAAATTTATTAGCGGAGCAAGGGGGTGTTGAGCGTTGTCACGGCGGAGCAATAATATTGCGTCGGATTTTCCATTCTCAGCCCGTTAATAACGTTGGTACCTCTATTGAAAAGTTCCTCAATCAGGTCAACTGGCGAAAAAACTCGATGACAAACAAAAAAGGGAAAATAATGATAAGCAAAGTTTGTATATTAGGATCTTTTAATGTCGATATTATTGCCAAAGTTGATCGCTTCCCTAAAAGCGGCGAATCAATTCTTGCCAGCAATACCATCATTGGACCTGGCGGCAAGGGCGCAAACCAGGCGATGGCAGCCAGCAAATGTCCCGTCCAGGTACACTTCGTCGGCAAAGTTGGCAACGACCATTTCGGCCAGATGGCGCATGATCATCTCTCTTCATCCGATATCCGCAGCTTTACCCTCTACCAGGACGAAGAGCATAAAACAGGAAGCGCCATAATATATGTTTCGGAGCCTGCTGGTGAAAACAAGATCGCGATTTATTCTGGCGCCAATCAATATATCACTGAAGCGGAAGTTGCCAGTATTGCGGGTGAGTTGACGGACGCCAAAATATTTTTGACACAGTTGGAAAATAACTTTGAAGCAACCACGCTGGCACTAAATATGGCACATCGGTCGGGCGTGAAAACTATCCTTAACCCAGCCCCTTATTCTGACCAGGCAAAAGAATGCCTGCAATATGTTGATTATCTGACACCGAATGAAACAGAAGCGTCGCTGATGTCCGGTGTCGAGATTAATGATATCGAGAGTGCGAAAGAAGCGGCGCAAACCATAAAATCCCTGGGGGCAAAAAACATCATTATTACGATGGGTTCTCAAGGGGCGCTGATTTATGACGGTGAACAATTTACCCATATTCCAGCGTTAAAAGCAGTAAGTATTGACACCACCGGTGCGGGGGATGCGTTTAACGGTGCGTTTGCTGCGGCGATTGCGCAGGGCCAGCCGTTGCTCAGTGCAGCAAAATTTGCCTCTGCGTTTGCTTCTCTGGCGGTCGAGCGGGAAGGCGCATCGAACATGCCTGAGTATGAAGCCGTACTATCACGTCTTGCTCAATATGAGAGGAAATAAAATGACGAGCCAAGCCCAGAACCCATCTGATGTTTCAGGTACGATGAAGGTGGAAACCAATGGGGTAAACCCGGTTAGTGATAACGAACGTTATGGTTCGCCTGCCGGACTTTTCCCGATCTGGTTTTCATGGAATGTATCCATCCTCGGTATTACCTATGGGATTTATGTTTACTCACTGGGGTTAAGCCTCTGGCAGGCGATTGTTGCCGGTGTCGTGGGCTATTTTTTATCCAGCACGCTGGTGGGGGTTCTGGCCGTTGGTGGGCCACGCACCGGGCTGCCTACCTTAACGCAGACCCGATTTGCCTTTGGTTATCATGGGAATAAGATCCCCACTTTATTTGCCTATATTTCCAATATGGGCTGGAAAATCACCATTATTACGTTGTCCTCGACCACTGGCGCCGCCCTCTTTGCCCGGTTATGGCCAACCGTATTTGCAGCAGAAAACGGTCACCCTACCTTAGGGTGCCTGTTGGGCTGGTTCGTGGTGACCTTAGTATTGACTATGTCCGTTGCCATCTACGGCCACCAGCTCATCATGAAGGTAGAAAAGTATATTGCATGGTTAACGGGCGGAATGAGCATCATCTTTATTATCCTGATCCTGCCACATATTCACTGGTCGCAGGCGGGTGCTGCTCCCGATGCCGGATTTTTAACGTTTATCGGCGGCATGGTGATGGCAATGACGATGGTTGGGCTGGGCTTTCTCAACTATGGCGGTGATTTCGCCCGTTACCTGCCGCGCAAAACCGCTGCCGGGAAAGTGATTTTCTGGACGTCGCTTGGGATTTCGCTTCCGGTTTCCATCCTGCTGATTTTAGGTGCCCTGCTGGCCGACAGTAACCCGGAACTGAGCGGAGCAGCAGCGTCCGAACCGATTGCGGCCTTAACCTCGTTCCTGCCGTTTTGGTTCTATGTGCCGTTTTCAATCGTGATCATCATCTCCCTGCTGGCGGCAGCCATTACAGGTGTTTACAGCTCAGGCCTCGCATTGCTGGCAATGGGCGTTCCAGCCAGTCGTTCAACCACCACTGCTATCAATGCGGTCATTATCGCATTCGGTGCCTTCTACTTATTGTTTGTTTCTGACTCGTTCCTCGCAACCTTTCAGTCTTTTCTGGCAACGGTATCCGTCGTATTGGGATCGATGGGCGCAATCCAGCTTGTCGACTTTGCCCGGCAAAAACGCTTGCACTGGAACACTGATATGGCGCAGCCCGCGGGGCTTGGCGGGCGTAACGGTCGCTGGACGGCATTATTATCGCTGTTTGTTGCATCGGTTATCGGCATGGGAACCATCACCTCAGGCGATCCGTGGATTGCTCACCTGGTCGGCTTCTTACTGACGGCAGAAACCAAAACCAGCGTGTTTGCGACAGCAAATATTGGCGTAGTGGTGGCGATGCTGGTGGGCGCGGCGCTGTATGCCATTTTGACATACATTTGTCATTGTGATGTTCCGCCGATTAAGAAGGGGGAAAGCCATGAATGATTCGTTAGCACAGGCACGCCAAAACTTTAAAAATCCTGATGTATGGCACCTGCCTGCAACCTACTGGTTCTGGCATACCATTCCGGACAAAAAGCAGATCGACAGCCAACTGAGGCAACTGCAGGCGGGAGGGTATGGTTCATTTCAGATAGCCGCACGTCTGAGTCTTCCGCTGGAGAGTTATCTCAGTGAGGAGTGGCTGGCAGCCTGTCGCTACACGGCTGATAAAGCTGCCAATATTGGGCTGATGATGGGCATCTACGATGATTACAACTGGCTTTCCGGGCACGCCGGGGGAAGGACCGTTGAAGGGAGAGATGAGCTGCGTGAGCGCCATCTTTTCTGGAGCCAGTCCAGCCGGTCTGCAGATGTACTGACATGTCACCTTTCCGGGATCCGCTCTGCGGATGCGCAGGCGCTACAGCAGTGTGGAATGGAGTGGATTTTTGCTGGCGGTAAACCGGCGTGGGATGAATGGGAAATTGTCGCAGCGTATGCCACCTCTTCATCAGGGGAGTGCAATGCAGATGAAATTGTTGATGTTTCTTCATTGGCCCGCATCACCAAAGCAACCACAGAGGAATTTGAGGTCACCTTTACGGGAAGCGACCTGCCCTGGGGTGCGGAAACGGTAGTGACGCTCTTTGCCGCGGCGCGTTGCTTGACCTCACGGATGATTAATTACCTGATGCCCGAAGCGGCAGAAAATTTTATTCGTGTCGGCTATGAACCTTACGCCCGCGCTTTTGGCGATCATTTTGGTAAGACGGTGGCGTATCTCTTTTTCGACCAGCCACACGCCTGTTTCTGGCAATGGAATGAACATACTGGCGCGGTCAAATCCTCCTTAATGTATGAAAAAAGGTTTGTTGATGCATTGCAACAGGCACCTTACTGCCTGGCAGAAAACCTGATGTCGTTAGTTATGGACATTGGCAGTCGTACCGCACGTCGGCGCTGTGAGCTGCTTTCCTGTTATTCCAGCCAGGCGATGCAGGCCTTTTTTGGTACGTTGTCAGAATGGGCGCACCAGCGGGGAATACAGCTAAGTGGTCATGAAGTATTAGGTCACGTTAGTAGCTGGAATTTCGCCAGTAAAATCATCACCGAAGATAACCGGTGTAATTTTGCTATGGATTACTTTGCTCTCGATGGCTGGCGGGATATTACGGCTGTCGATTCGCGAAATAGCGAGCCGCAGATGGCGGCGAAGGTTGGCGACTCTGTGGCGCGCGCTCATGGGCGTAAAGGGTGCATTGTTGAGCAATATTATGCGCGGGTGAAGCCATGCACACATTTTGCTGCCGGGCAGTGGGAAATTTCACTGCATGACATCCGGTTGCAGGCATTGCGCCATCACCTCCTCGGTGCGCGGCAATTTTTGATGCACGCGTTCTGGCTGACGGATGGCGAGGCAAATGACGACGTATTAAGTAACCCGCGTTTTGATTTTGCGCCGGGCGTTAACTTCCAGCCCTGGTACGCCTTCCACGCTGGGTTTGCTCAGGAATCTGGTCGCCTTGCCGAATTTCTTGAGCAGGGAGAGCCGTACGTTGATGTTGGCGTACTCTATCCCAAACGGACTTTCTGGCACTGTGGCGTGGATGGCAACGAAGGGCAGTCAGGCGAATATTGGGCAAAACAACTCAGCGCTCAGGGATTTGAATATTTCTTTATTGATGAAGAGAATTTGCTCCAGGCTGATGGAACGCGCATTAACGGCATGAATTTCCCTGCGCTTCTGTTAGCGGACGTTAAGGTGGTGAAATCAGCCGCCACGCTGAGCCAACTGGAGCACTTTGTCGCCGCTGGTGGCCAGCTTCTGATCGCCGGCGAGCTTGCGGCATATAGCGAGGAAAAAGGTGAAGATCGTTCTCTCACCGAAAGGCTGCAAAAACTGATTGAGGCGCAACCGCAGTGCAGCACGTTAGCCGACACGCTGAAAAACGATCACCCCTTTGTTGACTATCCCTCCCGGAAAACTGCCGTCTGGACGCGAATTACCCAGGATGAAACATCGCGTTACGTCAGCGTATTTAACGACGGAGATACCCCGCTCTACGGCTGGCTACATTTTCCGGGCCTCAGTGGGCAGTTGTCGGAGTGGCATCTTGCAACGGGAGAGGTTTCAGTGCTGGAAGAGCATCTCACGGGAAGTTATCCGCTACAAATCGAGCCCTGGCAGGCCCGTTGCTTTTCATTGCAGGTAGTGGAAAGTCGCCACGAGGTGGTGCTGGATAAGCACTGGCAACTGCTGGTTGATAACGTTTCCCGACCCGTTGAGGTAACAAAAGGGTGGGAGCAGCAGGGGATGGAGACGTGGTGTGGTCCGGGACATTATCAGTTACGCTTTGCGCTGGAGACGATTACCGACGATATTGAGCTTTATTTACCGCAAGTGCAGGGAAGCGTTGCTATCTGGCTTAACGATACGTTAATTGCCGAAAAGGGCTGGCCGGAATATCGTTTCACCTTGCCACAGTCTTTACTAAAAAAGCGTAATGAACTGGCGGTCGTGGTCTACCCATCGGCAGCGAATCATTATTATTTTGCGAGTGCATGGCAGGGGAATGAGTGGGATCGCTGCGGTCTGACCATGCCACCACGCGTGCGAACAAAAGACAGCGTGGCGGTAATTGCCGGGTAAAGAACAGGCGAAGAGAAATCTTCGCCATTTTCACCCATGAATAATATCATTCACGCAAAGATGCGGCCCTTTTAATAATGGGCAAGGATGCTCAGTGAAACTTTCATGGGCGATAAACCAGGTATTTCGCTTGCTTAATATTGTTGGTTTATTCTTGCCATCAATATCTTCATTAGTTCCATCAAGAAGAATAATCGCTGCACTAAAAGGTTGTGCATTGATACTCATAGGGCAGTAATGTAGCGTTGTGCTATAAAGTTCAATCACCGATTTTGCCGGAATGAAAAACGGCTCTGCACGTTCACCATTAAACGTGTCACCCTGCATCAACTCTCGTTTACCTAAAAACAGGAAAAAATCGCTGGCGGCGATAATGACTTCACTTCCCTGGTGATATTCAAAGCCATCCTGGGTGGTATTTACCCCACAAACGTACCCAGCCTGAACGGGCATTCCACCGTAGATTTGGCGCTGAATGTCGCTCACGGCGGGGTATTGCTTTAAGCGCTCATCGCTTCTGACATATGCCACCTGATCCTCAGGTACAGAAATTTCCTCTTTAAGGTATTTAAGCAATGAATCTACATTTATTGCAGAAATTACGTTTCCGTATGGGCGAAATTCATCACTATGAATCGATAACGCTTTTTTTAGGTAAGCTGACATGATGTTCTGGACCATATTTTGGTGAGGGTGGAATTATTATAACCGGTTATTGCACACTCTTGTTTTGACGGCGATCTTGCTTTGCAATTAAAGCCTTGTGCCTTCTTTGTTAAAACAATAGAAATATTAATGAATATTTTTGCGGGCAATCATGAAATAGCGTACTGAGACGTTATTTTAAGAAAGGCAGGGCGAAACGAGGAAGAAGCTTTTCGCCCTGGACAACATTCCTGCTGACGGCACTACCATAAAAAAACACAACGCTTTCAACAACCTTGCGTTTTTCATCTTCCGTAGCGGCTCGGAATAAATTTACGTTCTTACATTCTGTCTCATGGCCTTTGCGAGGCGCGTCCCAGATAGCTGTCCCAGTCTTTCCATACCGGCTGCAAACCCTGAGCGGTTAACGCGGCAGCAACCGCTTCCGGCCTGCGATCGTCGTGTGGTGAGAACTGTTCCAGCTCGGGGTGATTGTCGGCATAGCCACCTGGCTGCGTTTTCGAAAAAGCGCTGACGTTATTAATTGCCAGCGGAATCACGCGATCGCGAAACCACGGTGATTCCCGCGTGGAGAGTGACAGTTCAATCTCCGGTGCAAGCAGCCGGAAGGCGCAGATGGTTTGCACTAACTGGCGTTCATCCATAATCGACGCAGGCTCAATGCCGCCAGTACATGGACGCAGGCGTGGGAAGGAGACAGAGTAGCGGCTTTGCCAGTAATGCTGTTGCAGCCATAGCAAATGTTCTGCAACCATATAGCAGTCAACGCGCCAGCTGTCGGAAAGGCCAATTAGCGCGCCGAGGCCTATCTTATCAATCCCCGCACGGCCCAGCCGATCCGGCGTTTCCAGCCGCCAGAAGAAGTCCTGTTTTTTGCCTTTCAGATGATGGCGGGCATAAGTCGCCTCGTGATATGTCTCCTGATAAACCATCACGCCATCGAGACCCAGCTGTTTTAGCTCGGCATATTCCGCCTCCGCCAGCGGTTGCACTTCCATCTGTAGTGAAGAGAACTGTTCACGCAGGGCAGGGAGATGACGACGAAAGTAATCCATCCCCACTTTCGCCTGATGTTCACCAGTGACTAAAAGCAGATGTTCAAAGCCCATCTCCCGTATAGCGGCGCTTTCCCTGGCAATATCCGCTTCATCCAGTGTTTTGCGCTTGATGCGATTGCTCATGGAAAATCCGCAGTACGTGCAGTCGTTAGCGCAAAGATTGGAAAGATAAAGCGGGACGTAGAAACTAACTGTGTTGCCAAATCGCTGACGGGTCAGACGCTGCGCTCGCTGGGCCAGTGGTTCCAGATAGCCACTGGCGGCGGGTGATAGCAATGCCATCATGTCGTCGCGGGTGAGTTGCGAGGCATTTAGCGCCCGCTCTACGTCAGCAGCCGTTTTGCCGTTGATACGCAGGCGGATGTCGTCCCAGTCCAGTTGTCGCCAGCGATCGCTGAAGGTTTTCATGCAGATGCCTCCAGAAATCCGGTCAGCGGGCTGGTGGCATGAGCAAAATGACTGCGGCTGCCCGGTCCGGACTGACGTGCCAGCAGGCCTGCTTCTACTGCCAGACGAAATGCCTTCGCCATGTTGACGGGATCGTCCGCGACGGCAATCGCCGTATTCACTAACACCGCGTCGGCCCCCATTTCCAGCGCCTGCGCGGCATGGCTGGGAACGCCGATGCCAGCATCGACAACCACCGGAACCGTGGCTTGCTGGATAATAATCTCCAGCATGGCACGGGTTTCCAGTCCCTGATTCGAGCCAATCGGCGCGCCGAGCGGCATCACCGCTGCACAGCCGACTTCTTCCATACGTTTACACAATACCGGATCGGCCCCGCAGTAAGGCAGCACGACAAATCCCTGTTGTACCAGCGTTTCGGCAGCTTTCAGGGTTTCGATGGGATCGGGCAACAGCCAGCGGGCGTCAGGGTGAATCTCTAATTTTAGCCAGTTTGTGCCTAACGCTTCACGAGCCAGATGGGCAGCGAAAATGGCTTCTTCCGCTGTTTTCGCCCCGGATGTATTTGGCAGCAGGGTCACACCCGCCGCGATAAGCGGTTCGAGGATAGCGTCGTTGTGCTGGCGCAAGTTGACGCGTTTCATCGCCAGTGTCACCAGCTGGCTGCCGGAAGCGCGGATCGCCTCCATCATCAGTTGTGAAGAGGCGAATTTCCCTGTGCCGGTAAACAGATGTGAATCAAACGTTTTGTCCGCAATACGTAACATCTCAACCCCCTGCAATAACCTGAAAAAGCAGGATCTGGTCGCCATCCTGCACGATATGTTGCGCCCATTGTTCCCGCGGGACGATTTGCTGATTAATCGCCAGTGCCGCACCTGCTTGTTGTTGATCGAGTTGCTCCAGCAGTTCGTGAACAGTTAGTCCGGCGACACACTGCATCGGTTGATCGTTAAACAGGATCTGCATTGCATCCTCCACATACCGGGCAACCGCTGGCGCGGCGCAAAGCCAGGCTGCGCCACTGGCTCGATTTACCGTCGAACAGTCGGAGTTCTCCCGCAGGCGTCTCTATACCGCTTAATAACTTAATCGCTTCCAGTGCCTGTAAAGTGCCCATAACCCCGACCACCGGGCCAACCACGCCCGCCGTGCGGCAGTTGCGTTCTGGCTCCTGGTTATCTGGCCACAGGCAGCGGTAACACCCCTGCTCCCAGGGCGGCGTCAGTACCATCAACTGACCGCCAAATCCGACCGCGCTGGCGGTGATAAGCGGCGTGTTGAGTGCCACGCAGGTGGCATTAATCTCCTGGCGAGTCGCCATATTGTCAGTACAGTCGAGCACCACATCGGCTTGTGCAACCGCATCTTTTAACGTCTCACCCGTTAATCGTTGTTGTAATGCCATCAGTTGAATGTCGGGATTCAACTGTGTCAGTCGCTGTTGGCTGACCTGTGATTTCGGGCGATCGATATCTTCAGTGGTAAAGAGGATTTGTCGTTGCAGATTGCTTAAATGCACATCGTCGTCATCTGCCAGTACCAGCGTCCCGACGCCAGCCCCCGCCAGGTATAGCGCAGCAGGTGTACCCAGCCCGCCAAGACCAATAATCAGCACCTGGCTGTCGAGCAGTTTTTGCTGCCCGTCCAGAGCGATATCGTCGAGCAGGATTTGGCGGCTATAACGCATAAAGTCACGGTCATTCATCGCCAGCTCCTGCAATTTCCAGCAACTGTGCCGTTGCCAAACGCCAGTCTGCGGCTTGAGTAATGGCGCTGACGACGGCGATACTGCCGACACCCGTTGCTATCACCGCAGGCGCGCGCGGCAGACTGATACCGCCAATCGCCACGGTGGGATAATCCACCAGGCGCTCAACATGCCGTGCCAGCTGTTCCAGCCCCTGCGGTGCGGAAGGCATCTGTTTGGTTTGTGTCGGAAACACATGTCCCAGCGCGATATAAGAAGGACGTGCCGCCAGCGCGACGTCGATTTCCATATCATCATGAGTCGAAACGCCCAGCCGCAGGCCCGCTGTACGGATAGCGTCGAGATCGGTGGCTTGCAAATCTTCCTGTCCCAGATGGACGCCATATGCCTGATGCTTAATCGCCAGCCGCCAGTAATCGTTGATAAACAGCCGTGCGTTATATCGGCGGCCCAGCGCAATTGCCGCCACCACATCGGCTTCTACCTCTTCATCGCGCCGATCTTTGATGCGTAGCTGGAGAGTACGTACGCCTGCATCCAACAGACGTTCGATCCACTGTACGCTGTCAACCACCGGGTACAGTCCTAAACGAAAGGGTACAGGAGGAAACTCAGGCTGATACATCACGCTTCCTCCTTACGCAGGTAGATTTCTCCACCTCTGGCACGGAAGTTCTCCGACATATCCGCCATTCCCACTTCAATGGTTTGCGCGGCGGCGTAATCACGTACTTCCTGGCTGATTTTCATCGAGCAGAATTTCGGCCCACACATGGAGCAAAAATGGGCGACTTTGCCGGACTCTTGCGGCAGGGTTTCATCGTGATAAGCGCGGGCGGTAAACGGGTCGAGGGCCAGATTAAACTGGTCTTCCCAGCGAAATTCGAAGCGGGCTTTCGACATGGCGTTATCGCGAATTTGCGCGCCCGGATGCCCTTTCGCCAGGTCAGCGGCGTGGGCGGCAATCTTATAGGTGATAAGCCCCTGCTTAACATCTTCTTTATTAGGCAGACCCAGATGCTCTTTTGGCGTTACGTAACAGAGCATCGCGCAGCCAAACCAGCCAATCATCGCCGCGCCAATCCCCGACGTGAAGTGGTCATAACCCGGAGCAATATCAGTAGTTAGCGGCCCGAGGGTATAGAACGGTGCTTCGTGGCAGTGCTCTAACTCCTCGGTCATATTGCGGCGGATCATCTGCATCGGTACATGCCCAGGACCTTCAATCATCACCTGCACGTCATATTCCCAGGCGATTTTGGTCAGTTCACCCAGCGTATGCAGCTCGGCAAATTGCGCTTCATCGTTGGCGTCCTGAACAGAACCGGGGCGCAGACCGTCGCCCAGCGACAGCGAAACGTCATAAGCGGCACAGATTTCACAAATTTCGCGGAAGTGTTGATAGAGGAAATTTTCCTGATGATGGGAGAGGCACCATTTCGCCATAATCGAACCGCCGCGAGAGACGATACCAGTCAGGCGTTTCGCGGTCATCGGCACATAGCGCAGCAGTACGCCCGCATGGATAGTGAAGTAATCCACACCTTGCTCGGCTTGTTCCAGCAGCGTGTCGCGGAACGCTTCCCAGGTAAGATCTTCGGCGATCCCGTTAACCTTCTCCAGCGCCTGGTAGATCGGCACTGTACCGATCGGCACCGGGCTGTTACGCAAAATCCACTCGCGGGTTTCGTGAATATAGCGACCGGTGGAGAGATCCATCACCGTATCCGCTCCCCAGCGCGTGGACCATACCAGCTTTTCCACTTCTTCTTCGATGGAAGAGGTGACCGCCGAGTTGCCGATATTGGCGTTAACTTTTACCAGGAAATTGCGACCAATAATCATCGGCTCCGATTCCGGATGATTAATGTTGGCCGGGATAATCGCACGTCCGGCAGCAACTTCATCACGGACAAATTCCGCAGTGATATTTTCCGGCAGACGTGCGCCAAAGCTCATTCCCGGATGCTGGTGGCGCAAAACTTCGCTACGTATGCGCTCGCGACCCATATTCTCGCGAATGGCGATGAATTCCATTTCGGGCGTGATGATGCCCCGGCGGGCGTAGTGCAGTTGGGTGACGCGGCGTCCTGCTTTGGCGCGCTTTGGGGTTAATACGCCGCTAAAACGTAGCTCGTCGAGGCCATCATCTGCCAGTCGCGCTTTAGTGTAATCGGAACTGCGCACGGTAAGTTCTTCGGTATCGCCGCGCGCATCGATCCACGGCTGGCGCAGTTTTGCCAGTCCTTGCTGCACGTCAATGGCGATCTGTGGATCGCCATACGGACCGGAGGTGTCGTAGACCGGAATCGCTTCGTTTTCTTCGTACTGCGGCTGTTCTTTGCTACCACCAATTAGCGTCGGGCTAAGCTGGATCTCACGCATCGGCACGCGCACGCCGGGTTGTGTGCCAGTGATATAAATGCGTTTTGAGTTTGGAAAGGCGGTGCCTTCCAGGGTGTCGATAAAATGTTGGGCCTGGGCGCGTTGTTCGCGGCGGGTCAGTTTTGTTGCAGACATAGCTCATTCCAAAAAGTTAAGGACGTGGCTTGTCAGACGACGGATGAAGCAAGAGACGATCGCCGCAAAGGCGATGCGATAGCAGATTAACTCTTGTTCCCTTCGCAGGTATTAGCCTGATCAGGTTCCGCGGATCCCGAATAAACGGTCTCAGCCAGTTAAGGCACTCCGACAAGAAATTAGCCCCACAAACGGGGCGTTGAATGTAAATTACGCGTTAACAGCGCAGAACTCAAGCAGGATGTTTGACGCGGGCGGCGTCAAGCACCAGCAGAATCAGCTTATCTTCCAGCACAAAGCGCGCTTCCAGCGCCTCGCCGATGTCAGATAAAACCTGTTGAAACTCAAGGTAATTATCATGATCGATAGCGGTTTCCAGGCTGGAATCGTAGTAATCCATAATCTGTTGGGTATTGGCTTCGAGTTGTGGCCAAATCTTCGCGGCGCGTGCGAGTTGCCCATTGCCTTCCAGTTTATGAAGAATGCGCTCATAAATACTGAAATGTCCGGCAGACAAGTAATCGACCAGGCTCTGACAAAAATCATCAAGGGCTTTTTCGTTTAGCCTCATGTACGATTCTTTGCCAGGCTTAATGCCAACCAGATTGTAGTAAGCCACGAGCAGATGCTTACGTACATGTAGCCAGCGATCAACCAGTTTGTTACTTCCTCTGACGCGCTCCGTCAGGTTATCGAGCTGGTTAAGCATGATTGACTCCGCAAGTTTGTATTCAAAAACTGCTCAGTGAGAAATGTAAAAACCATGTTAAACATGCCAGTGATGCAAAGGTAGTGCAAGAGCTATGGATCGTATAATTGAAAAATTAGATCACGGCTGGTGGGTCGTCAGCCATGAACAAAAATTATGGTTGCCGAAGGGAGAATTGCCATATGGCGAAGCGGCAAATTTCGATCTTGTGGGTCAGCGCGCACTACAAATCGGCGAATGGCAGGGGGAACCTGTTTGGTTAGTACAACAGCAGCGGCGTCACGATATGGGGTCGGTACGTCAGGTCATTGATCTCGATGTTGGGCTGTTTCAACTGGCCGGACGAGGCGTACAACTGGCAGAGTTTTACCGATCGCATAAATACTGTGGTTACTGCGGGCATGAAATGTATCCAAGTAAAACCGAATGGGCGATGCTGTGCAGCCATTGCCGTGAGCGTTACTACCCGCAAATCGCCCCCTGCATTATTGTTGCCATCCGTCGCGATGATTCGATCCTCCTCGCCCAGCATACCAGCCATCGTAACGGTGTCCATACGGTACTTGCCGGATTCGTCGAAGTGGGCGAAACCCTCGAGCAGGCTGTCGCGCGGGAAGTGATGGAAGAGAGCGGAATTAAAGTTAAAAACTTGCGTTACGTGACTTCCCAGCCGTGGCCGTTTCCTCAGTCTTTAATGACCGCGTTTATGGCGGAATATGACAGCGGCGAGATCGTGATCGACCCGAAAGAATTGCTTGAGGCGAACTGGTATCGCTATGACGATTTGCCGTTACTCCCGCCGCCCGGCACCGTAGCGCGCCGTCTGATAGAAGATACAGTGGCGATGTGTCGGGCAGAGTATGAGTGATGATACACTGACCGCCTGACGCACTAAGGAACAGCCAAAATGACCGAACTTAAAAACGATCGTTATCTGCGGGCGCTGCTGCGCCAGCCCGTTGATGTCACTCCAGTATGGATGATGCGCCAGGCGGGTCGCTATCTACCGGAATATAAAGCCACGCGCGCCCAGGCGGGCGATTTTATGTCGCTGTGCAAAAACGCCGAGCTGGCGTGCGAAGTGACTTTGCAACCGCTGCGTCGCTACCCGCTGGATGCGGCGATCCTCTTTTCCGATATCCTCACCGTGCCGGACGCGATGGGGTTAGGGCTCTATTTTGAAGCCGGAGAAGGTCCGCGTTTTACCTCGCCAGTCACCTGCAAAGCCGACGTCGATAAACTGCCAATTCCGGACCCGGAAGATGAGCTGGGTTACGTGATGAACGCGGTGCGTACCATTCGTCGCGAACTGAAAGGCGAAGTGCCGCTGATTGGTTTTTCTGGCAGCCCGTGGACGCTGGCGACCTACATGGTGGAAGGCGGCAGCAGCAAAGCCTTCACCGTGATCAAAAAAATGATGTATGCCGATCCGCAGGCGCTGCACGCGCTACTCGATAAACTGGCGAAAAGCGTCACTTTGTATCTGAATGCGCAGATTAAAGCCGGTGCTCAGGCAGTGATGATTTTCGACACCTGGGGCGGCGTGCTTACCGGGCGCGATTATCAACAGTTCTCGCTCTATTACATGCATAAAATTGTTGATGGTTTACTGCGTGAAAACGACGGTCGCCGCGTACCGGTCACGCTGTTTACCAAAGGTGGCGGACAGTGGCTGGAAGCGATGGCAGAAACCGGTTGCGATGCGCTGGGCCTCGACTGGACAACGGACATCGCCGATGCGCGCCGCCGCGTGGGCAATAAAGTCGCGTTGCAGGGTAATATGGATCCGTCGATGCTGTACGCACCGCCTGCCCGCATTGAAGAAGAAGTTGCGACTATACTTGCCGGTTTCGGTCACGGCGAAGGTCATGTCTTTAACCTTGGTCACGGCATTCATCAGGATGTGCCGCCAGAACATGCTGGCGTGTTTGTGGAGGCAGTGCATCGCTTGTCTGAACAGTATCACCGCTAAGGAGCGATTATGGATCTCGCGTCATTACGCGCTCAACAAATCGAACTGGCTTCTTCTGTGATCCGCGAGGATCGACTCGATAAAGATCCACCGGATCTGATCGCCGGAGCCGATGTCGGATTTGAGCAGGGCGGAGAAGTGACGCGAGCGGCGATGGTGCTGCTGAAATACCCCTCGCTTGAGCTGGTGGAGTATAAAGTGGCCCGCATCGCCACCACCATGCCTCATATTCCAGGTTTTCTCTCCTTCCGCGAATATCCTGCGCTGCTGGCAGCGTGGGAGATGCTGTCACAAAAGCCGGATTTAGTGTTTGTCGATGGTCACGGGATCTCGCATCCTCGCCGTCTTGGTGTCGCCAGCCATTTTGGCTTATTGGTGGATGTGCCAACGATAGGCGTGGCGAAAAAACGGCTCTGCGGTAAATTCGAACCGCTCTCCAGCGAACCGGGCGCGCTGGCCCCACTGATGGATAAAGGCGAGCAGCTGGCCTGGGTCTGGCGCAGCAAAGCGCGCTGTAACCCATTGTTTATCGCTACCGGCCATCGGGTTAGCGTGGACAGCGCGCTGGCGTGGGTACAACGCTGCATGAAAGGCTATCGTCTGCCGGAGCCAACGCGCTGGGCGGACGCGGTGGCCTCGGAACGTCCGGCGTTCGTGCGCTATACAGCAAATCAGCCCTAATTCAGGTAAACTGCGGATAATTTCCGTATTTGAGAACTCAACATGTTACAAAACCCAATTCATCTGCGTCTGGAGCGCCTGGAAAGCTGGCAGCACGTCACTTTTATGGCCTGCTTATGCGAACGCATGTACCCTAATTACGCCGTATTCTGTCAGCAAACTGGTTTTGGTGATGGGCAGATTTACCGCCGCATTCTCGATCTCATCTGGGAAACGCTGACCGTCAAAGACGCAAAAGTAAATTTCGACAGCCAACTGGAGAAATTTGAAGAAGCGATTCCTTCAGCCGATGATTTCGATCTGTACGGCGTTTATCCGGCAATCGATGCATGCGTGGCGTTAAGTGAACTGGTCCATTCGCGTTTGAGTGGTGAAACGCTCGAACACGCGGTGGAAGTGAGTAAGACCTCCATCACGACCGTTGCGATGCTGGAAATGACTCAGGCTGGTCGCGAAATGAGCGATGAAGAGCTCAAAGAAAACCCAGCTGTAGAGCAAGAATGGGACATTCAGTGGGAAATATTCCGACTTTTAGCTGAGTGCGAAGAACGCGATATCGAGCTGATAAAAGGCCTTAGGGCAGACCTGCGTGAGGCGGGTGAGAGCAATATTGGTATAATTTTTCAGCAATAAGACCAGAAAACGTGATTTAACGCCTGATTTGTCGTACCTGGAGTCTTCCCTTTCGCCCCCCGTCTGGTCTACATTTGGGGGGCGAAAAAAAGTGGCTATCGGTGCGTGTATGCAGGAGAGTGCTATTCTGGCATTTCCGTCGCACTCGATGCTTAGCAAGCGATAAACACATTGTAAGGATAACTTATGAACAAGACTCAACTGATTGATGTAATTGCAGAGAAAGCAGAACTGTCCAAAACCCAGGCTAAAGCTGCTCTGGAGTCCACTCTGGCTGCAATTACTGAGTCTCTGAAAGAAGGCGATGCTGTACAACTGGTTGGTTTCGGTACCTTCAAAGTGAACCACCGCGCTGAGCGTACTGGCCGCAACCCGCAGACCGGTAAAGAAATCAAAATTGCCGCTGCTAACGTACCGGCATTTGTTTCTGGCAAGGCACTGAAAGACGCAGTTAAGTAAGATTGCGTGGCAGTGAACAGTTTTAACGAAGGGGTGGTTTCACCCCTTTTGTCTTTCTGGCGTCGATCATTGATGCTGGCAGGCGTTCTGTTTCTCACTGCCTGTAGTCACAACTCTTCACTTCCTCCCTTTACCGCCAGTGGATTTGCTGAAGACCAGGGCGCGGTACGCATCTGGCGAAAAGACAGCGGCGATAATGTGCATCTGCTTGCCGTGTTTAGCCCGTGGCGCAGTGGCGATACCACCACGCGAGAGTATCGCTGGCAGGGCGATAACCTCACGCTCATCAATATCAATGTTTACAGCAAACCGCCGGTGAACATTCGCGCGCGTTTTGACGATCGCGGCGATCTGAGCTTTATGCAACGTGAATCCGATGGGGAAAAGCAGCAGCTTTCTAACGACCAAATCGATTTATACCGTTATCGTGCTGATCAGATCCGCCAGATTAGCGATGCCTTACGTCAGGGGAGAGTCGTGCTGCGCCAGGGGCGCTGGCATGCGATGGAACAGACCGTGACCACCTGCGAAGGGCAAACCATTAAACCTGATTTAGATTCGCAGGCGATAGCGCATATCGAGCGCCGCCAGAGCCGCTCTTCTGTTGATGTCAGCGTGGCATGGCTGGAAGCGCCCGAAGGTTCGCAATTACTGTTGGTGGCAAACTCTGATTTCTGTCGCTGGCAACCCAACGAGAAAACGTTCTGATTTACCAGTGGCCCATACCCATATGACCGCCACCATCGCAACCACCGTAACCCATGCCCATTCCGGTACCGCGCGGAATACCCGCTTCAGCCATCGCAATATCTCGTTTCACCCGTAACTCATCTAACGACTGACGCAAATTCTCCATCTCTTTGGCGACCGCGTTAATTTTGCTGCTATCCGGTGGGTTCGCGGCTAACAGGGCATTGTATTCATAACGCTTCGTCACCAGTTGCTGTTGCAGTGCGCTGCTTTGAGCGTAAAAGTCATTATGGATTTTCTGCCACGCTGTCTGTTGTTCGCTGGTCAAAGGCGCGGCATTTTGCTGCCACATACCGTGTCCGCCGTGAGCAAATGCAGATGTCGATCCCATCGCCATTGCTGAAAGCGCCATCATTACCAGGGCAATTTTCGTGTTCCGTTTCATGGTTAATCCTCCAGTGGTTGTCTTACTTCGGGTATTGCATCTTCCGTGCCAACGATGAAACGCTGATATGACGGGTAATCTGGCATGATAAACGAGTAAAAATGACTCGCCTGCTGCGGGTAGCGAGTCATTTTTACTCATTGAAACTTAAGCCTTTGTGTTACAGCGCAGGGTAAGCGCTGATAAAAGATGGCATGATTTCTGCTGTCAGAAAGGGATGAGCAGGCAAAGAAGATGCGTTTTATGCAACGTTCTAAAGACTCCTTAGCTAAATGGTTAAGCGCGATCCTCCCCGTGGTCATTGTTGGGCTGGTAGGGTTGTTTGCGGTGACGGTGATTCGCGATTATGGGCGCGAGACTGCCGCCGCCAGACAAACGCTGCTGGAAAAAGGCAGTGTACTTATTCGCGCTCTTGAATCCGGCTCGCGCGTCGGCATGGGGATGCGCATGCATCATGCGCAGCAGCAGGCCTTACTGGAAGAAATGGCCGGGCAGCCTGGAGTACGTTGGTTTGCGGTCACGGATGAACAAGGAACAATCGTGATGCATAGCAACTCCGGCATGGTGGGAAAACAGCTTTATTCCCCGCAGGAAATGCAGCAGTTACATCCTGGAGATGAAGAAGCGTGGCGGCGGATCGATAGCGCAGACGGCGAGCCTGTTCTGGAAATTTATCGCCAGTTTCAACCGATGTTTGCTGCTGGAATGCACCGGATGCGCCATATGCAGCAGTATGCCGCAACACCACAAGCAATTTTCATCGCTTTCGACGCCAGTAATATTGTGAGTGCCGAAGATCGTGAGCAGAGAAACACCCTGATTATCCTCTTCGCCCTGGCGACGGTCTTGCTGGCAAGCGTATTGTCATTCTTCTGGTATCGCCGCTATCTGCGCTCGCGCCAGCTTCTACAAGATGAAATGAAGCGCAAAGAGAAGCTGGTGGCGCTGGGGCATCTTGCGGCAGGCGTTGCCCACGAAATCCGTAACCCACTTTCCTCGATTAAAGGACTGGCGAAATACTTTGCCGAACGCGCGCCAGCAGGGGGAGAAGCGCATCAATTGGCGCAGGTGATGGCGAAAGAAGCCGACCGTTTAAACCGCGTGGTAAGCGAGTTGCTGGAACTGGTTAAGCCAACGCATCTGGCTTTGCAGGCGGTGGATCTCAACACGCTGATTAACCACTCATTACAGCTGGTAAGCCAGGATGCAAACAGCCGGGAGATCCAGTTACGCTTTACCGCCAACGACACATTACCGGAAATTCAGGCCGATCCGGACAGGCTGACTCAGGTCCTGTTGAATCTCTATCTCAATGCTATTCAGGCGATTGGTCAGCATGGCGTGATTAGCGTGACGGCCAGCGAAAGCGGCACGGGTGTGAAAATCAGCGTTACCGACAGCGGTAAGGGAATTGCGGCAGATCAGCTTGAAGCCATCTTCACCCCGTACTTCACCACCAAAGCCGAAGGCACCGGACTGGGGCTGGCGGTCGTGCATAATATTGTTGAACAACACGGTGGTACAATTCAGGTCGCAAGCCAGGAGGGAAAAGGCGCAACGTTCACCCTCTGGCTTCCGGTCAATATTACGCGTAAGGACCCACAAGGATGACGCACGATAATATCGATATTCTGGTGGTGGATGATGACATTAGCCACTGCACTATTTTGCAGGCTTTGCTGCGCGGCTGGGGCTATAACGTCGCGCTGGCGAACAGCGGGCGACAGGCGCTGGAGCAGGTGCGGGAACAGGTTTTTGATCTTGTGCTTTGCGATGTGCGAATGGCAGAGATGGACGGCATCGCCACGCTCAAAGAGATCAAAGCGTTAAATCCGGCAATTCCGGTACTGATTATGACCGCGTACTCCAGCGTCGAGACGGCGGTAGAGGCGTTGAAAACCGGGGCGCTGGATTATCTCATCAAGCCGCTGGATTTCGATAACCTGCAGGCGACGCTGGAAAAGGCGCTCGCGCATACGCACAGTATTGACGCTGAAACGCCTGCGGTGTCTGCCAGCCAGTTCGGTATGGTCGGTAAAAGCCCGGCGATGCAACACCTGCTCAGTGAAATCGCCCTCGTCGCGCCATCGGAAGCCACAGTGCTGATCCACGGCGATTCCGGCACCGGTAAAGAGCTGGTCGCCAGGGCGATTCACGCCAGTAGCGCACGGAGTGAAAAACCACTGGTAACGCTCAACTGTGCGGCACTCAACGAATCCTTGCTGGAATCTGAATTGTTCGGTCACGAAAAAGGGGCGTTTACCGGAGCCGACAAACGGCGGGAAGGGCGCTTTGTTGAGGCGGACGGCGGCACGCTGTTTCTCGATGAAATTGGCGATATCTCGCCGATGATGCAGGTTCGTCTGCTGCGTGCGATTCAGGAGCGCGAAGTTCAGCGTGTCGGCAGCAACCAGACCATCTCGGTTGATGTCCGGCTGATTGCGGCGACTCATCGCGATCTTGCCGCAGAGGTGAATGCCGGGCGTTTTCGCCAGGATCTCTACTATCGCCTGAACGTGGTGGCGATTGAAGTTCCGTCGCTGCGTCAGCGGCGGGAAGATATTCCTCTGCTGGCAAACCATTTTCTTCAGCGCTTTGCCGAGCGTAATCGCAAGGCGGTAAAAGGTTTTACGCCCCAGGCGATGGATCTGCTGATTCACTACGACTGGCCGGGAAATATTCGTGAACTGGAAAACGCGGTGGAACGGGCGGTGGTGCTGCTGACCGGGGAATATATTTCCGAACGCGAGCTGCCGCTGGCGATTGCGAGTACGCCGATCCCGCTGGTACAAAGTCAGGATATTCAGCCGCTGGTGGAAGTCGAAAAAGAGGTGATTCTTGCGGCACTGGAGAAAACGGGCGGCAACAAAACCGAAGCCGCCCGTCAGTTAGGGATCACGCGCAAAACGCTCTTGGCAAAACTGTCGCGTTAGTTCTGCTCGCGTTCGATAGCGCGCCAGCCGATATCTTTCCGGCAGAAGCAGTCGTCCCAATGGATATCGGTCATTAAGGCATAAGCGCGTTTCTGCGCTTCTGCCACGGTATGACCCAGCGCGGTGACGCACAGTACGCGCCCGCCGCTGGTCACTACCTGCTCGTCATCCGCCAGTTTCGTGCCCGCGTGGAACACTTTGCCGTCAGACACTTCTTCCAGCGGCAGGCCGTGGATCACATCGCCGGTGCGGTAATCGCCCGGATATCCACCCGCAGCCATCACCACGCCGAGAGAAGCGCGTTCATCCCACTCGGACGTTTTCTCGTCCAGCTTGCCTTCACAGGCTGCCAGGCAGAGTTCAACCAGATCGGACTTCATGCGCAGCATAATCGGTTGGGTTTCTGGATCGCCAAAGCGGCAGTTAAATTCAATAACCTTCGGATTGCCCTGTTTGTCGATCATCAGGCCCGCGTAGAGAAAACCAGTGTAGGTGTTGCCTTCTGCCGCCATGCCTTTCACGGTTGGCCAGATGATTCGTTCCATCGTGCGCTGATGAACCTCATCGGTCACTACTGGCGCAGGGGAGTAAGCGCCCATCCCGCCGGTGTTCGGCCCGGTATCTTTATCGCCTACGCGTTTGTGATCCTGGCTGGTGGCCATCGGCAGCACATGCTCACCGTCCACCATCACGATAAAGCTCGCTTCTTCGCCGTCGAGGAACTCTTCGATAACGATGCGATGCCCCGCGTCGCCAAAAGCGTTGCCCGCCAGCATATCGTGAACAGCCGCTTCCGCTTCTTCCTGCGTCATCGCCACGATAACGCCTTTCCCGGCAGCCAGACCGTCAGCTTTAATGACGATTGGCGCGCCTTTCTCACGCAGATACGCCAGCGCAGGTTCTACCTCGGTGAAGTTCTGGTATTCCGCCGTAGGGATCTTATGGCGGGCCAGGAAATCTTTGGTAAACGCTTTTGAGCCTTCCAGTTGGGCCGCACCTGCGGTTGGGCCGAAGATTTTCAGCCCGGCGGCGCGGAAGGTGTCAACCACGCCTTTCACCAGCGGCGCTTCCGGGCCGACGATGGTTAGATCTACCTTTTCGTTTTGTGCGAAATCCAGCAGCGCCGGGATATCGGTTACGCCGATATCGACGTTTTGCAGTGCAGGTTCCAGCGCAGTGCCTGCGTTACCCGGAGCAACAAAAACAGTTTCAACCAGCGGCGACTGCGCCGCTTTCCAGGCCAGCGCGTGCTCGCGCCCGCCATTACCGATCACTAATACTTTCATCTATTGCTCCATTAATGGCGGAAGTGGCGCATGTCGGTGAAGAGCATTGCAATACCGTGCTCGTCGGCGGCGGCAATCACTTCGTCATCACGGATAGAACCGCCAGGCTGGATTACGCAGGTCACGCCCGCAGCGGCGGCGGCATCAATACCGTCGCGGAACGGGAAGAACGCGTCAGAAGCCATCGAGGAACCTTTCACTTCCAGACCTTCATCGGCCGCTTTAATACCGGCGATTTTCGCGGAGTACACGCGGCTCATCTGGCCCGCGCCAATGCCGATGGTCATATTGTTTTTGGCATAGACGATGGCGTTGGATTTCACGAACTTCGCCACCTTCCAGCAGAACAGCGCATCACGCAGTTCCTGTTCGCTCGGCTGGCGTTTGGTGACGACGCGCAGTTCTTCCGCACCGACCATTCCCAGATCGCGATCCTGAACCAGCAGACCGCCGTTCACGCGTTTGAAATCAAGACCCGGAACACGCTCGCCCCACTGACCGCAGGTCAGGACGCGTACGTTCTGTTTGGCGGCGGTGATTTTCAGGGCTTCTTCGCTGGCGGACGGCGCAATAATCACTTCAACAAACTGACGAGAAATGATGGCCTGCGCGGTTTCCGCATCCAGCTCGCGGTTAAAGGCGATAATGCCGCCGAATGCGGAGGTCGGGTCGGTTTTGTACGCGCGATCGTAAGCATCAAGAATGGAATTGCCGATAGCCACGCCGCAAGGGTTGGCGTGCTTCACAATCACACATGCCGGCTCGGCGAACTCTTTCACGCACTCCAGCGCCGCATCGGTATCGGCGATGTTGTTATAAGAGAGGGCTTTACCCTGAACCTGGGTTGCGGTAGCAACGGAGGCTTCTTTGACATTCTCTTCTATATAGAAGGCAGCCTGCTGGTGGCTGTTCTCGCCGTAACGCATATCCTGCCTCTTAATGAAGTTCAGGTTCAGCGTGCGTGGGAAGCGACCGGCGGCTTCTTTGCTTTCACCGTGGTAAGCCGGAACCATGCTGCCGAAGTAGTTGGCAATCATGCTGTCGTAGGCGGCGGTGTGTTCGAAGGCTTTGATGGCAAGGTCAAAGCGAGTTTCCAGAGTCAGGGAGCCTTCATTGGCATCTATCTCTTTAATAATGGCGTCGTAGTCGCTGCTCTTCACCACGATGGCGACATCTTTATGGTTCTTGGCGGCAGAGCGCACCATCGTCGGGCCGCCGATATCGATGTTCTCAACCGCATCTTCCAGCGAGCAGCCTTCACGAGCAACGGTCTGGGCGAACGGATACAGATTAACAACCACCATATCGATAGGCTGGATCTGATGTTCTTCCATAATGGCATCGTCCTGGCCGCGACGGCCCAGAATGCCACCATGTACTTTCGGATGCAGGGTCTTCACGCGTCCATCCATCATCTCCGGGAAACCGGTGTAATCGGAAACTTCGGTTACCGGCAGACCTTTTTCTGCTAACAGACGGGCTGTGCCCCCTGTAGACAGCAGCTCCACACCGCGTGCGGAAAGTGCCTGGGCGAATTCGACGATACCGGCTTTGTCAGAAACACTGAGCAGAGCGCGGCGGACTGGACGACGTTGTTGCATGGTAAATCCCCTGGATTTGACTATTACAGAGAGCGTTAGCTGAATTTTTCGCGAAAAACTCAGCTAACGCCCCTAACGGGGCATCCTTATTTTTCGCCCGCATTGTAACGAAAACGTTTGCGCAACGCTCGCGAATTTTTCTCTTTCAATGGTGATCACAATTTTGACAGTGTTTACCGTGGGAAAAATACAGAAATTACATTGATGATTGTGGATAACTCTGTGCGTAAAAAGGTATAAAGCGGGGTTTTGCTGGGGAATGCAGCAGTCAGTCATTTTTCTGCAATTTTTCTATTGCGGCCTGCGGAGAACTCCCTATAATGCGCCTCCATCGACACGGCGGATGTGAATCACTTCACACAAACAGCCGGTTCGGTTGAAGAGAAAAATCCTGAAATTCAGGGTTGACTCTGAAAGAGGAAAGCGTAATATACGCCACCTCGCGACAGTGAGCTGAAAGCCGCGTCGCAACTGCTCTTTAACAATTTATCAGACAATCTGTGTGGGCACTCGAAGATACGGATTCTTAACGTCGCAAGACGAAAAATGAATACCAAGTCTCAAGAGTGAACACGTAATTC